>NZ_CAXTKA010000011.1:0-145863 GCF_964244875.1 uncultured Devosia sp.
GGGATAGAGGGGATGGATCGGGGCTGAACGAGGACCCCCACCCAACCTCCCCCTGCAAGGGGGAGGAGACCGCGCCACTCGTGGGGTGGGATCGGGCTCAATCATTCGGTCAGAGTCTCGATCCCAGTTCCACCCACCGGGCGGCTCCTCCCCCTGCCAGGGGGAGGTTGGGTGGGGGTGCAGGGAGCCACGATATCGCTGTGTTACGGACACCTTCCGGCTGGGGGTGCATCTCGGGATGGATACCGGCTGGCGCCGGGATGACATCGTGGGTGGGTAGGCGTGGTGATGGAGCCACGGCATCGTACCCCTCACCCGGATCGCGTGGCGATCCGACCTCTCCCCGGAGGGGCGAGGTGACGAAAGCAAAATCTTGACTGGACCACCTTCCGGCTGGGGGTGCATCTCGGGATGGGTACCGGCCTGCGCCGGTATGACACCGGGAGGTGGGGCGTTGGTGTTCCAGCCAAGTGAAAACCGCGGGATCGGGCTAACGAGGACCCCACCCTTGCCACTCGAGCGCAGGTCTCATGGCCTTCAGGGCTTGCGCAGCGTCACTGGCATTGCTTGTCCTTGGGGACGCGCCGCGAAGTGTCATGCTGTCTTCGCTCAAATCCCTCCACAGTGGCCATTGCCTACCCAAGGTTTGGAAGGCCATCATCGAGGGGCGAAGACTTGATCGACGGGCATGGGCGGTTTGGGTATCAGGGTCGCGAGTGTTCATGAGAGTCGAAGGGGAATGACTATGTATGGTCTGATCGGGAAAATGCTGGCGGCGCCTGGCAAGCGCGAGGCCCTCTTGGCGATCCTGCTCGACAACAGCACCGCCATGCCGGGATGCTTGAGCTATATCATTGCACGCGATGCCGCTTCGGAAGACGGCATCTGGATTACCGAGGTATGGATCGACAAGGAGCAGCACCAGGGATCGCTGCAATTGCCGCATGTGCAGGCCATGATTGCCAATGCGCGTCCCATCATCGCCGGCTTTGGCGAACGATTTGAAACCGAGCCGCTGGGTGAGATCGGATCGCTCAATTTGGGTGACGCGGCGCTCGCTAAAGCTTGACGGCAGTGCCCGAGACCGAGACCATCAGCATGGAGCCGCCCTGGCCAACGACTTCGTAGTCGATGTCGATGGCGATGACAGCGTCGGCACCCAGGCGATCCGCTTCGTCCTCGAGTTCGCGAAAAGCTTGTTGGCGGGCACTGCGCAGGGTGGATTCATAGGCGCCGGCGCGGCCGCCGACGATATCGCGGATGCCGGCAAACAGGTCCTTGAAGATATTGGCGCCGACGATGACTTCGCCGGTGACGATGCCCAGATAATTGCGGATCGGGCGGCCTTCGACGGTTGGCGTGGTGGTGATGATCACGGGTCAGCCCTTCTTGATAAAACTGTCCAGGACCTTCTTGCGGCCGGCTTTTTCGAAGTCGATGGTGAGTTTGTTGCCTTCGATGCCGGAAATGGCCCCGTAGCCGAACTTCAGGTGAAACACCCGGTCGCCGAAGGTGAAGGCGGAACTGTCGCCGCCGAGATCGACGGAGCGGGCGACGAGATCGCCGTCGATGGTCAGGGGACCGCCCCCTTTGCGCTGGCCCTGCTGGGCGCGGGCACGCTGCCAGCCGGGGGTTTCGTAGACGCTTTCGAAGGGGTCGGCCTTGTTGAAGCGCGCGGACGTGCCGCCGCCATAACCGTAGCCGCCATAGGAGGAGCCGGTGTCCTTGACCTCGACGGCATCGGCGGGGAGTTCGTCGAGAAAGCGCGACGGAATGGCGGACTGCCAGAGGCCGTGGATGCGGCGGTTCTGCGCCACCGACAGGCGCACGCGCTTGCGGCCGCGGGTGATGCCGACATAGGCCAGGCGCCGTTCCTCCTCGAGGCCGGCGCGACCCGACTCGTCCATGGTGCGCTGGGAGGGGAACAGGCCTTCTTCCCAACCTGGGAGAAAGACGGTGTTGAATTCGAGGCCCTTGGCGGAATGCAAAGTCATGATGGAGACCGAATCGTCGGCTTCGCCGGTGTCGCGGTCCATGACGAGGGAAATGTGTTCGAGGAAACCGGCCAGGGTTTCGAACTCCTCCATGGAGCGAACCAATTCCTTGAGGTTTTCGAGGCGCCCGGGGCTGTCGGGGGATTTGTCGTTTTGCCACATGGCGGTGTAGCCGCTCTCGTCGAGGATTTGTTCGGCGAGCTCGAAATGGGGGATGGAGCGGGAGCGTTCGGCCCAATTGTCGAACTGGCCGACCAGTTCGCGCAGGGTGGTGCGCTGCTTGGGCTTGAGCTCTTCGGTTTCGAGCAGCATGCGGGTGGCGCTCATCAGCGGGACGCGCTGATGGCGGGCGGTGTCGAACAGGACCTTGAGCGTGGTATCGCCGAGGCCGCGCTTGGGCGTGTTGATGATGCGCTCGAAGGCGAGGTCATCGGCGGGCTGGGCGGTGAGGCGCAGATAGGCCAGGGCGTCGCGGATTTCCTTGCGTTCATAGAAGCGCGGGCCGCCGATGACGCGATAGTTGAGCCCCAGGGTGATGAAGCGCTCTTCGAAGGAGCGCATCTGGTGGGAGGCGCGCACCAGGATGGCCATGGAATTGAGACTGTCGCCGGCGCGCTGGAATTGCTCGATTTCCTCGCCGACGGTGCGGGCTTCCTCCTCACTGTCCCAGACCGAGGTGACCGAGACCAGTTCACCCTGTTCGGCGACATCGGTCTGCAGGGTCTTGCCGAGGCGGCCTTCGTTGAAGGCGATCAGGGTGGAGGCAGCCTTGAGGATGTTGGCGGTGGAGCGATAATTGCGCTCGAGCTTGATGACCTTGGCGCCGGGAAAGTCTTTTTCGAAGCGCAGGATGTTGTCGACCTCGGCGCCGCGCCAGCCATAGATGGATTGGTCGTCGTCGCCGACGACGCAGATATTGGCCTTGCTGGCCTCCTTGCCCTGGGCGAGCAGGCGCAGCCAGAGATATTGGGCGACGTTGCTGTCCTGGTATTCGTCGACCAGCATGTATTTGAAGCGGGCGTGATATTCGGCCAGAACGCCGGGGTTTTCGCGGAACAGGCGGATGCATTCGAGCAGCAGATCGCCGAAATCGGCGGCGTTGAGGGATTTGAGCCGCGCCTGATAATCGGCATACAGTTTGGCGCCCAAGCCGTTGGCGTAGATGCCGCTTTCGGCAGCCGAAATATCCTTGGGCAGCATGCCCCGGTTTTTCCAGTTGTCCATCATGCCGGCGAACTGGCGGGCGGGCCAGCGCTTCTCGTCGATGTTCTCGACTTCGAGCAATTGCTTGATCAGGCGGATCTGATCGTCGGTATCGAGGATGGTGAAATCGGATTTGAGATCGACCAGCTCGGCATGGCGGCGCAGCAGGCGCGCGCCGATGGAGTGGAAGGTGCCGAGCCAGGGCATGCCCTCGACCGAGGCGCCCACCAGCTTGGCGATGCGCTCCTTCATCTCGCGGGCGGCCTTGTTGGTGAAGGTGACCGACAGGATCTCCGATCCGCGCGCCTTGCGGCTGGTCAGGATGTGGGCGATGCGGGTGGTCAGCACGCGCGTCTTGCCCGTGCCGGCGCCGGCCAGGACCAGCAGGGGACCTTCAGTGGTCTCGACTGCCTGGCGCTGCTCGGCGTTGAGGCCGGTGAAATAATCGGCAGGAGGACGGCCGAACTGGCTGGTAATCGAGCCAGCGGCGGGGCGCTCCAATCTGTTGGCATCGGCGGTCATGCGGCTTGGCTAATCTCTTTTTGTTCTCGTTCGGCAATATAGGCAGCGCGGGCGGCGATGTATATGGCGGGGTGTAAATGCAGCGGCGTTTGCGCTTAAAGCGCGGCGCCTGACGCAAGCGTGATAGAGGTGGTGGCGCACAGAGCAAATCTGTCGGCAGTACAAGGCAATCGCGCACTTGCGCGCAAGGCCGACTTGCCTAAACTCGCCACAGCCACTTCAGACCGGAACGCCCGTGCTCAACCGCATTTACATCATTATCGGCGTGCTGGCGATTCTCGTGCTGGCGGGGGCGTTCCTCGTGCCGCGGTTCGTCGAATGGGGCGATTATCGCGAGCGCATGGAGGCGCTGGCCTCCGAAGTGGCGGGCAGCCCGGTGGTGATTCGCGGGGATATCGATTTTTCGCTGCTGCCGCAGCCGCGGTTGCGCTTTTCCGATGTGCTGGTGGGACCGCCATCGGACCCGGCAGCCACGATCGGCTCGGTGGAGGCGGAGTTTTCGCTGCTGCAGTTCTTGCGCGACGACTATGAAGTGACCAACCTGGTACTGCGCCAGCCGGTGATCGATGCAGCGATCGATGACAGCGGGCTGTTCGGCAGCGGGGTGGCGTTCGGCTCCAATGGCGAAGGGCAGGTGGCGCTGCGACAGGCCAGCATCGTGGATGGCACGATGCGGCTGGCCGATGTGCGGGCGGGCGAGAATTTCGTGGCCAGCGATGTCGATGGGGAATTGACGCTGGCGGGGTTTGCCGGGCCGTACCAGTTTCAGGGCAGCGCGACGCTGGCGAGCCAGCGCTATGGCATCAGGCTTAATTCCTCGGCGGTCGATGGCGACGGGCTGAGCCGGATGACGGCCAGCGCGACGGGCATCGATGGTGGAATGTCGATCACCGTCGAAGGGCAGTTGAGCACGGGTATCGCGCCCAAGTTCGATGGATCGCTGAGCCTGCGGCAAAAGCCGCCGGCGGCCGAGGCGGCGCAGGATATTCGCGGCGACCTGCTGTTGCAGGCGCAGGTGACGGCGTCGACCGACCGGGTGGTGTTTTCATCCTATGTGCTGCAGCCGGATGAAAACCGGGCGGGCACGCGGCTGACCGGCGCGGCCAGCATCCAGATGGGCGCCCGGCGCAGCTTCGATGCGGTGATTTCGGGTGGGGTGTTCAGCCTGCCGCCGCGCGATGCGCAGGAGGATGCCACGACGCTGCCCTATGAGGCGGTGCGCATGCTGAGCGAATTGCCGGCGCCGCTGGTGCCGCCGCTGCCAGGACGGATCGGGGTCGATCTGGCGGAGATCGATCTGCGCGGGGTGGCGTTGCGCAATGTGCGCATGGATGCGGCGACGGACGGACGCTCGTGGCAGATCGAGCAGTTCCAGGCGCAATTGCCGGGTGAGGCGCAGGTGCGGGCCAGCGGGGTATTGCAGGGGCAGAACGGGCGGCCGGGATTTGGCGGGCAAATCTCGATCAGCACGCAACGGCTGGACGCGCTGGCGCGGCTGTGGCGCAAGCCGGACGAGAATTCGCCGCTGTTCAACCTGCCGGGCGAGCTGGATGCCAAGGTGATGCTGGCGGGGGATGCGCTGGGGCTGAGCCAGGGCGTGCTGACGCTGGACGGCATTGCCCATGCGGTGGAACTGCGGATTGGGTTCGGGGCGGAAAAGCGGCTCGACGTGGTGGGGCATTTCGATGATCTGGATGCCGCCGATAGCGCGGCGCTGAGCGCATTGTTGCCCAGGATCGCGGACGAGCCGTCGTTTCCGGTGAGCTTTCCCAGCGGCAGCTTTGCCCTATCGGCAAAAAGCGCCACGCTGCTGGGGCAAAACGGCACGGCATTGGCGGCGGAGGGACAATGGGGCCTCAATGGGCTGCAGTTTACCCGGCTTGCGGCAGGTGAATTTGGCGGTATCGGGCTAGACGCGGCGCTGCAATTGGCAGGGACATTGGCCGAGCCGCGATTTTCGGGATCGGGGCGGCTGAAAGTCGCCCGCGGCACTGCGCCGGCGCTGCGGGCGCTTTATGATCTGGGCGAGGTACCGGCGGATTGGCGCGACTTCGTGGGATTGTCGCTGCCAGGCGATGTGGGCTTCACCTTGAGTGCGCGCGATGCGGCAGGGGCGCAGACGCTGACGCTGGACGGCACTATGGGGGCCGCCAAGCTCGATATACGGGCGCAGATGGCCGGGGGCATCGGGCAGGCGCTGAGCGGGCAATTGGAGTTGAACGGTACGCTGGAGGCGGATGATCCGGCGGCGCTGACGCGGCAGCTCGCACTGGGCGAGGGGACGTTGTTTGCGGCCGATGGACCCATGATGGTGGCGATCGCCATGCAGGGATCGCCGTCCAACAGCCTGGCCAGCCAGATTACCGCAAGCGTCGGTGGCGGCAGCCTGAGCTATGCGGGAACGCTGCTGGCGGCCAATGGCGAAGTGCAGGGGACCGGGACGCTGAGTGGCACCGACATCGAGGGAGGCGGGGTGGCACACCTAGTGGGGGTCGAGGGGTTGGGCTTGCCGATCAGCACGCTTTCGGCGGCGCTCGACTTCGAAGGCGGCCGGATGGTGAAGTTGAGCGCTATCGATGGACAGTCGGGGGCAGCGGCATTTTCGGGAGCGCTGTCGCTGTTGCGCACCGGAGCGGTGGCGGCGGTGACGGGGGCGATCGATCTGGGCAGCATTGATGTGTCAGGGCTGGCGGGGGGTGTGATGGGGTCGGTGGCGCTGCTGCCGGGAGGCGAGGTGTGGCCGGACGGACCGATCGCCGTCGGGGACACGCCGCGGCAGACGCGGGGAACCGTACAGGTCACGGTGCCAGTGGTGACGGCCGGCGGAACGGCCAGGCTGCGCAATGCACGGTTCGAGTTCAATTGGGACGACACCAGGGTGCGGCTGTCCAAGTTCACGGCGGCGGCGGGCGCGGGTAGCGTGAGCGGCGATGTTGCGGTGTGTTGCGCGGGGGCGTTGCCGGACAAGACGGTCAGCGGGCATCTGTCGCTGGCCGGCGTGGCGCTGGACGATCTGGCGCCGCCAGCCGTGGCCGAGGCGATGAGCGGGGTCGTGGATGGCGGCATCAGCATCGAAGGGACCGGCGCGAGCATTGCCAGCATTCTGGCGGTGCTGTCGGGGGAAGGCAATTTCACCGTTCGAGGCCTGGATGTGCGCCAACTCGACCCCCAGGTATTTCCGACCGTGGCGCAACTGGACGACGTGCTGAACACCCCGGCGGACGATCTGGGGGTGCTGATCGGGATGGCGCTGGGGCGGGGCCATTTTACCGCGCCGAGCGCAACGGGGGCATTCACCGTGGCTGGCGGAGTGGCGCGATTGACCAATTTGATTGTCGCGGGCAGCGGCGCGCAGCTGGCGGGCGATTTGAACCTGAACCTGGAGACGCTTGGGCTGGACGGTAGTTTCGTGCTTAGCCCGGCCGGGTTCACCGATCCGAACGATCTGGTGACGGCCGATACCGCGCTGATCGGCAATCGCATCAGCGGCACGGTGGTGGCGCCGGAAACCCGGCTCGACCTGGATACTTTCGTGGCGGCGGTACAGGTGCGTGCCAATGAAATCGAGGTCGATCGATTGCAGGCCTTGCAAGCTGAAGATGCCGAGCGGCAACGTGCGGCGGCGCAGGAGCGTAACCGGCTGATCGAAGCACAGCGCCAAGCGGCGGCGGCAGCCGTCAAGGCCGCTGCCGAGGAAGCGGCGCGCCTGGCGGCGGAAGAAGCGGCGCGTCCGCAGCAGGTTTCGCCAACGCAACCGGCGCCGGTGGTGGCGCCGCAGCCGGCCTTGCCGGGAACGCTGAATTTGACATTGCCGCCACGAACCGCAAACCCCGATACACGGTTGCCGCTGAACCAGCCGTTTCTCGCGCCGCCAAACTAGGGATCCGATCGCTGCGCCAGCGCTATCTGCTCCTGGCTTGATACCAGGCGAGAACGGCCAAGCGGGTTGCCGAGGAGAGGTTGGCGCTGGTTCGGCTGGTGTCGATCGTGCGGATCAGGGCGGCCAGAGGCTGCCCGGCCTCGTGGGCCATGGCTTCGAGCGCGGCCCAGAATTCGGGCTCAAGCGCAATGCTGGTGCGATGGCCGGCAATGGAGAGCGACCGCTTTTCCATCGCAGGTGGCCGGTTCAGGGTTTTTTGCGGAAGGCGTCGAGGCTGACGACTTTTTCGCCGGGCTTTTCGGCGACCGGGGCGACATCCCCATTGGCGGCGCCTTCGCGATCATCGCCATCATCCTCGTCGTCATCGTCAGTCTTGGCGCCGGCGGGATCGAACTGCAGGCCGAACTGCACGGAGGGGTCGAAAAAGCCCTTGATGGCGGAAAACGGCACGACCAGCAGTTCGGGTTGGCCATCGAAGGACAGGCCGATTTCGAAACCGGTTTCGGTGACCTTGAGGTCCCAATACTGGTTCTGGATGACGATCGTCATTTCCTTGTCGTACTGGCCAAGCAGTTTCTCGGAGATGCGCACGCCCGGTCCGCGAGTGATGAACGAAATAAAGAAATGATGATCGCCCGGCAGACCGGTCTTGGCCACTTCGGACAGAACCTTGCGCACGACACCGCGCAGGGCTTCCTGAGCCAGGATGTCGTAACGGATCAAATCTTCGGCCATGAGCGCCCTTCCGGCGTTTGCAAACTGCATCAGGATACTGAACAGCCCATATCAGCCCCACGTTCCATGATAATTCAAGAACAAAGGCAACAGAAATCCGAAGGGGATAAGGTGCAGGCTTCTGTTGCCAGGTGCCTGCGGACCCCGCCTGTCACCCGGCTAGGGGTGGAGGACTTAATTTCCCAATGCTAGCACCGCTTACGCGGCGAGAGCGACTGGAGCCTTATGGTTGTCATTTGCAACTATAAGTTTCGGACCGATAACGGTGGTACCTCACCGAGCAAAAGCACACCCTTTACGCCCTCGTCGATCCTGTTTCGCCCCCATTGGCTGCCCGCCTGCGCGGGAAGATGGTGGAGGCGCCGGGTACTGCCCCCGGGTCCGATAGGTTTATTACGATGACAGTTTATCGCCATAGCCCTTACGGGCAGGTTCTATATAGGCGCGGCGCGTGCGCGATGCAAATGCTGCATAGCTGCAAATCGCCGGCTTGCGGCTGGAACCGGCGTGCCCTTTTGTTGGTTTGCAGCGTGATGTGACATAGTGTTGCAATCACGCGGGACAAGCACTCGACCATGCAGATCAAGGCCGGTTTCTCCTTAAGCTATGATTGCCCTAGTCCCACCCCAATGTTGCTATCGCTCAACCTGCACCCGTCGCGGCGCCAGGACCTGCTGACGCCCCATATCCTGAACTTTTCGCCGGCAGTGGAAAGCTGGGACTACTATGACAGCTACGGCAATCTGTGTACGCGAATAACGGCGCCGCAGGGCCGGATGACGATATCGGCGCAATTTGACATCTACGACAGCGGGACGCCCGATATCGTGCCCCATGACGCCACCCAGCACAGCATTCGCGACCTGCCGGACGACACTCTCCTATACCTGCTCGGATCGCGCTATTGCGAGACCGACCAGCTGACCGAGATCGCCTGGCAGCTGTTTGGCGGCACCACGCCGGGCTGGCCGCGGGTCCAGGCCATCCTGGATTTCGTGCACAACCACCTGACCTTCGACTATCAGCAGGCGGACCGCACCAGGACCGCGTTCGGTGCCTATGTCGGGCGGGTCGGGGTCTGCCGCGATTTTGCGCATCTGGCGCTGACGCTGTGCCGCTGCATGAACATACCGGCGCGCTACTGCACCGGCTATCTCGGCGATATCGGGGTGCCGCCCAACCCAGCCCCGATGGATTTTTCGGGCTGGTTCGAGGTTTACCTCGGCGGGCATTGGTACACGGCCGACGCCCGACACAATACGCCACGCATCGGCCGCATCCTGATGGCGATCGGGCGCGATGCGACCGATGTCGCGCTGTCGACGCAATTCGGACCGGCGACGCTGGCGGCGTTTGCGGTGACGACGGACGAGGTTATGCCGGGCTAGGCATCGAGCAGGTTCTCGAAACCGCCATAGATCATGCGCTGGCCATCGAAGGGCATCTCCATCGCGGACATGCGGGTATCGCTCATCATCCTGGCTTGTCCGGCATCCCGGACCTGTTTGGACGGCCATTCGACCCAGGAAAAGACGACGACCTCGCCGGCCTCGGCTTTGACCGCGCCCTTGAAGTCGGTGACTTTACCATCAGGCACGTCGTCGCCCCAGTTTTCAACCACGCGTAATGCACCATATTCCTTGAACAGTCCGGCAGCTTCCATCGCCAGCGTGCGATAGGCTTCCTTGTTGGCCAGTGGCACCGCAATTATGTAGCCATCGACATAGCTCATGATCGGTCTCCTTTGCTGATGTAAAACCGTCTCGGCGGATGCGAGCCTGTCGCGTCCTCGGGCCAGTTTGGCGTGGATAGGGCAATTGTGCCAGACCGAAATGGTGCCAATTCCCTTACCCGGTTTTTTGGCAAGCAAGGCGGCGCTCATGTCGTCATGCTGCCGGTGTGGACAGTCCAATACAGCGCAGCCTTGTGCATGGAGAATCGTTTAAACTGATCTCATGCAGATCTATCTCAAACTTCTGTCCGATATTCTCGAACACGGCACCGACAAGGGGGACCGGACGGGGACGGGTACGCGTTCGCTGTTCGGCTACCAGATGCGGTACGACCTGGGGCAGGGATTTCCGCTGCTGACGACCAAGAAGCTTCATCTCAAGTCGATCGTCTACGAGCTGCTGTGGTTCATCCGGGGTGAGACCAATGTGCGCTGGCTGCAGGAGCGCGGGGTCAAGATCTGGGACGACTGGGCGGACGAGAACGGCGATCTCGGGCCGGTTTACGGATCGCAGTGGCGCAGCTGGCCGACGCCGGGGGGCGGACATATCGACCAGATCGCCAATGTGATCCACTCGATCAAGACCAAGCCCGATTCACGCCGGCACATCGTTTCGGCGTGGAATCCGGCCGAGGTGGACGAGATGGCGCTGCCGCCCTGCCATTGCCTGTTCCAGTTCTACGTGGCGAACGGCCGGCTGAGTTGCCAGCTTTACCAGCGTTCGGCCGATAGTTTTCTGGGTGTGCCGTTCAACATCGCGTCCTATGCGCTGCTCACGCATATGGTGGCGCAGGTGACGGGGCTGCAGGTGGGCGATTTTGTCCATACGTTCGGCGATGTGCATCTGTATTCGAACCATTTCGAGCAGGCGAGGCTGCAATTGACCCGCGAGCCGCGGGTGCTGCCGAGGCTCGAGATCAATCCGGCTGTCATGCAGCTTGAGGATTTCAGCTTTGAGGACTTCGCGTTCGTCGGCTACGATCCGCACCCGCATATCAAGGCGGCGGTGGCCGTTTGAAGGTTCGGTGTTTGCAGGGGGAATGATGAAGCTGATCCACGTGCTGGCCGGGGCTATGGCGCTGGTGTCGCTGCCGGCGCTCGGCAATGACACGATGGCGCAATTGGGGACGGGCGGGCTGATCTTCGTCACCAATCCCGATATTGCCATGATGAGCGAAGAGCTGTCGATCTCGCCCGAGCAGGTCGAGGTGGTGTACAAATTCCACAACAATGCCGAGACGGACCAGCATATTCTGGTGGCGTTTCCGATGCCCGATATCACCGGCGATGGTGATTTCATGGTCAGCATTCCCACCGAGGATATGGACAATATCTTTGGCTTCAAGACCACCTTCAACGGCGAGCCGGTGGAGGCGACGCTGCATCAATATGCTTTTGCCAACAATATCGACTATTCAAAGCAATTGCGGGCGCTGGGCATTCCTTTCGCTCCCTTCGGGCAGGATACGCTCGACGCGCTCAACGATTTGCCGGAGGCCGACAAGGCCAAGCTGCAATCTGAGGGGCTGGTGATCCCGATGGAGTATGACGCCGGCGAAGGGCCGCAGGTGGATACGACGCCGGTCTGGACGTTGCGGTCGAGCTATAGCTGGGAAGCGACTTTTCCGGCTGGCGAGGATGTCGAGGTGGTGCACACCTATCAGCCCAGCGTGGGCGGCACGGTGGCGACGACGTTCATGCCCAATGCCGATGACGATGCCTATGCCAAGGACCGGTTCGCCGAATACCAGGCCAAGTATTGCGTCGACGACGATCTGGTGAGCGCGCTCAAGAATCGGGCGACAACGAGGGATGGTTTCACCAACTATCCTTATACCGAGAGCTGGATTTCCTATGTGTGGTCGACCGGGGCGAACTGGGCGGGCAGCGTGGGCAAATTCACCTTGACGGTGGACAAGGGCGATGCGGGCAACCTGGTGTCGTTTTGCGGCGAGGGCATCAAGAGGATCGGGCCGACGACGTTCCAGATGACGGCGACCGACTGGTATCCGCCTTATGGGCGGGAGCTGGATATCCTGCTTCTGGTCAAGAGCGAGGCTATGCAATGACGGGGCGAGCGCGATGAGCCTGGCGATCCGGCCAGCGGTTATTGGGGATGCAGAAACGATCGTCGAATTCGTGCTGGCGCTGGCGCGCTATGAAAAGCTCGAGCATGAGGCAAAGGCGAGCAAGGCCGATATCGGGCGCGACCTGTTCGGGCCTGAGCCCAAGGTGTTCTGCGAGATCGCCGAATGGGAGGGCAAGCCCGTGGGATTTGCGCTTTGGTTCTATACCTATTCGACGTTCCAGGGACGGCACGGCATCTGGCTGGAAGACCTGTTCGTGGATCCTGCCATGCGCGGCAAGGGGATCGGCAAGGCCCTGCTGGTCGATCTGGCACGGCGGTGCGTCAGGGCGGGGCTGGGGCGGTTCGAGTGGTGGGTGCTCGCCTGGAACAAGCCATCGATCGACTTCTACAGAGCGCAGGGTGGCGTCATGCAGGACGAATGGACCAAGGTGCGGCTTGAGGGTGAGGCGCTGGCCGCGTTGGGGGCAGCATGAGCGCCTGGATCTCGATGATCGCGGCGGTCGCGGAAAACGGCGTCATCGGCGCGGGACAGGCAATACCTTGGCGTATTCCGTCGGATTCCGCCTATTTCAAGCGCGTGACAATGGGCAAGCCGATCATCATGGGACGCAAGCAGTTCGAGACGGTCGGCAAGCCGTTACCGGGGCGCACCAATATCGTGGTGACGCGGCAGCAGGGCTATCACCCACGAGGTGTCGTGGTGTGCGAGGACATCGAGGTCGCCTTGGGTCGCGCGGAAGATATTGCGGCCGACGATGGCGTTAACGAAATCATGATCATCGGCGGGGGTGAACTTTATGCCCAGCTTATGGAGCAGGCCGACCGGCTCTACATCAGCCATGTCGATCTACAGCCGCAGGGCGATGTACGGTTTCCCGTGATTGTACCCGAGAAGTGGGCCGTTATTGACATGCCGGAGGTCCAACCGTCCGAAAAGGACAGTGCGACATACCGCGTCAAAGTGTACGAGCGACGTTAGCAAAGCACGCATTGATCGGCAGAGAAGCCGTGCCTATATAGGCCCGCAATGCATTTGGATAATCCGAAAGGGACGCGATGCCGTGGGAGAATAACGGAGGCGGAGGTGGCCGCAACAATAATGGCGGTCCGTGGGGCCAGGCCCCCGGCGGTAGCGGCGGTCCACGTCGACCCGGCAATACGCCCAACCTCGAGGATATTCTCAATCGTGGCCGCGACCGGTTCCAGGGTGGCGTGCCCGGCGGGCGCTGGGCGATCATCGGGGGTGTGGTCGCCATTGTGGCGTTCTGGCTGTTCAATTCGCTCTACACCGTCGATCCACAAGAGGTCGGCGTCGAGCTGCGGTTCGGCAAGCCCAAGCCGGAATTGTCGCAGCAGGGGCTGCACTTTCATTTCTGGCCGATCGACACCGTCGAAAAGGTCGCGCTGACCGAAAACCAGACCAATATCGGCAGTGCCGGCGGGTCGGGCTCGCGCACGGGCGATGATGACGGGCTGATGCTGTCGGGCGACCAGAACATCGTCGATGTGCGGTTTTCAACGCTTTGGTCGGTGCGGACGACCGATAATGGTCCGATCGAATATCTGTTCAATGTGCGTGATCCCGAAGACATGGTGCGCAATGCGGCCGAAAGCGCGATGCGCGAAGTCGTCGGGCGCCGTCCGGCCCAGGATATTTTCCGTGACGACCGGGCCGGGATTGCTGCCGAAGTGCAGGACATTACGCAATCGATCCTGGACGAATACCAGATCGGTGTGCAGGTGAGCCAGATCACCATCGAGCAGGCAGCGCCACCGGCCGAAGTGGCCGACGCGTTTAACGAGGTGCAGCGCGCCGAGCAGGATGAAGACCGCCTGCAGGAAGAGGCTCGCTCTTATGCCAATACGCTGCTGGGCGATGCCCGCGGCCGGGCTGCGGCGCTGCGGGAAGACGCTGCCGCATACACCAATCGCGTGGTGCAGGAAGCAACCGGCGAGGCCCAGCGCTTCAACGCCGTCTATGCCGAATATGTCAACGCGCCCGAAGTGACGCGCAAGCGGCTTTATCTTGAAACCATGGAAGAAGTGCTGGGCGGATCGGAAAAAGTGCTGATCGAAAATGGTCAAAACGGGCAGGGCGTCGTGCCGTATCTGCCATTGCCTGAATTGCGATCGGGGCCCACGACGGCACCGGCAACCACGGGGGCGGGCAATTGACCATGCAAAACCGTCTTATCGTCATCGGCGTCGCCATTGTTGCCGTGCTTTACGTGGTGTTCTCCTCGATCTACGTGGTCAACGAGCGCGACCAGGCGATCGTCATGCGCTTTGGCCAGATTACCGACATCCGCAAGGAGCCGGGGATCTATTTCAAGATCCCGACCGATATCGTGGACAGCGTGCAGATCATCGAAGATCGGCTGCTGCGCCAGGACATTGCCAACATGACCGTGCAGGTTTCGGGTGGCGCCTTTTATGAAGTCGACGCATTCCTGACCTATCGCATCACCGATCCGCGGCTGTTCCGCGAGCGGGCTCTGGGGCAGTTGCAGGTGGCCGAGGACCGTATCGCGACCCGGTTCGACGCAGCATTGCGCCAGGTCTACGGCTTGCGTGAATTCAACGCGGCGCTGTCCGAGCAGCGGCCGCAGATGATGCGCGAAGCGCGTGACCTGATCCGGCCGGACATGGCAGAACTGGGCATCGAAGTGGTGGATGTGCGTATCCTGCGCACGGATCTGGCGGCGGAAGTGTCCGAGCGGACCTATGAGCGGATGCGGGCCGAGCGCCTGGCCGAGGCCGCATTGCTGCGGGCGCGTGGCCAGGAACAGGCGCAAAGCCTGCGCGCGATCGCGGATCGCCAAGCGGTGGAAATCGTGGCGGCGGCGACGCGCGATGCGGAAATCATCCGCGGTACGGGCGATGCCGAACGCAACCGCATCTTTGCGGCGGCCTATGGACAGGACGAGGAATTCTTCGAGTTCTATCGCTCGATGGAATCCTATCGTACGGCGTTGTCGAATACCGGCACAACAATGGTGCTGTCGCCCGAAAGCGAATTCTTCCGCTATTTCGGGTCCAACGGCTCGCTGCCAGCGGCCAATGCGAACCTGGCGCCGCCGATCGCCCCCATTGCCGCGCCGATTACGCAGCAAAGCGACGAGCCGGCGCTGGATGGCCTTGGTATCGAGGACACGACGGCGCCGTCCATTACGCTGGACGATGGCTCGCAATTGGCACCGACAGTGGGGACCGAATTGCCCGAGCCGGTCGAGGCGCCTCCAGCAATCCCCGTCGCCCCGGCAGCGGACACGCCGGCCGCGCCTGCACCAGCGCCGGCCGCTCCCTAAGCGGCAGGCTTTGCACCGAACATGAAGCCGGTCCCGCAGATGCGGGGCCGGCTTCACCGTTTCGTGCAACGCTTTAAACCGTACAGGCGACGGGAGTTTATTGCTTCGCGCGCGGGCGCGGGTACATTGGCTTTGCGTCAATGCGGTCAGTGTGGGGAGTGCAGCATGCGGCGTTTTACAATCGGGCTGATCGTGGTGGCGGCGGCCCTGGCGGGAGCGCCAGCCTTTGGGCAGACACAGCCGGACGGGCCTGCATCCGTGGCGAGTCTGGCGGCCAAGCTGTCGCCAGCGGTGGTCAATATCGGCTCCAGCCGGCGCGTGCCCGGTGGTACGCCATTTCCCGAATTTCCCGAGGGCTCGCCGCTCGAGGATATGTTCGACCAGCTCAATCCCAACCAGGGGCAGGGCGAGGGGCCGATGCAGCAGGCGACGAGCTTGGGCTCGGGCTTCATCATCAGTGCCGACGGCTATGTGGTGACCAACAACCATGTCATCGAAGGCGCCGAGGAAATCCAAGTGTTCCTGCCCGATGGGCGGCGGTTGCCGGCGGTGTTGACGGGGCATGACGACAAGACCGACCTGGCGGTGCTCAAGATCAGCTCGTCGACGCCCCTGCCGTTCGTGGAATTCGGCGACAGCGACAGCGCGCAGGTGGGCGACTGGGTGATGGCGATCGGCAATCCGTTCGGGTTGGGCGGCTCGGTGACGCTGGGTATCGTTTCGGCGCGCAATCGCGATATCGCGTCGGGGCCGTATGACGATTTCATCCAGACCGATGCGTCGATCAACCAGGGCAATTCGGGCGGGCCGCTGTTCGACATGAACGGCAAGGTGGTGGGTATCAATACTGCCATCATCGCGCGCGGCAATGCATCGCTGGGGATCGGCTTTGCGGTGCCGGGCAACCTGGCCGATCCGGTGGTGCGCCAACTGGCCGAGTTTGGCGAGACGCGGCGGGGCTGGCTTGGCGTCGGCATCCAGGAAGTGACCGACGATATCGCGCTCAGCCTCGACCGACCCGACACGCATGGCGCCATGGTGGTCGACATCGATCCGGACGGACCCTCGATCGGGGTGTTGCTGGAAGGCGACGTCATTCTGCAGTTCGACGGCAAGACGGTGGCGCGGATGCGCGACCTGCCGCGAATCGTGGCGGAGACCGAAGTCGGCAAGGCGGTGCCAGTGACGGTGTTGCGCAATGGCGCGGAAACGAGCCTCGACATTACGCTGGGGCGGCTGGAAGTGCCGGGCGATACGGCAATGGTCGCCGGGACTGAAGCGCCGGCCGTCAGCGAAATGGATAGCGTGCCGGCGGCGGGGCTTGCCGAACTGCTGGGGCTGGGCGTGGCGCCGCTCAACGATGCGGCGCGGGCCGAGTTCGGGATTGATCCGGCGACACAGGGCATCATCATCACCCAGGTGGCGGACGGCAGCGATGCCTATGACAAGGGGCTCATTCCGGGCCTGCTGATCACCGAGGTGAACCAGAAGGCGGTGACCAGCGTCGATGAGATCGAGACGCTGGTGAGCGAGGCAAGCGTCGCCAAACGCGCGGCCGTTCTGTTCAAAGTGGTGGACCCGGCCGGCGCCAGCCGCTTCATCGCGGTGCGGCTGGACTAGGCGGTGTTCGGATTGGCGAGCCGATACAGCAGATGCGGGCGCAGGGCGTGGCCTTCGGGAATGTTGGGATGCTCGAAATCGGCCTGCGGATCGTAGCGCATGCCGAGCTTTTGCATGACCCGCTGGCTGGGCAGGTTGAGGCGAGCGGTGAAGGCGACGATCTCGGGAAACGCGTGGTCGGTGAAGGCGAAGTCGATCCAGGCCCTGGCGGCCTCGGGTGCGTAACCCTGGCCCCAATAGGCCTGGCCGAGCAGCCAGCCGACTTCCACTGGCGGATTGCCGCGCAGCGGCATCTTTACCGGCATGATGCCGACATCGCCGATGAACGATCCGTCACTCTTGCGCTGGACCGCGAGAAAGCCGAAGCCATCGTGCGCGAGCCCGGCAATGAACCGGTCAACCAGGGCGTTGCTGGCCTCTGTGGTTGGCATGTCGGGGTAAAAACGGCGCACGACAGGATCGGCATTGAAGCTGGCATAGGGCGCCCGGTCGCTGTCCAGCCATTCGCGGATGATCAGGCGCTCGGTTTCAAACCTCATCGCACAATTTCCTCGTCGTCGTAGCCCTGGAGATACAGCAGGGCCGTCAGGTCGGCGTGGTCGATGCGGATGCCGGCCTGGGCGGCGACGGCGGGCTTGGCGTGCAGGGCGACCCCGAAACCGGCAATGCGGATCATGTCGAGGTCATTGGCGCCGTCGCCGACGGCGATGGTCTGGTCTAGGGACAGGCCGCGTTCGGCGGCCAGGGACGTCAGGCGTTCGCGCTTGGTGTCCTTGTCGACGATGGGCTTTTGCACGGCGCCGGTGAGCGCATCCCCCTCGAACAGCAAGACATTGGCGACGGCCTCGTCGAAGCCGATGCGCCGGGCGAAGTAATCGGCGAAAATGGTGAAGCCGCCCGAGACCAGCGCCGTATGGGCGCCATAGGCCTTCATGGTCGAGACCAGCGCCCGGCCGCCGGGAGCCAGGGTGATGGTCTCGCGCCGGATGGTTTCGATCACCTTGCGTTCGAGCCCCTTGAGCAGGGCGACGCGGGTGTCGAGAGCCTGGGCGAAGTCCAGTTCGCCCCGCATGGCGCGGTCGGTGATAGCGGCGACCTGCTCCTTGAGGCCCAGGGCAGCGGCCAGCTCGTCGATGCATTCCTCGTTGATCATGGTGGAATCCATGTCGGCAACCAGAAGCTGCTTACGGCGGTTTTCGCTGGGTACGAGGGCGGCATCGACCCTGGCGGTGCCGATGATCTGGCGGGCCTCGGCAACAGCGTCGGTTGACTTCGGCTCGCGGATTTCGCAGGCAATGGAATGATTGAGCCAGTTGAGCTCGCCCCCCACCTGCTTGACGACGCGAGCGGCCAGGGCCACGTCGAGTTCGCTGTCGGCGGGATTGGCGATGAGGCAGAGAACCGGCATGGATAAGGGCTCTTGGGAATGTCGGTAATGGGCGGCAGGCGCGCTGCAGTGCTGATAGCGGGTCCGACTGCGAGCGGCAAGTCGGCGCTGGCGCTGGCGCTGGCGGCAGAGGGCGACGCGGTGATCGTCAATGCCGATGCCATGCAGGTTTACGATACGCTGGCGGTGGTGACGGCACGGCCGGGGGCGGCGGATCTGGCGGGGGCGGAGCACCGGCTTTACGGGACAGCGCCGGCGGGGGAGCGGTTTTCCACCGGGCGCTGGCTCGAGGCAGTGGGTGCCGTGATCAACGAAACGGCTGGACGAAAGCTGATTTTTGTTGGGGGGACGGGGCTTTACTTCGATGCTTTGATCCATGGATTCGCCGAAATTCCACCGGTGCCGGCTGAGATCGCGTTGGCGGTGGAGGAGGAGGTGCAGGCGTTGGACGGTGCGGAAAGGCTGGCGTTGTTGCAGCGGGAGGACCCCGATACGGCGGCGCGGCTCAAGGTGGCGGACCCACAGCGGGTGATCAGGGCGCTGGCGGTCAAGCGCGCCACGGGGCGGACGATTTCGAGCTTTCAGGACGCGCCGCAAGCCGGCATGCTGGATTTCTGGACGATCGAACGGGTGGTGCTGGACCCAGATCGCGCGGTGTTGCGGCAGCGGATCGCGCGGCGGTTCGAGGCGATGTTCGAGGGCGGCGCGGTGGCGGAGGTCGAGGCGCTGCTGCAGCAGGGGCTCGATGCGAGCCTGCCGGCGATGAAAGCGATCGGGGTGCCGGAAATCTCGGCCTGGCTGGAGGGGCGGATCACCCGCGAGGAGGCCTTGCGGTTGGCAATTACGGCCACGCACCAATATGCCAAGCGGCAGCGGACATGGTTTGGCAACCGCATGGGTGACTGGCCGCGGCAATAGGCGATTGACGCATGCGGCGGGCCTTTGCACAGTGTGGGCATGATCAAATCCATTGCGCTTGCCATCTTCATTCTGACTACCGGTTCTATGGTTCAGGGCGCGGAGCCAGCGGTGCGGACGGCGACGCTGTTCGAGCAGCAGTTTCCACTCACTACCAAAGTGTTGACGGCAGATTTTCCGCAGGACCTGCGAGCGTTGCAGCAGGCTTTTTCCGAGATCGACCGCAGCGAAGTGTCGCCGCCGATCAAGCTGCACCGGGCGTTCCAGAGCCTGACAGCGCTGCGCAAGGTGTATTCGGACAAGCTGCAATATGCGCGGGCCGACATGTCGGCGCTGCTGGTGCTGGGGCTCGCCGGTTTTTATGACAGCGTGCTGCAGCGCGACGGGGCGGACGTGTGTGGCGGGTTCGCTGTGGATGGCGCGGGCGCGCTGTTCGCGCTTGGGCGCTCCGCCGGCTATGGCAAGGAACTCGATGTGCAGGCGGCCGCCTATTTCGCTGCCGTTGCCAGCGCGCTGGAGGATCCCGACGTGGTGGGGCAGGCGAGCGAAGCGGATTGGGCCGAGGTGATGGGGCAGGTGGTCGCGCGGGGCAATCCGGCCTCCTATATTGCCACGATGGAAGAGGGACGAGCCGAAGACCCGGATCTGTGCCCGGCCCTTGCGGCATTTTTTTACGTGCTGGCCGACATGGATTCGGACGCAGGCAAGCGGGCGCGCGCCGAGTTGATCCAGGGCCTTACCGGGTACTAACGCGTGCGCATCAGGCCCAGTCGTTCACGCATCGCAAAGCGAATGACCAGCACGATGGCGACGAAGGCGAGCCCGGCGGCAAGGCCAAGCCAGATGCCGACGCCGCGCCACTGCAGGACAAAGCCCAGCACATAGGCGATGGGCAGGCCGATCAGCCAATAGCCGGCAATGGCAAAGAGCATGGGGATGGTGGTGTCGCTGAGCCCGCGCAGGGCATGGGCGGCAACGACCTGGGCGCCATCGACGAGCTGAAATACACCGGCGACGACGAGAAAGCTGGCCGCGAGGGCCAGTGCGTTGACATTGGCAGGATCGCCGGCGTTGAGGAACAGGGCCACGATCCAGGAGGCCAGGGTGAGAAAGACCAGGCAGGACAGCGCCATGAAGCCGACGCCGAGTCCGATCGCGGTCCAGCCGGCGCGGCGCACGCCATGCGGGTCGCTGCGGCCATAGGCCATGCCGACGCGCACGGTGGCGGCGGCGCCGATGCCCAAGGGCACCATGAAAGCCATGGAGGCGCATTGCAAAGCGATGGCATGGGCGGCGACTTCGTCGGTGCCCAGCCGGCCCATCAGCAGCGCGGCGGCAGTGAACAGGCTGACCTCGGCCAGCACCGTCAGACCGATCGGGACGCCGATGTGAAAAATCTGGCGAAAGCGCCACCAATCGGGTCGCCAGAAATGATGCAGGATGTGGAAGCGCTTGAGCCTGCGATGCCGGAGCACATAGGCCAGCATCAGGGCGAACATCAGCACATTGGTGGACAGGGTGGCGACGGCCGCGCCGCGCAGTTCCAGCCGGGGAAAACCGAAACTGCCGAAAATCAGCAGATAATTGATCCCCAGGTTGAACAGGAAACCGACGACCGAAATCACCAGGATGATCCGCGTCGCATCGAAGGCCGAAAGAAGCGAGCGCAACAGGGTCAGCAACAAAGCCGGAAACAGCATCCAGACGGCGATGTGAATGAACTGCTCGGCCATAGCAGTGGCATCGGGGTCCTGGCCCAGAGCTAAGAAGAGGGGCCGGATCTGCCAGATGACCGGCACCATCACAGCGCCCAGGGCGATGGCGGCCCAGGCGCCCTGGCGCACGATGCGGCGTACGGCCTTGATGTCGCGCGCACCCCTGGCTTGTGCCACCAGCGGCGCGACGGCCCCCACGATGCCGAAACCGGCAAGCAGGAACGGCATGAGGAAGGTGGTGCCGAGCGTGCTGGCGGCAAGGTAGCGCGGACCCAGCCAGCCCAGCATGATGACATCGGTCGTGGTCAGCGCGTTTTGCGCCAATTGAGCGATCACCAGCGGCCAGGCCAGGGTGAACATGGCGCGCAGTTCGGTGGTCCAGCCGATCGAAGGCGAAATGCGTGGTGCGGCATCGCCGCGCGCTGCCGTCAGGTGGTCGGTCATGTTATGTCGTCCCATTCGCGCCCCTGCTCTAGCCGAAGGCGAGGGCAGGCGAAAGGGGAGGGCCATTTGGCACCAGCTGGGAGGAGAGTCATGGCAAGGACCAATCCGGGGTTTGAGCGCATAACGATTGCGCTTGCCGGCGTTCTGGGCGGCGGCGGGGTGATGGCGGCGGCCGGCGCGGCGCATGGCGGGGCGGGGTCCAATCTGGGTTCCATCGCCATGGTGTGCCTGGCGCACGGACCGGCATTGCTGGCGCTGGGGCTGGCGGGACCCCGGGGACGACTGTTCGCCGCGGCGGCAATCCTGCTCGGTCTGGGAACGCTGGTGTTTGCGGGCGACCTGCTGGCGCGCCAGTATCTGGGGCGGGCCGCGTTTCCGCTGGCGGCGCCGCTGGGCGGAATGGGGATGATCGCGGGATGGATCGCCGTGATCGCGGCTGGGCTTTGGAGCCAAAGCCAGGCAGCGCAATAACCAGACATAGTTTGGTTGAATTTGTATTGGAACCAAGTGCGGGGCCGCACGTTTGAGCCCTGACTGTTATCGGAGGGTTTTCCTAAATGCATAAGTTCCTGATCGTCGCCTGCGCAGCACTGTCGATGACTGCCTGCACCGCTACCCAACAAGGCGCCGCCGTTGGCGCGGGTGCCGGCGCAATCGTCGGCGCGGCGACCACCGGCTCGGTGCTCGGCACTGTCGTTGGCGCTGGTGTGGGTGGCGTCGTTGGCGCCGCTGCCGGCAATGTTCTCGGTCGCGTACCAAACAGCAACAATCTGTGCTGGTACGAAAACTCACGTGGCCAGCGCTACCAGGATACCTGCCCGCGCGGCTAAACGCTAACAGCCGCATCGCCCCATGCGGCTGCGCGCCGAAACGGCGCCAAAGCACCCGATCCGAGACTAGTCTTGGGTCGGGTGTTTTCTTTCGAGTCGGGAATTGCCTTGTAATCGTCTTCGATTGACGCCATATTCGAGAGATACGTTTACACTCGTCTTGCGCTATCTGATCGACCGGCTCGCCGGGAAGCTTGGCTACCTCCTGATCTGTGAATCGTTAGGCCCGGGTCTCGCGTGTTGCAAAACCTGGTTTTCAACCCTTAGCCGCGCAGTGCGGCAACCACTCATTTGTGAGGATCACAAGCATGTCGACCTTTACCGGCACCGTCAAATTCTTCAATACTACCAAGGGCTTCGGCTTTATTTCGCCTGAAGGCGGCGACAAGGACGCATTCGTTCATATCTCCGCTGTCCAGCGTTCGGGCCTGCAGGGCCTGTATGAAGGCGACAAGGTGACCTATGAGCTCGAGACCGGCCGTGACGGCAAGGTTTCGGCAACGAACCTGACCTTGGTCAGCTAAGTCCAGTTGGATCGCAATGATGAGAAAGGCCCCTCGCGGGGCCTTTTTTGTTGCCGTTGTTGATTTGGTTAGGATGCTAGCAGTCTCGGACGGTCGTTGTTGAAGCAGAAACGCGCGATGGCAGTTGTTGTTTAAGTCATGTCGAGGTTAATTTTGGACTGTCTGGTTCGAACGGCCAAGCCTTGCCATCTCATGGTTCGGATGCGGTCCCTGCACTCCCCACAAGGTGGCGATGGCTGTCCGTTATGGCTTGGCACGATCCCGTCCGGGTCGGGACGGCTCCTTCCCGTGAAGGGGAGGGGTGGACTGCATTACTGCGCCAAGAGCCTTGTCCTGACTCGATAACCTTACCCCAAGGGCCGACGCGATCGGTTGCTTAAGTCAGCATGGATCTGGGTCCCGGCTTGACACCGTGCGGCGTTTGCCGATATCAAAGCGGCTAGAACTTTAAGGAGAGGTCCCGTGCGGACATCCATTCTCGTCGTACGAACGCGCATTGGCACCGTGGGGTAACGCCCCGCGAGCACGCTGATGCGCGAAACACAGGTCCCGAACGGGGCCTTTTTTATTGCCTTTTTTCCGGCGATGCGGACTAAAGGCGCCAACAAACGGAACAGACAGCCTGCCCAGTGCGGCTGACCGAGGAGACCGAAGATGGCCGAACAGATGACCGGCGCGGAAATGGTGATCGAGGCGCTGACCGATCAGGGGGTCGAGCATATTTTCGGCTATCCGGGTGGGGCGGCGCTGCCGATCTATGATGCGCTGTTCCAGCAGGACAAGATCCAGCACATCCTGGTGCGGCACGAGCAGGGCGCTACCCACATGGCCGAGGGCTATGCCCGGTCGACCGGCAAGCCCGGCATCGTGCTGGTGACCTCGGGGCCGGGGGCCACCAACGCCGTTACCGGGCTGACCGATGCGCTGATGGATTCCATCCCGCTGATCTGCATCACGGCGCAGGTGCCGACCAACCTGATCGGTTCGGATGCGTTCCAGGAGTGCGACACGGTCGGCATTACCCGCTCCTGTACCAAGCACAATTATCTGGTCAAGACCGTCAACGACCTGCCGCGGATCATGCACGAGGCCTTCCTGATCGCGACCACGGGCCGGCCGGGGCCCGTGGTGATCGATATTCCCAAGGATGTGCAGTTCGCGCTGGGAACGTACACCAAGCCCGATATCGAGAACTTGCGCCATCCCAGCTACCAGCCGCGCATGGACGGCGATCATGGAGCCATCGAGGCGGCGGTCGATCTGATGCTGCGTGCGGAGCGGCCGGTGTTTTATACCGGGGGCGGGGTGATCAATGCGGGACCGGAGGCTTCCGAGCATCTGCGCGAACTGGCCGAGCTGACCGGGTTTCCAGTGACGTCGACGTTGATGGGACTGGGGGCATTCCCGGCGTCCAATCCGCAGTGGCTGGGCATGCTGGGCATGCACGGGACGTACGAAGCGAACCTCGCCATGCATGACTGCGATCTGATGATCAATATCGGGGCGCGGTTCGACGACCGGATCACCGGGCGGGTGGATGCGTTTTCGCCCGATAGCCGCAAGATCCATGTCGATATCGACCCGTCTTCGATCAACAAGGTGATTGCGGTGGATGTGCCGATCATCGGCGATTGTGCGCGGGTGCTGGCGGAAATGGTGCGCATTTATCGCAGCAAGACCAACCAGCCGCGCACCGAGGCGATCGCACCGTGGTGGAAGCAGATCGGCAAGTGGCGGGCGGTCAATTCGCTGGGCTATAAGAACTCTGATACCGTCATCAAGCCGCAATATGCCATCGAGCGGCTCTATGAGCTGACCAAGGACAGGGACGTTTATATCACCACCGAAGTGGGCCAGCACCAGATGTGGGCGGCGCAGCATTTTCATTTCAACAAGCCCAACCGCTGGATGACATCGGGCGGGCTGGGGACGATGGGGTATGGCCTGCCGGCTTCGGTGGGCGTGCAGGTGGCGCATCCCGAGGCGCTGGTGATCGATATTGCCGGCGAGGCCAGCGTGCAGATGACGATGCAGGAGCTTTCGACGGCAGTGCAGTATCGCCTGCCGGTCAAGATCTTCATCCTCAACAACGAGCGCATGGGCATGGTGCGGCAGTGGCAGGACCTGCTGCACGGCTCACGATATGCGCATTCCTATTCGGAGTCGCTGCCCGATTTCGTCAAGCTGGCAGAGGCTTATGGCGGCAAGGGCATAAGATGCTCGAACCCGGCGGAGCTCGACGCTGCGATCACCGAAATGTTGGATTACGATGGGCCGGTGCTGTTCGATTGCCTGGTGGAAAAAGACGAGAACTGCCTGCCGATGATTCCATCGGGCAAGCCGCATAACGAGATCATTTTGCCGGATACGGCGAATATCGGGGACATCATCGACGAAAAGGGACGGGCGCTGGTCTGACATCGTACCCAGCCCTCGTGGTTCGAGGCGCCCATTGGGCGCACCTCACCGTGAGGGCCGAAGGATTGGATGCTCGCGAGACCTCATGGTGAGGCGCGAGCGCTTGCGAGCCTCGAACCACGAGGTCAGCCACCGCACTGAAAGGGAATAACAATAATGAACGCACATTTGCAGCCGACCGGCTCCGCCTATTTCCTCACTCAGGAAACTCAGCAGATCGAAAAGCACACGCTGTCGGTGCTGGTCGATAACGAGCCGGGGATTCTGGCGCGGGTGGTCGGGCTGTTTTCGGCGCGAGGCTACAATATCGACAGTCTCACGGTCAGCGAGACCGAGCACAACAAGCGCTTGAGCCGCATCACGGTGGTCGTGGTAGCGACGCCCAAGACGCTGGTGCAGATCAAGCTGCAGCTGGAGCGGCTGATCCCGGTGCACAAGGTGCATGACCTGACGGCGGAGGGGGCTTCGATCGAGCGCGAGCTGGCGCTGATCAAGGTTGCCGGTTCGGGCGATCATCGGGCCGAGACGCTGCGTCTGGCGGACGCGTTCCGGGCGCAGATCGTGGATGCGTCGGTGACCAGCTTCGTGTTCGAGCTGACCGGAAAATCGTCCAAGATCGACAGCTTCATTGCGCTAATGACGCCGCTGGGGCTGGTGGAGGTCGTGCGGACGGGGCTGGCCGCGATTTCGCGGGGGCCCGATGGGATGTGAAAGCGGTTAGGGAGTGGCGATCGGACAGCCAAGCGGCTAGCGTTGTCGCTCGCCACTCGCTGTCTGAACGGTTCTCATGACGCATCTTTCGGTCAATCTCAATGCGGTGGCGCAGTTGCGCAATCGGCGCGACCTGCCGTGGCCCAGCGTCACGGGAATTGCGCGGGTGGTGCTCGATGCGGGTGCCAGCGGCATCACCATCCATCCGCGGCCCGATGAGCGCCATATCCGGCGCACCGATGTGTTCGAACTGGCCGAGGTGCTGAGGGCGGAGTATCCCGAGGCCGAATACAATATCGAGGGCTATCCTAGCCCCGAATTCCTGGCCCTGGTCGAGGAAATCGCGCCGGACCAGGTGACGTTCGTGCCCGACGATCCGCGCCAGAATACCTCCGATCACGGCTGGAACATCGCGGGCAGCCACAATATCCTCGTGCCGGCGATGACGCGGATGAAGGCGGCTGGTATCCGGATTTCGCTGTTCGTGGACGAGGATCCGCTGGCGCCGGCGCTGGCCAAGGCGATCGGCGCCGACCGGGTCGAGCTTTATACCGGGCCCTATGGCGGCAGTTATGGCACGCCGGAAGGGGACGAGCATTTGCGGCTGCTCGCCGTGACGGCGGGGGCGGCGCATGCGGCGGGGCTGGTGGTCAATGCCGGGCACGACCTGACGCTGGAGAACCTGCCGGTGTTCATGCAGGTGATGCCCGATATCGCCGAAGTGTCGATCGGCCACGGCATTACCGCCGATGCACTGCTGCTCGGATTTGCCGAGGCAGTGCGGCAATACCGGGCGGTATTAGGGGGATAGGATTAGGGGCGGGCGCCGAACGCGCGCAGGAATGTCGAGACGCCGAGCGTGGCGGTGCTGCGCAGCGCTTCTTCGCTGGGGCGCACGCAGGGGCCCTGGTCGGTGGGAAGATCGGCATTGATCAGGGCCATGAAATGGCGGGCAGCCAGGCTGGCATCGGTGATGTCGAGATAGCCGTTGCGGGCCAGGCGGTCGAAACAGGCAGCGAGCGCCGGCCAGTCCTTGCCGGGTCCATATTGGTGCCAGGTTTCGAACAGTTCGGGAAAGCGGTGGCTTTCACGCACCAGAAGCAGGCTCAGTGCTCGCCCATCGATATCACACATGCACCGACCGAGCAGACGCACGGCGAAATCGGTCAGGTCCGCCTGCAGATCGCCGGGGCGGTCGGGGAAGGTGGCAAGCGTGGCCATCAACAGCGCGCTGGAGCGGGTGGTGACATCCTCCACCACCGCCACGAAGAGCTGATCCTTGTCGCCGATCTGGTTATAAACGGTTTGGCGTGACACACCGGCATCGATCGCGATGGCGTCAATGCCGACGGCGCCGATACCGTCGCGCACGAAGGCGCGCTTGGCGGCGTCGAGAATCGCCTGGCGCTTGGATGCCGGGCGCGTGACAGAAGGCGTGGCGAGGGCTTCGATCTGGCTCATTGCGTCCGAAATAGCACCAATCCAGACGGTTTACAAGTTTGTCCAATTTTTTGGACGCGGGTGGTTGACGGGCTTTACACTTGTGTCCAATAATGACGGTGCGGTCATGGCGACCTCCCTCGCTCCGCCGTTCACATTCTCAACACGCGACCTGCCGGCGTCTGCCTGGCGGTCAACAAGGTATTCGGCGATGAACTCAACCCTGCTGCGCGCGGCGCTGGTGCTCGGCCTGCTTTCGGCTATCGGGCCTTTCGCAATCGATATGTATCTCCCCGCCTTGCCGGCCATCGGCGTCAGTCTGCAGGCCAGCACCGCCGAGGTGCAAATGAGTCTGTTGGCCTTCATGGCGGCGATTGCGGTGTGTCAATTGTTCTATGGCCCGGTCAGCGACATGGTCGGGCGCAAGCCGCCGCTCTATTTCGGCATTGCCGTGTTCAGCCTCGGCGCGATCGGTTGCGCGCTGGCGCCCAGCATCGAATGGTTGATCATTGCCCGGTTCGTGCAAGGCGTCGGTGCCTGCGCCGCCATGGCTCTACCGCGCGCTATCGTGCGCGATGGCTATACCGGGGCCGATGCGGCGCAGTTGCAGAGCCTGTTGATGCTGGTGTTTTCGGTATCGCCGATCCTGGCGCCGCTGGCCGGCAGCCTGATGGTGCAGTTTGGCGACTGGCGCACGATTTTTTGGGCTATCGCGGTAATCGGCGTGCTGGGTCTGGCGTTGATCGGGTTTTTCCTCAAGGAGACGCGACCGGCGGCCGACCGGACCGAAAGCGGCGTCGGCAGCGCGATCAAGGGCTATGGCGTGTTGCTCAAGGATGCCAATTTCCTTGGGCTGTCGATGATCGGCGCTTTCGGCATGGCCAGCTTCATGGCGTACCTGGCCAATTCGTCGTTTATCCTGATCGAGCATTATGGGCTGAATCCCACGCTATATAGCGTGATGTTCTCGATCAATGCGGTGTCGTTCATCGGTGTGTCGCAGATGACCGGGGTGCTGACGCGCCGCTATGGTCTCAACAGCGTGGTGCGCACCTCGGTCACGGGCTTCATCGTGGTGATGGTCGCACTGGCGGCGCTGTTCGGGCTCGGGGTCGACCGGCTCGACGTGTTGGCGACCTTGCTGTTCGTCGGCTACGGTTTTCTGGGGTTGGTGATTCCCACGACCGCCGTTCTGGCGCTGGAGAACCACGGCAAGATTGCCGGCACTGCTTCGGCCCTGATGGGGACGCTGCAAATGGTGACGGCGGCAGTGGTGATGGGCATTGTCGGGGCGTTCTTCGATGGCACGGCAAAGCCCATGGTTATCGGCATTGCCGTGTGCGCCGTCATTGCTTTCACCCTGACGCGGGTGACCATGAAGGGCGGCGTTGGGGCTCCGGCTGCAGCCGAATAAAGTGGAGATTAAAGGGGCGCGTTCGCTGAGCGGCGCCCCTTTGCCGATCAGGCCGATCAGGGATTGAAGTTGAAGTCGGTCAATTCACAAACGTTGTTGTCGCGCGTGACGAGCTGATCATCGTCCTCGAACACGGCCAGGAAATCGAATTTGCAATAGCCGCTGCCATCATCGATGTTGATGAGAACGCTGTTGCCCGCCGGCAGAATGTCTTCGCCAAGGATGTCCTCTTCCCAGCTATCAGTGCCCTTGTTGGACGCGTAGAACTGGACGATATCGTAGTCGGTATTGTTGTTGATGCGCACGCGCCGATCGAGCGCAGCAGCCGAAGACATGTTCAGCGCGACCATAGCGCCGGCGACCGCAATTGCGGTCAATTGTCGTATCCACATGATTCTGTCCCCCAAGCCGAAATTCCCGGCGCAGTTTTGTAGAACAAACGCTGATAAAATGCACTGTCGGTGCCGGTGCGACAGTTAAAACACGGCGAATACTTGATCGGGGTGGTGAACGGTTTGTTCCCGAAGCCGATACGATCGACTGATCGAGGCGTCGGGTGGCGACGCCGATATCGGCAAACTCCAGGATTGGCAAATACTTACCTTTAGGTGCCTATGGCAAGGGAATGTGCCTGTGCCACACCTGCGTGCCCCCTTGTGAGACGGGATGGAAGGCACATATATCGCCTCAGTTACGATTTGTTACCAAGGAGGGCTTCCATGTCCAAACTCAAGATTGCCGTCATCATCGGTTCAACCCGCGACGCCCGTTTCGGCGACAAGCCGGCAAAGTGGATCGCCGACCTGGCCGCCGAACGCCCCGAACTCGATGTCGAGCTCGTCGACCTCAAGACTTTTGATTTGCCGCTGTTCAATGAGGCCACTTCGAACGCCTGGGCACCTTCGCAAGATCCGCGCGCCATTGCCTGGCAAAACAAGATCGGCGAATTCGACGGCTACATCGTCATCGCCGCTGAATATAACCGGTCGGTCACCGGCGCGCTCAAGAATGCGTTCGACCAAGCCTATAAGGAATGGAACCGGAAGGCGATCGGCTTTGTCGGATATGGTTCGGTCGGTGGCGCCCGCGCTATCGAGCATGCCCGCAATATTTCTGTCGAGCTGCAGATGGTGCCGGTCCGCTCGGCCGTTCACATCGGCGGCAGCGACTTCATGCCGATCCTGTTTGGCCAGAAGACCTTGGCCGATATCGAAGCCAATATCGCCCCGTCGGCTAAGGACATGCTGGACCAGCTGACCTGGTGGACTGCCGCCACCAAGGCTGCGCGCGAGCAGGACGCCGTTCGCGCCGCCGCCGAGTAACCTATTCGAAGACCTCCAAAGCTTCGTTTACCGAGAGGGGCCGCTTCGCAAGGAGTGGCCCCTGCTGTTGAGGCGGTTTGAACCAATGTGGCAGCAAAGTGTTGTGTGTGACCGGTGCCGGGTGTAGAGAGGCGCCGCCTTAGACCCACGAGAGCGCACCGTTCATGACGCAGACGAACACGCCCGGCCTCTCTGCCGGTGGCGAGGCGAGCGAGACTGGCGGACACGCGCGCACCGACCTCAACGTGTTGATCCTGGGTGCGCTGGGCGTCGTTTATGGCGATATCGGCACCAGTCCGATCTATGCATTTCGCCAGGCCATGAGCATTCGTCCCGGCGCCGCGTCCCATGACAGCGAAATTTTGGGGCTGTTGTCGCTGATCGTTTGGGCGCTGACGCTGACCGTGACGGTCAAGTACATCTTCTTCGTCACCCGTGCCGACAATAATGGGGAAGGGGGCACGCTGTCGCTGGTGGCGCTGGCGCGCAAGACCTTTACCAGCGCGCCGGCCTGGATTACCGGGTTGGGCGTATTGGGGGCAGCGCTGTTTTTTGGCGACGCCATCATCACGCCGGCTATTTCCGTGCTTTCGGCCGTGGAGGGGTTGGAACTGGTGGCGCCGAGCCTAACGCGGTTCGTAGTGCCGATCACGCTGGTCATTATCGTCGTGCTGTTTTTCGTGCAGCGGTTCGGCACGACCAAAGTTTCAACCGTATTCGGACCGATTACGGCCGTGTGGTTCCTGGCGCTGGGTATTTCGGGCCTCGTGCATATCGTGGCCTATCCCAGCGTGCTGGCGGCGCTGAATCCGTTCCTCGGCGTGAGCTTTCTCGCCACCCATATCGGCATTGCCTTTGTGGTGGTGGGCGCAATTTTCCTGGCGGTGACGGGTGCCGAGGCGCTTTATGTCGACCTCGGCCATTTCGGGCGCAAGCCGATCGTGATCGCCTGGTTCGGGATGGTTTTTCCCTGCCTGCTGCTCAATTATTTCGGGCAGGGCGCGTTCGTTCTGAGCGTCGGCATCGAGAACGTCGAAAGCCCTTTCTTCGAGATGGTGCCCGAATGGGCGCTGGTGCCTATGGTGGGGCTTGCCACCGCGGCGACGGTGATCGCCAGCCAGGCGGTGATTTCAGGCACCTATAGCCTGGCGCAGCAGGCTATCGCGCTCAATATGCTGCCCCGGCTGGAGGTCATGCATACGTCCGAAACCCAGAGTGGGCAGATCTACATGCCCCAGATCAACACCATGCTGATGATTGGCGTTCTGGTGCTGGTCGTCATTTTTGGTAGTTCGGGAGCATTGTCCAACGCCTATGGCATTGCCGTGTCTGGCGTCATGATCGTGACGTTGATGCTGTTGCTTGTGGTGATGTGGCGGGCCTGGAAGTGGCATCCCCTGGCGGTAGTTGCCTTTGGTGTGGTGTTCGCGGTAATCGACGCCGGGTTTTTTGCGTCCAATGCGTCGAAATTGTTCCAGGGTGGCTGGATGCCGGCGCTGGTGGCGGCAGCTGCTGCCATCGTCATGGCAACATGGATTTCGGGCCGACAGCGCCTGGCCGACAAGACGCGGCGCGACGAAGTGCCGTTGCAATTCCTGGTCGAGAATCTATCCAAGAAGAAGCCGACGCTGGTGCCGGGCACGGCAATCTTCCTGACCAGCGATATCGAAGGGGCGCCGACGGCGCTGCTGCACAGCCTCAAGCATTATAAAGTGCTGCACGAGCAGAACGTGATCCTGACCGTCAAGACTTCGGCGTCACCGCGGGTCAACGACGACGAAAAAGTGCGGATCGAGGCCTATAACGAGCTGTTCAGCCGCGTTGTGGTGACCTTCGGCTATATGGAGACGCCCAATATTCCCAAGGCGTTGGCGCTCGGGCGCAAGCTGGGCTGGAAGTTCGACATCATGAGCACGTCGTTCTTTCTGTCGCGCCGGTCGCTCAAGGCGGGCAACAAGCAAGGCCTGCTGCGGTTCTGGCAGGACCGTCTCTACGTGCGGCTGGCGCGCAATGCCAGCGACGCCACGGAGTATTTCCATATTCCAACCGGGCGCGTGGTGGAAATCGGCACGCAACTCGCTCTGTAGCCAGCGCTACTTCTGCATGTCCGGACACACATAGGGCGTGGTGGCGACGACGAAGCGCTGTTCCTGGATCTCGTTGCCGAGCTTTAGGTTGAGCACCAATTCGGTCGGGCTGATCAAGGCGATATCGGCATTGATGGTCGTGCCGTCTTCATCCCAGCTGATCGCATTGGCCGAGACCTGTTGCCACTTCGACAGGCGATAAGTTTCCCAGCAACTGTCGGTGACCAGGGTTCCGTCTTCGAGGAAGATCTGCATCGGACCGGGCAGGTTGGCGTCGGCATCGGCGCGCACCCAAACGCGGTCGAGCAAAGGATTTTCGCCATCGTCACCGGCATCGTCGGTGGTTTCCTCGGTATCCTGCGCAGTTGCCGGGGCGGTGCTGGCGGCACCAACGCCCCAGACCGCCAGCAAGGCCAGGATAGCGGCCTTGGTATCCATGCCCATGTTCAATCTCCCTTGCCCATAACCCGATCTGGTGACCGGGACGTTCGAGCGCAAGAGTGCCTGCCCGATAACGGCAAATTTGCGTTGCGGGCAGGGCGGTTTGACGATGGTTGCGGAAGATTATTTCGCGAAGCTGTGGCGCTTGAGCGAGCGGTCCATGCTCTCGACGCGCTTGGTGGGGTCGGGCCACAGATCGTAATTGGCACCGTCCAGCGCGAGCCTGGCGTGGACGGCCCAGTTGGGATCGTCCAGGGCACCGCGCGCCAGGGCGACGAAATCCCCAGCGCCATCGGCCAGAATGGCTTCGGCTTCCTCGGGCGTCGAAATCAGGCCGACAGCGATGGTGGGAATACCGGCGCCATCACGGACGGTCTTGGAGAATGGCACCTGATAATTGGCGACTGAATTGATCACGCCGCCATCGAACCCGCCGCTAGAGCAATGCACCGCGTCGACGCCACGCGCCTTGAGTTCCTGGGACAGCACGACACTATCCTCGGGCTGCCAGCCGTCGGGGCGATTGTCGCTGACCGAAATGCGCACCAGGAGTGGCTTGTCGGCCGGCCAGACGGCGCGAACCGCCTCGACCACCTGCAAGGGCAGGCGCATGCGGTTTTCGCGGCTGCCGCCATATTGGTCGGTGCGGCTATTGGCCAGGGGCGAGAGGAACTGGTTGAGGAGATAGCCATGGGCCGCGTGAATTTCCACAGTGTCGAAACCGGCCTTTTCGGCCCGGATCGCGGCCGCGACGAAGGCCTGGATCACGCCATCGATGCCGGCCTGATCGAGCGCGGTCGGCGTGGTGAAGGCGGGATCGGCATTGTGGGCGACGGCGCTCGGCCCGACCGGTGTCCACTGCTCGTAGCCAGCTTCGATCTTGCCGGCGTCGGTCTTGATCAGCTCATCGTGCCAGGTGACCGGCGTCGAGGCTTTCCGACCGGCATGTGCCAGTTGAATGCCGGCGGCCGCGCCCTGGCTGTGCAGGAAATCGACGATGCGCGACAGCGGCGCGATATGCTCGTCCTGCCACAGGCCCAGGTCCGCGTAGGAAATTCGTGCTTCGGGGGTTACCCCGGCCGCTTCGAGGATGACCAGACCGAAGCCACCGATGGCGAAGCGCCCCAGATGCACTAAGTGCCAGTCATTGGCGAAGCCATCCTTGGCCGAATATTGGCACATCGGCGCAACGACGGCGCGATTGCGCAAATGCAGGCCGCGCAGGGTGGCAGGAGAGAATAGCTGGGACATGAAGGGCTCGTACATAACGGGGGAACAGGCGCAAGCATGCACAATCAGGTATCCATCGGCAAGTGCCGATGGAACAAAGCTGACGGCCTTGTCGCGCATGGGCGGGCGTGCGGGCTTGGCGGCCGCGGAGCGGCACGATATCTGTGAACCGTTGGGGGGAATAGCGCCATGAAAATCATGCTCGATCTGGAGGCGCTGGCTGCTGCAGGCTCGCTGAGCGTGTCGGAGGCGGCGCCGCTCAAGACTTTGGCTGCTGCCGATACCGGGGCGTCCGGCTTCGGACTGCTGCTGGCCCGGTGCAACCGCTGGATCGGCGCCTGTCGCCAAGGCTTGGCCATCCCCGCTTAGCCAAACCAAGTTTGTGCTTGCATAGAACCGTACCGTACGGTACGGCAGTGTTCTCGCGGGTGGGGCCAGTCGATGTTGCGCATGCCGGTCGTCAGCAGACAAGAGGAAGAGGTGTTTACGCCCCGCCAGCAGGCCGTGCTGACGGCAGCGCTTGATCTGTTGGTGGAGAATGGCGACGGGCTGACCATGACGGCCGTCGCGCGGCGGGCGTCATGTTCCAAGGAGACGCTCTACAAATGGTTCGGTGACCGCGACGGCTTGTTGACGGCGACGGTGCAGTGGCAGGCCGCCAAGGTGCGGATGCCGCAGGTGAGCCGGTCCGGGCTCAATGCCAAGTCGCTGCGTTTGAGCGTCGAGCAGTTCGCGCGCGACCTGCTGACGGTGCTGATCGGGGAAATTTCGGTGACGCTCAACCGCACCGCCGTGACCCATGCGGCGCAGGAAAAAGACAGCCTGGGCGCCATCGTGCTGGAAAACGGGCCGATGGCGATCCGTCGCCGGCTCAAGCCAATCCTAGAGGCGGGGCGTGATGCGCGGTTGCTGCGTTTCGAGGGCAGCGAGGACGCCTATCGCACGTTTTTTGGCCTAGTGGTGCGCGACGTGCAGATCCGGCTGCTCCTGGGCGACAAGACGCTGACGCAAACCAATGTCGCCGAGAACATCGAAGCCGATGTGAAGACCGCGACGGATCAATTCTTTGCCCTCTATGGGGCGGATAAAACGCAATAAAAGGGAGAATTCCAATGCGTGTCTATTACGATCGTGATGCCGATCTCAACATCATCAAGTCGCGCAAGGTCGCCATCATCGGCTATGGCAGCCAGGGCCACGCCCATGTGCTGAACCTGCGCGATTCCGGGGTAACCGATGTCGCCGTCGGCCTGCGTCCCGGTTCCGCATCGGCCAAAAAGGCCGAAGGCGAGGGGCTCAAGGTGATGAGCGTCGCCGAAGCGTCCGCCTGGGCCGATGTCATCATGATGCTGACGCCGGATGAATTGCAGGCCGATATCTACAAGCAGCACATCGAGCCCAATATCCGCGATGGCGCGGCGCTGGCGTTCGCGCATGGCCTCAACGTGCATTTCAACCTGATCGAACCCAAGGCCAGTGTCGATGTGATCATGATCGCGCCCAAGGGCCCGGGCCATACCGTGCGCGGGGAATATCAGCAGGGTGGCGGCGTGCCGTGCCTGATCGCGGTGCACCAGGATGCATCGGGCAATGCCCATGATATCGCTTTGGCCTATGCTTCGGGCGTCGGCGGCGGGCGGTCGGGCGTGATCGAAACCAATTTCCGCGAGGAATGCGAGACCGATCTGTTCGGCGAGCAGGTCGTGCTGTGCGGTGGCTTGGTGGAACTGATCCGCGCCGGCTTCGAGACCCTGGTCGAGGCTGGTTATGCGCCGGAAATGGCGTATTTCGAGTGCCTGCACGAGGTCAAGCTGATCGTCGATTTGATCTATCAGGGCGGCATCGCCAACATGAACTACTCGATATCAAATACTGCCGAATGGGGCGAATATGTTAGCGGCCCGCGTATCATTACGTCCGACACCAAGGCCGAAATGAAGCGCGTGCTGAAGGATATCCAGTCGGGCAAGTTCACCGCCGAGTGGATGCAGGAAATCAAGGCGGGGGGTTCGCGCTTCAAGGCGACGCGTCGCCTTGCGGACGAACACCAGATCGAAGAAGTCGGCACCAAGCTGCGCGACATGATGCCCTGGATCAAGGCCGGCGCTTTGGTGGACAAGGCGAAGAACTGAGGCCCTGGCCTATCGGTAACATCAAGGCCGCGCGCGCAATCGCGCGGCCTTTTTCGTTTGGGCGTCAAATCGGGCGCGACAGCAGTACGTATTATCGATAATATGGCTGCGGAACACATAGAGGAGTCGGTTCGTGTCCGTGGAAAGCGATCTGGAAATCATTGCCGAGCAGGAGCGTCAGCTGGTGTTCACCCGGTTTGACGAAGACGTTGCCTTTGCCCTTGGCGCCCATGTGCGCGAGGCGGGCAGGGCGCTTGGCAAGGGGATCGCAGTGGGTGTGTATCTGTGGGACCGGACCATGTTTTATGGCGCGACGGCGGGTGCTTCGGGTGGCAATCGCGGCTGGGTGGAGCGCAAGGCCAATACGGTGCGCCTGCAGATGAAGAGCACGTACCGCATCGTGCTGGAGCGTGGCGACAAGCCGCGCCTGTTCGAGGACAGCTGGGCGGTGGATGCGGGCACGTACGTCATTGCCGGGGGTGCCTTTCCCATCGTCATGGCGGGACTTGGCGTGGTTGGCGCCGTTGCGACTTCCGGCCTCAGCGAGCGTGACGACCACGAGTTGTCCCGCCGGGCGATCGCCGTTGCCATTGGGCGCAATCCGGACGATCTGGCATTGCTGCCGGTATAGCGGTCTTCTTTGCCCAAGCGGTTTGGTCCAAGCCTGACGCAGTTGGCTGGATTTCCCGAATCGCGTCAGATGGACTTGCCGGAATTTCCGTCAAAGGCGGATGCTAATGCGGCGCGGTGCGGCCGCGCCGACTGGTCGTCGCCGAAGGTTGGACGGCATTGACCCGCAGGGAGGGCTGAGCATGGAAGCTGCCGCCGATATCGCGCTGATCAAGCGCCAGGAGCAGGAGCTGGTGCTGCCTGCATTTGACGAACATGTAGCGTTCGCGCTGGGCAGCGGGATCTACCAGCGGGCGGTGGCCGAAAGCCTGTCGCTGGTGGTGGATGTTCGCAGCTGGGACCGGCAGATGTTTTTCGCGGCCACGCCGGGCACCACCGCCGACAATGCCGAATGGGTCCGCCGCAAGATCAATACGGTGCGGCGCTTTCAGCGAGCGAGCTATCGCATGGTGGTCGAGCGTGGCGGGGATGCGGTGTTTTCCGACATCGTTCATGCGCCGGCGAGCGACTATGTGATTGCCGGCGGCGGCTTTCCGCTGCGCGTGCGCAATGCGGGGATCATCGGGTGCCTGACCATTTCGGGCCTGCCGGGACGCAGCGACCATGGCGTTGCCGTTGCAGCGCTGTGCCGGCATCTGGGATTGGACGAAAGATTGCTCGCCTTGCCCCCGGACTAGCGCGGCGCGGCTTGACTGAAAGCGCAATTTGAGCCGATCTGAGTGTCAGTGCGGGGGCCACCATGAAACTCAATTATCTGTTGCTCGACGTGTTCACACAGGAGCGCCTGAAGGGCAATCCGCTCGCCGTGGTGTGCAAGGCCGATGGCCTGCTTGATGGCGAAATGCAGGCGATCGCGCGCGAGTTCGGGTTGAGCGAGACCGTCTTCATCCAGAAGCCGCATGGCGAGCGCAACACGGCGCTGGTGCGCATTTTCACGCCCATGGTGGAACTGCCGTTCGCCGGTCATCCAACGGTGGGTGCCGCGGTGGTGCTGGGCTTGCAGAACAAGGTCAGCGCCGTGCGTCTCGAGGAAAAAGTCGGCTTGATCACTGCCTTGTTCGAGCGCAGCGACAAGCGGAGCGGGGAGGCCAGGTTCGGCCTGCCGCGCCTGCCGGCGCGGATCGCAGCGCTGAACGACAAGCTTATCCTCGCCCAGGCCCTGGGCCTTGAGGTTGAGGACATCGGATGCGGCGTCTATCAGCCGGGGGTGTATTCGGCGGGGGTCGAGTTCCATCTGGTGCCAGTGCGCAACAGCGATGCGCTGCGCCGCCTCGAGCGCAACATGCAGATCTGGCCGCTGGCGTTTCCGCATGGCCGCCAGTCCGTCTATGTTTTTACCACAACGCCGGACGAGCCCGACAACGACCTGGCCGCCCGCATGTTCGCGCCGGGCATGGGGCTGGGGGAAGATCCCGGAACGGGCGCTGCGGCAGCGGCGCTGATCGGGCTCCTGTCCGAGCACGCCGATATCGGCACCGGGCAGGCCGATTTCGTCTTGCGGCAAGGCGTCGAGATGGGCCGGCCCTGCCGCATCACCATCCAGTTGCGCAAGGACAGCGACGTGCTGGTGCATGGCGGCATAGGTGGCCATGCGGTGATCGTGGGCGAGGGGGTACTGGACCTCGACGACTGATCAGGCGCGCAGGCGCTGCGGTGACAGGGCGGCGCTATCGCTGAGTTGGGGCAAGCTTGCGGCGTCCGCCTTGTCCAGGTTGGACAGGGTTCGCGACAGACCGGCCATGCGCTCGCGGCTTTCGGTAACCAAGAGGTTGACGTTGCGCGCCGCCGTGGTGGATTGCTGGGCCAAGGTGCGCACTTCGGCGGCCACGACGGCAAAGCCGCGTCCGGCATCGCCGGCTCGAGCGGCCTCGACTGCGGCGTTGAGCGCCAGGATGTTGGTCTGGAAGGCGATCGAGTCAATATTGGTCACAATATCGGCAATGCGCTGCAGCATATCGCGCATGACCTGGCTGGTTTGATCGATCATCAGACGGCGGTCGGAGGTGTCGATGCCGCACATCAGCACGCGCGTGACCTTGCCCTGCAGATTGCGCAGCGCGGAAAACACCGCGTCCAGATAAAGCGTTTCGCCACTGGCTTTGGGCCAGGCGACTTCGCGCCGGACGCTGGAGCCGTCCAGAACCTTTTTGAGTTCACCATCGCCGAGCAGCCGGGTGAGGCGCACGGCGTCGCCGCCGGACAGGCCTTCCCAATCGACCAGCGCATCGTTGACGCTGGCAATGGCGCCCGAGGTTTCCCATTCGGCCAAGGCATTGGATTGACCGATGGTGTCCAGCTTGGTGGTATATTCCAGCGCCTGCTGCTTGGTGGCCGTCACGTTGGCCTGGATGGAGATGAAGCGCTCCAACTGCCCATCGGCGCCATGAACCGGGTTGATGGCAAGGCTGATCCAGTAGGGTTCCTTGCTGGCGGAATAGTTGAGAATTTCCTCGTAGAAGGGTTCGCCGCGATTGAGCTTGTCGCGGATGCGCTTGACCGTGGCTGGATCGGTGTGTTGACCCTGCAGCAAGGCGCCTGGGCTTTTGCCGAGGACCTGCGCCATGCTGTAGCCGGTCAGGCGTTCAAAGCCGTTATTGACGTATTCGATCCGCCGATTGGCATCGGTAATGATGACGGAATTGTCGGTGCCGTTGGCAACCAGCGACAGCTGGTGATGCCGTTCGCGCAGTGCCACCTCCTGGGTGATGTCGGTGGCGAACTTGACCACCTTGAACGGCCTGCCGTTCATATCGAGGATGGGATTGTAGGCGGCCTGGATCCAGATATCGTTGCCGTTCTTGCCGCGGCGGCGAAACTCGCCGGCCTCGTACCTGCCCTGGTTGAGGTCGGCCCAGAAGGTGCGGTAGGCAGCGCTCTCGGCCTCCGCCGGGTCCATCAGCATGCGGTGATGGCGGCCGACGAGTTCGTGACGGGCATAGCCGACGGCGGCGCAGAACTTGTCGTTGGCATTCAGGATCGTGCCATCCAGCGCAAATTCGATGACGGCCTGCGATTTGCCGATGGCGGCGATCTGCCCGGCGAAATCGGCAGCCTTCAGCTTGGCTTCGGTAACATCGCTGGCATATTTGACGATCTTGAACGGGGCTCCGTCCAATCCGAAGATCGGATTGTAGGAGGCCTGCAGCCAGATTTCGCGGCCGCCACGCGCCAGGCGCTTGAACTCGCCCGAAACGTGTTCGCCCTGGCGCAGCCGGCTCCAAAAGGCGCGATAGTCGTCGCCGGCTGCCTCGGCGGGTACGACGAACATGGCGTGGTGCTTCCCCCGGATCTGCTCGAGATCGTAGCCGACAGCGGCGAGAAACAGCGGGTTGGCCGACAGGATGGTGCCGTCGAGGCCAAATTCGATGACTGCATGGGATTTGCCGACGGCCGCGATCTGGCCTTCGTGGTCGGCGTTGCGCAGCTTGGCGGCAGTAACGTCGCTGGCGTATTTGACGACCTTGCGCGGATTGCCGGCGGCATCGAGAATTGGATTGTAGGAGGCTTGCAGCCACACGTGGCGGCCGTCCTTGGCGATGCGCCGGTATTCAGCGACAAAGAATTCGCCCTTGTTCAGGTTTTGCCAAAACGTCTTGTATTCGTTGCTGGTGCGCAGCGGCGGCTCGACGAAAATGCTGTGATGCTGGCCGATGATCTCTTCGGCACGATAGCCCATCGTCAGCAGAAAGTTTTCGTTGGCAGCCAGAATAGTGCCGTCCATGGCAAATTCGATGACCGCCTGGGAGCGGCTGATAGCCTCGCTCTTGGCCTGCAATTCGCGCAGGAGTTCGTCGTGGGCCGTGTCGATTTCCACAGGGCGCCGCAGTTTGCCGAATATGTTCATCACAATCCCGTCCATGGGCATCAAGCCGTCGGCAAGGAGGCCCGTCCCGTTCCCGCGAGACGACAATTCCGATGGCATCCGTATTAATGCGGATGCGGGGTAAAGAAGAGATTGACGAGAGAATGCCGGTACTTGGCGTACAAACCGGGCGTTGCCGCGGCCGCTCCGAACGTGGGGGACTTGCACAAAAAGGCAATCTCGCGCATGCTCGGAAAGAACCGGGATCGGACCTATGCAGCGCAAGCGCGCTATTGCCATCGCCATCGAGCAGCAACAGACCGTCAGGGTCCGCTTGATCGTAGCCTCCGGAACGCTGGTCGGCGCGGCACTGCTTCTCCTTCTTATCAGCCCCTGATAACCGACAGCTCGGCAAGCGAGCGGGTGGTCAGGGGATCGTCTTAAAACAAGCCGAACAGTTTATGTCCGGCCTGCAGAGCCAATGTCTCTGGGCCGATTGATAGGAATAAACCAATGCCTGCCGTAACCAGCGATACCAACAAAGACCGCGTCTTCATTTTCGACACCACATTGCGCGACGGCGAACAGTCGCCCGGCGCCACCATGACGCTGGAGGAAAAACTCCAGGTCGCCGAGGCGCTCGACGAGATGGGCGTCGATATCATCGAGGCGGGATTTCCGATCGCGTCCAACGGCGATTTCGAGGCCGTGGTCGCGGTGGCCAAGCAGGTCAAGACCGCGACGGTGGCGGGTCTCGCCCGCGCCATTCCCGCCGATATCGACCGGGCAGGGGAGGCCATACGCCACGCCCGGCGCGGGCGCATCCACACCTTCGTGTCCACCTCGCCGATCCATCTGGCGCACCAGATGAAAAAGAGCGAGGACGAGGTCATCGAGATCATCGCCCGCACCGTGGCGCAGGCGCGCAACCTGATCGACGATGTCGAATGGAGCGCGATGGATGCGACGCGTACGCCGATGGAATTCCTGATGCGCTGCGTGGAAACGGCGATCAAGGCGGGCGCGACGACGATCAACCTTCCCGATACAGTGGGCTATGCGGTGCCCGAGGAACATTTCGCGATGTTCAAGACCATCATCGAAAAAGTGCCCGGCGCCGACAAGGCGATCTTTTCGGTGCATTGCCATAACGATCTGGGCATGGCCGTCGCCAATTCCCTGGCCGGGGTCGCCGGGGGGGCGCGCCAGATCGAGTGCACGATCAACGGGTTGGGCGAGCGGGCAGGCAATGCGGCGCTCGAGGAAGTGGTGATGGCGCTGCGGACGCGCGGCGATGCCATGCCGTATCAAACCGGTATCGAGACGACGCACCTGGCGCGCGCCAGCCGCATCGTCGCGGCAGCCGCCAATTTTCCGGTGCAGTACAACAAGGCGATCGTGGGCAAGAACGCCTTTGCCCATGAAAGCGGGATTCACCAGGACGGCATGCTCAAGAATGCCGAGACCTATGAGATCATGACGCCAGCCAGTGTCGGCATCAAGGCCACGACGCTGGTCATGGGCAAGCATTCGGGCCGCGCCGCCTTCAAGGACAAGCTGAGGGAACTGGGCTATGAGCTTGGCGACAACGCGTTCCAGGAAGCGTTCGTGCGCTTCAAGGATCTGGCGGATCGCAAGAAGCATGTGTATGACGCCGATATCGTGGCGCTGGTCGATGACGAAGTGGGCTCGGTGGGTGATCGCATCCGGCTGATCGCCATGGAAGTGGTGTCCAAGATCGGCGGCGTGCACAAATGCGATCTGACGCTGAGCATCGATGGCGACGAAACCAGCGTCAGCTATGAGGGCACCGGCTCGGTCGATGCCATTTTCAACGCGATCAAGCAGGGCGTCGGGCAGGAGCCCAATCTGGTGCTCTATGCCGTCGATGGCGTCACCGGCGGGACCGATGCGCAAGCCAGCGCGCATGTGCGGCTGGAAATGAACGGCCGCATCGTTTCGGGCAATGCCGCCGAGCCCGATACGCTGGTGGCCTCGGCGCGGGCGTATCTGAATGCCTATAACCGCCTGTTGATCGATCGCGGCGCGGCAGCGCAAGGGGCGATGGCCGGCTAGCGCGCATGGCAGGGTCGAACGCGAGCCGCTTGCGTTCGACCCCGATTTGGGCGACCACCGTGTCGGGCCATTAGCGAGCGCGCCGGATTTGCTGTTCAGGGTAGAAATTCGTGGCGTGTTGACCGGCCTGGGGCTGGTGGCCGTGGTTTTGCTGGCGGCCATTTCAGTGCGGACGGGGCTTCCGGGCCAGGAATTGCTCACCAGCTTGCGCTTTCATATCGGGATCACCCTGCTGGCCCTGCCGGTGCTGCTGGCACTGACCGGGGGGCATTGGCGGGCATCGCTCTTGGCGGGATTGATTTGCCTTAGCCTCGGGCAGGGCGCCCTGGTGGTTCTCGGGCAATTGAGCAAGCGGGCAGAATTGGCGCAGCAGCAGCCGGTGGCCAGCTTCAGGATGCTGAATTTCAACGTGCTGGCGCGCAATCCGCGCGGGGCGGAAATTGCCGATTACATCGTGCGCACGTTGCCTGACGTTGCAGTCATTCTGGAAACCCCGGCGATCGAGGACGAAATGGGCAAGCTCAGTGCCCTTTACCCCTATCGCGTCGGGTGCGAGAGCCGCGCGACCTGCGATCTGTCGCTGTTCTCGCGCACGCCGTTGCGTGATGCCGTCATGTATCGGCCCAAGCCGTTTTTGCGCGAACGGCTGATCGTGGCCAAGACCACGATCGGCGGGCAGGAGGTAACGCTGGTTGCCGTGCATTTGAGCAAGCCGTATTTCGACGAGGCGGCGCAGACCGAGTTGCTGCAGGTGCAGGCGCTGTTGCGCAGCCTCGATGGCCCGGTGGTGGTCAGTGGCGATTTCAACGCTGCCGCCTGGTCAGACGATCTCGCGGCGCTGGTTGCCGGCAACGATCTGGTGCCGCCGCCGCGGTTCGTCTCGACCTGGCCGGTGGAACTGGGATCGTTCGGCGTTCCCATCGACAATATGTTCAGCCGGGGCGGCGCCTTGATCGAGGATGTGGAGCCGCTGGAGTCGGCCATCGGCTCCAATCACCGGGGTTTGCTGGCGCGCATTTCGATCATGGAACGCCCATAGCGCGGGCTGCAGCCAAGGCGGCGGGCAGCTCGGCTTCCAGAATGTCCAGCATGGCTTCGGGGCCGACGGTGATGCGGACGCAGCGGTCGAGACCGGGTGCCATCGGCTTGCGGATGAAGACGCCGCGGTCGGCCAGGGCTTCGAGCACGGATTTGGCAAAGGCCGCGTGGCGGCCGCAATCCACGGTGACGAAATTGGTGGCCGAGGGCAGGGGGTTCAAGCCGTGGGCGCTGGCCATGGCGGAAACCCGATGGCGCGCCGCGATGGTGCGGGCGACGACAATGTCGAGGAACGCTTGGTCCGCCAGCGCGGCCAGGGCAGCGGCCTGGGCAAGGCTGGAGACGCCGAAATGGTTGCGCACCCGATCGAATGGTGCGATCAGCGAAGCGTTGCCGATAGCGTAGCCACAGCGGACGCCCGCCATGCCATAGGCTTTGGAAAAGGTGCGCAGGCGCAGCACATTGGGGCGGTTGATGTCGATGGGCGGCAGCGCGCCGGGCGGGGCGAGTTCGCCATAGGCTTCGTCCAGCAGGAGCAGCGTGGTTGGCGGCAGGGCATCGACAAAGGCGGTCACCGTGTCGGCATCCCACCAGCCGGCCATTGGATTGTCGGGATTGGCCAGATAGACGATGTTGGCCGCAGTCGCCTGTGCGGCGGCGAGCAGGGCCTCGAGATCGGCCCGGTCATTGCGATAGGGCACGGCATGCAGCTGCGCGCCAAAGCCGATGATGTGGTAATTCATGGTCGGGTAGCCGCCGATCGAGGTCACCACCGTTCCGCCCTGGCCGGCGAACAGGCGGACGCAATGGCCCAAGAGGCCATCGATGCCCTCGCCGATGGTTACGTTGTCGGCCGGGACGCCATGGTGCCGACCGACGGCCCGGCGCAGGTCGAACACATCCGGGTCGCCATATTTCCAGCTGTCCCCGGCGGCATCGGCGATGGCGGCGAGCACCTTTGGCGATGGACCGAAGCCCGACTCGTTGGCGCCCAGGCGCGCGCGAAACGGGCGGCCCAAGCGCCGCTCGATCGCCTCGGGCCCGACAAAGGGGACGGTCTGCGGCAGGCCGGCGGCAAGCGGGGTCAGCAAAGAAGGGGGCATGGGGCGGCCTCGATTCGTCTAGCCATTATCATAAGGCAAGTTTGAACGGTGTCGCGCATCCGCGCGCTCGACTGCAAAGGCGGTTTTGCACAGGAGTAGCCCCTTTGCCTTGGTGCTAATCCCTTGTGACACAAGGGATTGCGCCGGCTTGTGCGGCTGGTGGTCTTTGAATCAAAAGCGGCGGGTCCAGGCAAGGTCTGGGAAGGCATGGCGGAGCAGATTGGGCCCGTGCCGGTGCAGGCACAAGACCTCTGGAAATAGCTAGGAGCTTTGTCATGCCGCCCACCTTTGTGCTCGCCCGCGATCATCTGGAACGTGCCGCTGCGATCCTGCAGGGGCCCGACAGCCAGTCCCGTCAACTCCGCCATATCATCGAGCGTACCATCGGGCTCATGGAAGAACTCGAGACGGAACTGCCGCCCGAAGCCGGCAATATCCTGGATTTTTCGGCGTTCCGTCGCGGCCGTCATGCGTAAGTCCACGTCTCGTCGTGGCGGGGTCCCAGGGATCGCTATCGCGCCGGTTCCACATGGCTTTCCGGACTCGGCGTGGCCGGGTCCGGTGCCACGGTGATGGCCGATTTTTCGGAGGCGCTGGTGGACAGTTCCTGGTCCAGGGCCAGCTTGGATTCCTCAGTCAGGCTGTAGAGCGTGGGCAGGTAGTCGGGCGTCAGCACCCAGGCGCGCAGTTGCATATTGACCGTCGAGCCGTCAAAACTGGCCACATGCACGATCGGCGCCGGATCGACCAGCACACGCTGGTCCAGTGTGGCGATGCGCAGCAGGAGCTTGCGCGATTTGGGAATGTCGATGGTTTGGGGCACGCTGACATTGACATCGATGCGCCGGCGCGGCTCGCGGCTGTGATTGGTGATCGCCGAGGCCCACAGCTTTTGGTTGGGGGTGAAGATATAGAGCCCGCTGGTGGAGCGCAGGCGCGTGCCGAAGAGGCCGATCTCGACCACGACACCCGCCACGCCATCGCCCTGGATGAACTCGCCGATGGCGATGGGGCGCAGCCAGATCAGCATGATGCCGGCGGCGATATTGGCGAGGGTGCCCTGCAAGGCGAGCGCGACCGCCAGGCCGGCGGCGCCCAGCACGGTCAGGATTGAATTGTTGGCGACGCCGAGCAGGTTCAGCGCGGTGACCACGGCAAAGATGATGATGGCGTAGCGGGCTGCCTGCGACAGCAAGGGAGCAAAATTCTTGTCCACACCGGAGGCCAGCGGCAGAAAGCGCCGGATCGCGCGCGCGGCGAGACGCGCCAGGTGCCAGCCTGCCACCAGCACGGCGATGGCTGACACCAGGCCGATGCCATTGGCGACAAACCAGGCTGCGGTCAGACTGAGAAAATCGGGAAGGTGCATGGATGGGCCGGTCCTTGGGGCAGGTGCGCCAAACCCACCTTAGCAAAGCCGCAAGCGCAGGAAAGTGGCCCCCGGCTGTAGACATGGGGAAATCCCTTTGCTAGAGAGCGTCCACTTTGGAAGCCCGGGCAAGGGCGAGTAGCTCAGCTGGTAGAGCAGACGACTCTTAATCGTCGGGTCCACGGTTCGAATCCGTGCTCGCCCACCAAAGCAAAATCCCGATATCGATAGTTTATCCGTGCGCCTTCCCGCTTTGCTAACCACGCGCGCGGAAGGCGAACGCGCGTATGCGACCGCTTAGCTCCTCTTAATCAATGGGGTCTATCTGTGTCGCGTCTTAAATTCCATAGTGGAACAAAAATGCGCGCAGTCTTCAAACCTCTGGTTTTCGTCGCCGCCGCCGCTCATCTGGCCGTCGCGCCGATCGCTTACTCCACGCAGTCCTTCGCCCTGACCGGCGATGTCGATCTGCCCAAGCCTTACGTGTCACGGGCGCTGGACGCTGTGCTGCTGCCGATCGATGCAGTGGTCCGCACCACATTCGCGCTCGATGCCAAGGACCAGGGCGTGCTGGTCTTGTCGGTACAGCCCGGAGGCGTTGCCGACCAGCAGGGCCTTGTTCCGGGCGATGTACTGTCGCAGGTGCGCGGCCACAAAATCGTCGATCCGATCGAGCTGGACGAAGTGGTCTATTATTGGATCAACCAGGGTAGCTTCGACTTCTCGTTCGACTATTATCGTGCCGGTGTCCTTGCCGCGACGACAGCGGTGATCACGCTCGAGCTTTACAGCGAGGTCGTCGACGTCGCTACGGTCGCCAGCTGGGAGACATGGTCGACCGAGACCAGCTTCAGCTATGCCGAGTTCTACGCGGAATATTCCGAGGAAATCACCGAGAGCTATGAAAGCTCGGAAAGCACGATCGAGGAAGTGGCCAGCGCTGAGGAATTCACCGAGGAGGTGACCGAGGAAGATGCAAGCGACGACAGCGTCGATGACGCCACAGACGACGACGGCACCGACGATGCTGCTGACGACACGGCCGATGATGATGATGATGGCGACGACGCCGACGATGATGGCGACACTGACGACGGTGACGATGGTGGTGACGACGGCGATGATGGCGGCGATGACGATAGTGGCGGTGATGACGGCGGCGAAGAATAAACCCAAGTTCGGCTGATGATTTGGGGCCCCGATCCTAACCGGTTGGGGCCTTTATCGTTTGCGAGCGCCAATCGCCTCTTACAAGCGATCACCAAGGCTCCATATTAGGCTAAACCTTGCAACTTTTGCCGACCCGGTCCGGTTCGGTCTTTCCCTGCCGCAGCCAGACCGCTATAGCGCCACCAGAACATTTTCCCGCCAGAGGTCACCGATGCCGTTTACCGACCCCAGCTTCCTGAGTTCACTGTTGCAGGTGATCCTGATCGATTTGGTGCTGGCGGGCGACAATGCGGTGGTGATCGGGCTGGCCGCGGCGGGCCTGGCGAGCGATGTGCGCCGCAAGGCTATCCTGATCGGCATCATCGCGGCGACCGTGCTGCGGATCTTCTTTGCGCTGATCACCACGCAACTGCTGGCGCTGGGCGGGGGCTTGCTGATCGCAGGCGGCGTGCTGCTGCTCTATGTGTGCTGGAAGATGTACCGCGAGCTATCGTCTTCTCATGCCGACGAACATGAGGCGCAGGAAGCGCTGGACAATGCGGATACCAACGCGGATGGCACCGTGGCCGGCAGGGCGCCGCGCAAGACGCTGCGCCAGGCCGTCATCCAGATCATCATTGCCGACGTGTCGATGTCGCTCGACAACGTGCTGGCCGTGGCGGGGGCGGCGCAGCATCATTTCGAGGCACTGGTGATCGGGCTGGGCCTGTCGGTCGTGATGATGGGCGTCGCCGCCAGCTTCATCGCGGGGCTGTTGCAGCGTTTCCGCTGGATCGCGTGGGTGGGCCTTCTGATCATCCTGTTCGTGGCCATCCGCATGGCGCTCGAGGGGCTGGGCGCGTTCGTTGCGATCCCGGAAATTCCGCTGCTTTATAAGCCGCACGCAGTCGGTGAAGTTGCGGGCGCGGCGCATTAGCCTTTGGTAACCACGGCTCGAACTTTGCGGCATTATCCTCGGCGAAATAGGACTTTGATCATCTTGGGCGGGTAGTTTCGGGGGCAATTGCCAGCCGGAACCCTGCGCCATGTCCGCCATCGTCAATCGACTGGCTCCAGCAAACGCCGTTGTCCCCGAGCAGCAGCCCAGTGCTGTGGCCGGGTTGCGGCTCGAAACGCGCATCGTCGACGGTGCCGAGTGGGACCGGACCATTGCGGGGTTCGACGAGGTTTGCCAGGAACAATTGCATGTGTTCGCCACAGCGCGCTGGCCGAGTGTCAAGCAGGAGCCGATGCTGTTCCTGGCCGACGGGCAGGTGGTGGGCGGCTCGCTGATGATGGTGCAGCCCCTGCCATTGCGCATCGGTCATATCGCGGTGTCCAAATGGGGCCCGATGCTCAAGGACAGCAGCGCGCCCCATGCTGCCGCCCTGCGCGACGCCATGGTGGAAGCGCTGATCGCCGACTATGCCGAGCGGCGCGGACTGATGCTGTCGGTGCTGCCGAGGGCGGCGCTGGAGACGGACAATAGCGCCTATGAGCGGTTGCTGGCGCGCGGCTTCAAGCGCGGATCGGAGCTGGGATTTCCCAGCCGCTATATCGTCAGGCTGGGTTTGAGCGATGCCGAGCAGCGCAAAAGCCTGCAGCAGAAATGGCGGTACCACCTCAATAAATCCGAAAAAGCAGGGCTCAGTTTCGAGCATGCCGGGCCCGAGCGGATGGGGGAATTCGACAGGCTTTATGCGGCCATGAGCGAGCGCAAGCAGTTTCCCGACCATTCGGCCTATGACACGGTGCCGCTGCTGATGGCGCTCGATATCGAGACGCTGCGGCCGGAACTGTTCTTCGTCCGGCACGCGGGCGAGGTTGTCGCGGGGGCATTGATCTTCAAGGCGGGGGACCGCGCGGTTTATCTCTACGGTGCCACCAACGACACGGCGCTGCCGCTGCGCGCGGGCTATTTCATGCATTGGCAGATCATCCGCTGGTTGCGCGATAATACCAGAGCCGGCTGGTACGATCTGGGCGGCACCGATGGATTTCACGGGTTGCACCAGTTCAAGAAGGGCATGGTGGGGGAGGCGGGCGTGATCACGCCCGTGCCGCCCGTCGCCAACTATGCGGCCAGGCCGTGGGCTTACCTGTTGGGCAACGGTGCATTCTGGGCACGCGACGCGGCCTATCACATCCGGCGCGTCGTGACGGGCGCGCTGCGGCCCAAGGCACGGCCGGACCAGGCACCGGTCGTGGTCGAAGCGGGCCAGCCATGAGCCTGCAGCGCCGGCTGGCGTCGCAATCAACGATCATTTTCGCCGCCCGGATCGGCGGGTCGGGACTGGTGTTTCTGACGCAGGCGCTGATCGCTCGGCTCTGGGGCGCCGCGTTGCTGGGCGATTACCTGCTGGTTACGGCCACGATCAACCTGATCGCGGTGGTGATGCCCTTGGGCTTTCATACCGTGGGTGCGTATTTCGCCGCCGACTATCGAGCGCGGGGCGAGAAGCGGCAGCTGGCGCAGTTCATGCGGCGTGCCTATGGGCATGTGCTGGGCACGTTCGTCGCCCTGCTGCTGGCGGGCTATCCGCTGCTGATGGTGCTGGGCCAGACCGGCTCGGCGCTGGGACAGCATTTCGTGCCGCTGGCGGTGCTGGCGTTCTGTTCGGGGCTGGTGCATGTCAACGGCTCGGTGCTGATCGGGCTCAAGCGCCCGCTGGCCGGGTATTTTGCCGATGCCGTCGTGCGGCCGATGATCGTGCTGGCGGCGTTTGTGCTGGCGCTGAGCTTTGCGGTGCCGGATGCGGCGTTCGGCTCCATGCTGTGGATCATGGCAATTGCCTATCTCGTCGTCGCGCTGGGGCATTTCGGCTTCGTGATGTTGACCATGCGCACGGTGCCCGACACGGCCGAGCCGCGGCTTGAGGATGTGCGACGCTGGTGGCGGTTCGCGCTGCCATGGGTGCTGATATCGCTGGCCACGGATTTCTTTTTCGATATCGACCTGCTGCTGTTGTCGCATGCGCTGCCCAAGGACCAGCTGGCGATATTCGGGGTCTGCACGCGCATTTTCTCGCTGGTGTCGTTTGGCGTGGCGGTGGTTTATGCCGTGACCCTGCCGGATATCTTCGAGAGCGAAGCCAATGCCGACCGGGCGGCATTCACCCGCAAGATCGGCGATGCCAACCTCGTGGCCAGCGGCATTTCCGTACTGCTGTTCGCCGGCATGGCGATCGTCGGCCCGTTCGCGCTGATGCTGTTCGGCTCCAGCTTTTCCGCAGGAGCGTTGCCGCTGGCGATCTTGTGCCTGGCACTGGTGGTGCGCTCGGTGATGGGTCCGGCTTCGGTGGTGCTGTCGATGCATGACCGGCCATATGCGAGCCTGCCGGCAGTGGGGCTGGGGATCGTGTCGCTGGTGGTGCTCAATGGCGTGTTGGTGCCGCGGTTCGGGATCATCGGCGCGGCGCTGGCGGCAACGCTGGCGATCACGCTGTGGTCGGTCGCGCTGTGGTGGACGGCGTTGCGGACGGCCAAGCTGGATGTGTCGATCGTGCAGCGGTTTCGCCGGGCGGGGGTGCCTGAGCCGGTGTGAAGCCTATGCGCCGACCAACGTGCCAAGACGCTGCTTCAGGCGGCCCAGGCGGCCAAGGTTGACGCCGTGATCGTAGCCGTCGCTGACCTTGGTATAGGGCTTTTCGACGAACACGTAGTCCTGCCCGAACAGATGGTTTTCCATCACGAAGGTCTGTTTATAGCCATAGCGGCGCAGCAGCAGGAGGGCGACTTCGTTTTCGGGGCGCACGAAGGTGAAGGCCTTGTGGAAGCGGCCGTTGTTCCAGTGCTCGTCGAAGGCGCGCATGCCGAACATGCCCAGCTTGGTATTGCGGAACTTGGGGAATACCCAGGACCAGTAGCGGAAGATGGCGCCGTATTCGGGGCCGGACACCATGGCGCCGCCGGGCTTGCCGTCGCTCATCATGATCATGATGTGCCAGGGGTCATGGGCGATCAGCGCGCGCAGGAAGGCCTTGCTCAAGCGGCCCATTTCGTGGGCCTTGAAGATGTCATTGTAATGGGGCGAATTGCCGATCACGTCCATCAATTCGACGTGGATCATGTCGATATCGGCGGGCGTTGCTGCCCGGATCGTCATTTCGGCCATGGAACTCACCTCATCGCGAAAACAGCATAGCAAATCGGGGGCTTAGGCTGAAGCGCGGGGCTTTTTCGCGGTTAATGTCCGGTACTGTCGAGCCGCCGGAGATATACCCATAGCTGGGCGTTTGTGGCCTTGCGGGGCACGGGAGGCGCCAGTAAAACCGAAAGAAAAGGGAGCACCATCCATGAGCGAGCCGCTCGTCTTCCAGCCCAGCGCGGCTGCCATCGCGCATACCCATGCCACCAAGGCGCAATACGAGCAGATGTATGCCCGCTCGCTCAGCGATCCGGACGGGTTCTGGGCCGAACAGGCGAGGACCGTGGACTGGATGGAGCCGTTCACGAGGATCAAGAACACCAGCTTTGCCTATCCCGACGTGTCGATCAAATGGTTCGAGGACGGGGTGCTCAACATCTCGGCCAATTGCATCGACCGGCATCTGGCCACCCGGGGCGAGCAGGTCGCCATCATCTGGGAGGGGGACACGCCGGGGACAGACGAGACGATCACCTATCGGCAATTGCACGAACAGGTCTGCCGCTTTGCCAATGTGCTCAAGGCGCAGGGGGTCCGAAAGGGCGACCGCGTCACCATTTACCTGCCGATGATCCCGGCGGCCACCTATGCCATGCTGGCCTGCGCGCGGATCGGGGCGGTGCATTCGGTGGTGTTCGGGGGCTTCTCGCCCGAGGCGCTGGCCGGCCGCATCGCCGATTGCGACAGCCGCATCGTCATCACCGCCGACGAGGGAAGGCGCGGCGGCAAGACGGTGCCACTCAAGGCCAATGTCGATGCGGCGCTGGCCAAGACACCGGGGGTCGATCGCGTGCTGGTGGTGCGCAATACCGGTGGCGCGGTGCTTATGCAGGAGGGGCGCGATCTTTGGTATCACGAGGCTGCGGCAGACGTATCCGCCGATTGCGCGCCCGAGCCGATGCATGCCGAGGACCCGCTGTTCATCCTTTACACGTCTGGTTCCACCGGCAAGCCCAAGGGCGTGCTGCATACGACGGGGGGATATCTGGTCTGGGCGGCGCTGACGCATCGCTATGCGTTCGATTATCGCGATGGCGATATCTACTGGTGCACGGCCGATGTGGGCTGGGTCACGGGGCACACCTACATCGTTTACGGGCCGCTGGCCAATGGCGCCACCACGCTGATGTTCGAGGGCATTCCGAGCTATCCCGATGCGGGCCGGTTCTGGGAGGTGATCGACAAGCACAAGGTCAATATCTTTTACACCGCGCCCACCGCCATTCGTGCGCTGATGGGGGCGGGAGCCGATTGGGTCGACAAGGCCGACCTCTCCTCGCTGCGGCTGATCGGGTCGGTCGGCGAGCCGATCAATCCCGAAGCCTGGCTGTGGTATCACAAGCATGTGGGGCACGAGCGGGCAGCGGTAGTGGATACCTGGTGGCAGACCGAGACCGGCGGCATATTGATCACGCCATTGCCCGGCGCCATCGCCGCCAAGCCGGGCTCGGCGACACTGCCGTTTTTCGGGGTCAAGCCGCTGGTGCTGTCGCCCGAGGGCAGGCTGCAGGAGCAGGCCGTGGCAGAGGGGGTGCTGGCCATCGCCGATAGCTGGCCGGGGCAGGCGCGCACGATCTGGGGCGACCATGCGCGGTTCGTCTCGACCTATTTCGAGACCTATAAGGGGCTCTATTTCACCGGCGACGGCTGCCGGCGTGATGCAGACGGCTATTACTGGATCACGGGCCGGGTCGATGACGTGCTGAACGTGTCGGGTCATCGGCTGGGCACCGCCGAGGTGGAGAGTGCGCTGGTCAGTCATCCCAAGGTTAGCGAGGCCGCCGTGGTCGGCTATCCGCACGAGATCAAGGGGCAGGGCATTTATTGCTATGTCACCCTGATGGCGGGCGAGCGCTATGACGACGCCCTCAAGAGTGAATTGCGCAACTGGGTGCGCAAGGAAATCGGGCCAATCGCCTCGCCGGACTTGATCCAGTGGGCGCCCGGCCTGCCCAAGACTCGATCCGGCAAGATCATGCGGCGCATCTTGCGCAAGGTGGCGGAGAACGATTTCGGCTCGCTGGGCGATACCTCGACGCTGGCCGACCCGGCCGTGGTGACGGACTTGATCGAGAACCGGCAGAACAGGTAGCCCGGCACTGCGCTCAGCGGTCAACCTAGGCCCTTCCGCTCTCCTTGCGGGTAGGGTTATTGCATGTGGCTTGGCACGATTCTGTCGGTGGCACAGGACGGCTCCTCCCCCTGTCAGGGGGAGGTTGGGTGGGGTGAGGGAGCCCGGATATTGGGGCCAATGGACCCCCACCTTGATCCTCCCCCTGGTAGGGGGAGGTGTCGACTGAGGCGTTTTGCCAAGAGACCTGGTCGTCTGCGATAGTCCTGCACTTGCGGGAGAGGACAGGGTTGGGAAGCTCCGCAGGTAGAGGTCACAGGCGGACACGCCAAGATTTCCGATCCCGCCATTGTTTTGGCTGGTTTGCTGCATCAACGTGCGGCCAGCGAATCACGATCCGGATCATCCCCTTGCCCTCATTGTTGTCTAGGCTGCTGCTGGCGTTCGGCCTGCTGACCCTTTCGCTTGCCTGCGCCCAGGCGGCGAGCCTTGAGCAGATGGCCGGGCAGATGATCGTGATCGGCTTTCAGGGTGATGACGCCGACGACGCCTCGGTGCGGGCCCTGCGCGACGAGATCGCGGACGGGCACCTGGGCGGGGTGATGTATCTCAAGACCAATGTCAAAAGCCTCGATGCCGTCGGCGCGATGAACGCCGCGTTCAAGGCCGCAGCGCCCGATCTGCCGCCATTCATCACGCTGGACCAGGAAGGCGGCTCGGTCGAGCGGCTGACGCGCGCGGTCGGCTTCATGGAAGTTCCCAGCGCGGCGGCCGTAGCGGCGAAGAGTTCGGTGCAAAAGGCGCAAGCGATCTATTCCAGCATGGCGCAGGATATTGCCGCCCTGGGATTCACCGTCAATTTCGGGCCGGTCGCCGACATGGCGGTCAATCCCGACAACCGGGTCATCGCCAGGGTCGGCCGGGCTTTCGGCACCGATCCGCAGACCGTGGCCGCCTATGACAGCGCCTTTATCGCAGCGCACCACCAGGCGGGACTGGTCACTGCGCTCAAGCATTTTCCCGGCCACGGGTCCTCGACCGCCGACAGCCATGCCGGCTTTGTCGATATCACCAATACTTGGAACCAAGCTGAGCTCGATCCCTATCGCACCCTGATTGCGCAGGGCTATGACGACCTGATCATGGTGGGTCATCTCTACCATGCAAACTATTCCGGCAGCGACCAGAAGCTGCCCGCGTCGCTGTCGCCGCAATGGATCGACGGCGTGCTGCGCAGCGAGCTCGGGTTCAAGGGCGTGGTGATCAGCGACGATCTGGAAATGGGCGCCATCCGCAAGCTTTTCAGCTTGCGCGAGACCGTGACCGGGGCCGTACGCGCGGGCACCGACGTGCTGCTGTTTTCCAATACGGCGCAGTATCATGAAGGGCTCGGCGCCGAGATCCTGGCCATCCTGATGGACGAGGCGCAGAAGGATCCGGCTTTTGCCGCCCGGATCGAGCAAAGCTACAATCGCATCGTCGCGCTCAAGGGGCGCCTGCACTGAGCCGATTCGGTTGCGTTTTGGCTTGAAAGCCCGGCAAACAGCCGGTCTCAAGGCCGCTGTTCCTTCTTGCGCGCGTGGCGGATAAGATGGCGGTCCGCGCTGGCCGCGGGGGGTAGCAGGAGAAGGCGCGCTTGACGATCGAGGGCCGCGAAACGCGTCATGTGCGCGCGATATTCATTTCCGACGTGCATCTGGGCATGCGCCCGATCCGGGTGGGGCAGCTGATCGCGTTTTTGCGCGCCCATGATGCCGATACCATCTATCTGGTGGGCGATATCCTGGACGGGTGGCGGCTGGCCAAGTCCTGGCATTGGCCCAGCGAATACAATGTGCTGGTGCAACTGTTGCTGGACAAGGCACTGGCGGGCACCCGCGTCATCTACATGCCGGGCAATCACGACGAATTCCTGCGCGAATATCTGGGCACCTATTTCGGCGAGGTTGAGATCGTCGATCGCACGATCCACACCACGGCGCTGGGCAAGACCTATCTCGTAATCCATGGCGACCAGTTCGACGTGGTGGTGATGAATGCCAAATGGCTCGCCCATGTCGGGGACTGGGCCTATAACTTCGCCTTGCGCGTCAACATCGTCATCAACTGGATGCGCCGGCGGCTGGGGCTGCAATATTGGTCATTGTCGGCCTGGGCCAAGCAAAAGGTCAAGAATGCCGTCAGCGTCATCGGCCGCTTCGAGGAGGCATTGGTGCACGAAGCCAAGGTTTCGGGCGTCGACGGGGTTATTTGCGGGCACATTCATTTTGCCGACATGCATGAGCGCTTAGGTATCCACTACATCAACACCGGCGATTGGGTTGAGTCGTGCACAGCGATCGTGGAAACCCCCGAGGGCCAGTTCGAACTGGTCAAATGGACCGAGATGGCGGCTGGCGAGCCGCGCAAGTTCCGGCTGCGGCGCGCCGCGTCCTGATCGTCACGGATGCGTGGCGACCCCAAACCAATGGCGTGGTGCGCACGCTCGAGGCACTCGGGCGCGAACTGGAGCGCCGATCCATCGAGGTTCGCTACCTGACACCGGAGCGCTTCTGGACCCTGCCAGTGCCGACCTATCCCGAAATCCGGCTGTCGCTGGCGACCCAGAGCAGCGTAGCCGCCTTTATCGACGGGGTCGCGCCCCAGCATATCCATATTGCCACCGAGGGGCCGCTGGGCCTGCAGGCGCGGCAATATTGCCTGGATCGGGGACTGGCCTTCACCACCAGCTTCCACACCCGCTTTCCTGAATATCTGGCGGCGCGCGTGCCGGTGCATCCTGATTGGAGCTATGGCTATTTCCGCTGGTTTCACGAGCCCGCCGTGCGCACGCTGGTGCCCACGCCCTCGCTCTTGGCCGAACTGAGCCTGCGCGGACTGGACAATCTGGTGCTGTGGTCGCGCGGCGTCGATGCGTCCCGCTTTGCGCCGGGGCCCAAATCGCGGTTTCTCGATCTCGCGGGGCCGCATCTGCTTTATGTCGGCCGGATCGCGGCGGAAAAATCGGTGGAGGATTTCCTGCGGCTCGATCACCCCGGCACCAAGATCGTGGTTGGCGATGGCCCCGACCGGGCGGCGCTGGAGCGCGATTATCCCGAAGCGGTGTTTCTCGGCTATCAGTTCGGCGAGGAACTAGCGGCGCTGTATCGCAGCGCCGACGTGTTCGTCTTCCCCAGCCGCACCGATACGTTCGGCAATGTCGTGATCGAGGCTCTGGCCTCGGGCCTGCCGGTGGCGGCCTATCCGGTCACCGGGCCCAAGGATATTCTTGCCGGCACCCAGGCGGGCGCGCTCGACGATGATCTGGGGGCAGCGGTGGCGCGGGCGTTGACGCTATCGCGGCAGGCCGCGAGGCGGCTGGGCGAAAGCTTCACCTATGCCGCCAGCGCCAGCCAGTTCCTGATGGCGCTGGCGCCAGTGGGGCAGATGGTCTCGCAACTGGCCCATGCCGGCTGAAATCGATTGCGGTGTGTCGGCTGCGCCCTTGCGCGGGTAAGCGCTTCGGGCGAGGACATTTGCGGGCGGCGGATTCGCCCGGAGTGCATATTCATGTCGGCTGCATTGGCGCGCTGGGCTTCGCCCGAATTGCGCGCATCGGTATTCCATTTTACCGTGTTCGGAGCGGGTGGGGTCGCCTCGGTCTATCTGGGCATCTGGCTGAGCCAGAAGGGCATTGTTCCCGATCAGATCGGGCTGATCAGCGCCGTGCCGGTGTTTGGCCTGCTGCTGCTCAACCTTTATATCGGCCGGCTGGCTGACAAGGCCGGCGATTGGCGCACGGTGATCCTGATCCTGTCGCTGCTGGGCGCGGCGTTTCCGATCGGATTGTTCTTCGTCGATGAGTTCTGGGGCATTCTGCTGGTCTGGGCGTTCTGCACGCTATCGGCGGGGGCCATTCCGCCGGTGATCGACGCGGCAACGGTGCGGCTGACACAGCGCAACGGCACCGACTTCGGCTTCGTGCGGGCCTGGGGCACGATCGGCTATGTGGTGGCGGCTGCCGGCACGGGGCTGGTGGTCACGCTTTGGGGTCCGCGTGGTTTCGTGCCGCTGTTTTTCGCCTTGTCGCTGCTGCGGGCTCTGGCGGCCTTGCAATTGCCGCGCTTTCGGGCGCCGGCGCAAGCGGTGACGCTGGCTTCGGTCGCTGCCCGTCCGGGTGCCAGCAGGCTGGGCGAGGTGCTCAAGCCCTGGTTCGTGCTGCCGCTGCTGGGCTTTGCCCTGGTCAATTTCAGCCACAGCGTCATCGGCTCGTTTTCCGCCCTGCTCTGGCACAATGACGGGGTGCCCGACTATTTCATTGGTCCACTGCTGGCCACGTCGGCGGGCGCCGAGGCGGCAATGATGTTTATCTGGCGCCGCGTCGGGGGACGGTTCACGGCACGCAACATGATCCTGGTGGCCGGCATGACGGCGGTGGTGCGCTATGCCATCATGGCGTTCAGCCCGCCGGTGCCGGTGCTGTTCGCCATTCAGTTGCTGCATGCGCTGACCTTCGGGGTGGGCTATTTCGGCGTGGTGCATTTCATTGCCAACTGGACGCGAGAGGAAATTGCCGCCGAGGCACAGGGCTTCGCCAATGTGCTGCAGCAGGCGATCGCCGTGGTCGGGCTGATGGGGTTCGGCTTGCTGGTGTCGCATTTCGGCACGCGCTCGTTTTTGGCATGTTCGATCGCCGGAGCGCTGGCGATGGCCTGCGTGCTGGGGTCGCTGGCATTGCGCTCGCCCAAGGAAGCGCATTGAAGGTCGGCAGTCGGGTCTTACGGCAAGTGTCCAGACGCGTTACTGTTCAAGTGCAAAGCGCCCCGTTTGGCTTCAAGGTACCATGACCGCATCGCAGGCTATCGACCAGTTGATCGCCAATCTTGCGGATTGGCGCGGTGAAATGCTGGCCGGGGTTCGCCGGGCAATTCTTGCGGCCGACCCGCAAATCATCGAGGAATGGAAGTGGATGGGCAGTCCGGTATGGTCCCGCCACGGCATCATCGCGGTCGGCAATGCCCACAAGGACAAGGTCAAGCTGACCTTTTCGCATGGGGCCAGCTTGAGCGATCCGGACAAGCTCTTCAACGCCGGGCTGAACGGCAAAGTGTGGCGGGCGATCGACCTGTTCGAGGGCGACGTCATCGACGTAACCGCCCTGCAAAGTCTCATCCGCGCGGCCGCAGACTACAATGGGGCCAAAACCAAGCGCAAAGCACTCTAAGCAGAACGGCCCCGGTTTGCCGGGGCCGCGTTGGTCGATACTCAGTTCAGCCGGCCGCTGGCGTGGGCGAGGGTGGTATAGACCTTGCCGCGATCGGAGAGCAGGTATTCGCGGGTTTCGGCGGCCGGGCGGGCGCCGCTGGCGGCACGCTTGAGCAACTGCTCGAACTCGGACATGTAAGCCTGGGCGGTACGGGCGAATTCCGGATCGCGCTGCAGTTTCTTGCGCACTTCGTCATAGGTGCCCTGGCCGGTCAGCGAGTAGATGCGGCGCGAGAAGACGTTGGATTCGCCGGCCTGGTATCGGGTCCAGGCATCGGCCAGCGCATTGTCGTCGATCGAGCGGGCGATTTCCTCGGTCAGTCCGGAGAGGCCCTGCGGTTGGGCACTGGCCTGCTTGGCCGTGGCATTGCGCAGTACGTCGCGCAGCCAGCCGCCGTCTCCCTGCGGAGCAGGTGCGGCTTCGGCGACCACGGGCTGGGGTTCCGGCTCGGGCTGGGGGGCCGGGCGCGGTTCGGGCCGATAGACGTCCTGGCGCGCCGGCTCCTGGCGTTGGGGAACGGGGCGCAGCACATCCTGGATGGCCGCGGGGCGCGCCGGCTCAGCGCGAACCGGCTCGGGCCGCGTGTCCTGGCGGACGGGCTCGGGACGAGGCGGCTCCTGCCGAACGGGCTCGGGACGGACCGGTTCGGGCCGGGGCGCCTCGACCTGGCGGGGCGTCTGGTAGGGGGCTTCGGCGCGGCGGCGATCGTTGAGATCCCGCGTTGCCGGCTGGGCGCGCACGATGGCGTTCAGTTCGCTCAGCGCCTCGATCTGCTCGGCCACGACGCGGCGCATGGCGGCGGCGCTGGCGCGGGTTTCCTCGGGCAGTTCGGATACACCGCGAGCGAGTTCGGAGCGGGTTGCCTCGAGTTCGCTGCCCACTTCCTTGGCGGTGTCGCGCATCGCCCTGGCGGTGTCGTTGAAGCGCGCGGTGGCTTCCTCGATGGCCTTTTGCATTTCGGCGATCATGGCCTGCTGCGCCTGGCGCAGCGCCTCGTTGGCGCGTTGGCCCTGGTTGTCGGCGGTATCGCGGAAATCACCCAGGCGCGTGGTCATTTCCTCCAAGGTCTGGTCCAGCGCGTCGCGGAAAGTGCCGGTGGTCTGGTCGATCGCCTGGCGCAACTGGCCGGTCTGGGTCGCCACCGTGGTGCGCACAGAGGCGGAGCTTTCGTTGATGGCATTGGCCAGCGTATCGGTGGTGTTGGAGAGCACGTCGTTGACGTTGCTGGCGGTGATCGAGAGCACGTCGCCGACGCGGGCTGCATTGTCGCTCAGAACCGTGTTGACCTGATCGGCGTTCTCCGTCAGCGCCGTACGGACGCGCGCGGCAGATTCGCCGACGGCGGCATTGACCTGGGAGGCCGTGTCGGCCAGCGCGGCCCTGACCACGCCGGTATTGTCCTGCAGCGCCGCCGCTGCCGCGTCGCCGGCGCGGGTCAGGGCATCGTCGACCTGGGCGCTGTTGGCACTGAGCGTGGTGGAGAAGCGCTCGCTGGTGGAATAGAGCGCCTCGTTGACGCTCGAGGTGGTCGAGGTCAAGACGTCGGTGATGTTGGTGGAGGTGGTGGTCAGCGCATCGTTGACCGCGGCGGTCGTCGTCGTCAGCACATCGGTCACGGTATGGGTGGTAGCCTGCAGGGCCTCGTCCATGGCGCGGCGGGCGCCGATCAGGCGGCGTTCGGTATCGTTGACCGTATCGGCGATCGACTGGGCGAACAGCCGCATGCGGCCATCGATGTCGTCGGCGCGCGAGGCAAAGCTGGAGGCCAGCGCATCCATGGCGCCGCGGCGGTCCTCCAGGGTTTCCAGGGCCGTGCCGCTGGTGGTGCTGAGCGCGGTGGTCGCCTGTTGCATATTGAAGGCTTCGGTGTCGAGCTTGCCCAGCACGGAGGAGAATTCGTCCACCATCGAGCGGATCGTCGCCTGCAGCGCACCCACATGCTGGGTAACCATGGCGCCGGCCTGCTCGGTCTGGCCGATGGCGTCGCGGACCGTCGAGGAATAGGTCGAGGTCTGCTGGGCGACAGTGGATTCCAGATTGGCCAGGTTGGCCGTCGAGGCGTCGAGCACGCGTTGCAGCAGCAGGTTGCTGTCGTTGAGCTTGCCCAGCGCCGCGGTAACGTCGGTCAGGATGCGCGAGGTCGAGACCGACATGATCGCTTCGGCCTCACGGGCATTTTCGCCCAGGGCATCGCGCAGGATATTGCCATGGCCGTGCAGGGCGCCATGCAACTGGTCGGATTTTTCGCTGACCAACGCGGCAAAGGCATTGGTGTGCTGCTCGACCGAGCGGTTCACATCGGCCAGGCGTTGGCTGATCGTGTCGACCGCGCCGACGGCGCGTACCGAAACCAGCTGGTCGATATCGGTGGCGGCGACGCGGATCTGGTCCAGCGCGGAGCGGACGGCCTGGTCCATGCGATTGGCGGTGGTCGTCACGTCAGTGGAGATGGCCTCGGTCGCCAGCGTGATGCGGGTCGAGATGGTCTCCTCGATCCGGTCGGCGCCGGCTTCCAGATCGGCCATGGACTGGGTGATGGACGTGTTGATCGACGCGTTGAGCGCGGCCAGGCGTTCGGCCGTGATGTCGGCCCGTGCCGTGATCGCCTCGGGCAGGGTGCCCAGGCGGCTATCGACCATTTCGGTGATGGCGCGGCGGGCCGAATTGACGCCGGTTTCGATGATGTCGGCGGCCTGACGGGCGCTTTCGCTCACCGTGGCGCTCGCCGCATCGATCCGGGTGGTCACGCCATGTTCGGCGTCGGTCATGCGCAAAATGGCATTGTCCAGGCCGGTGCCGAGATTGCTGTTGAGCTCGGCGACCTTGCCGGCGATCAGGGTGGACATGGAATTGACGCGTTCGCCCATGGTGTCGGTCGCGCCGCGCAGGGACGCGTCGATCTTGGCGCGGGCCTCTTCGCCCTGGGCGGAGATGGTATCGGCCAGTTCGGAGGTACGCAGGCCGATGGTTTCACCGATCGAGGTGGTATGGGTCGCCAAGGTATCGGAAAGCTGCTCGGTCCGGCTGCCCAGGGCTTCGGACAATTGCTGGGTGCGGGTGCCCACGACACTGGCCAATTGCTGGGTGCCGCCATCGAGCGCCGCAGTCAGCTCGGCAGTCCGTTGTTCCAGCTTGCTGACGAAGACGCCCGAATGCACATCGATCTGATCGGCCAGGTTGCCGGCCCGCCGGTCGATCTGGTCGCCAAGGGTGGCCGTGCGGCTATCGAGTTGCTCGCCCAGCGCCAGCGTGCGCTCGTCAAGCTGCGTGGAAAGAGCGGTGGTGCGCTCACCCAGGGTATCGGCCAGGCGCTGCGTGCGGCTGGCGATGGCCATGTCGAATGCCGAGGTGCTGCCCGCGAGGGTAGCGCCCAGTTCCTGCGAGCGGACGCGAATGGCTTCGCTCAAATCGCGGCTATGGTCGCTCAGGGTCTGGTCGAGTTCCTGAGTGCGACCCTCGAAGGCGGTATTGATTTCCAGGGCGCGGCCGCCCAGCAGTTCGTCCAGCCGCCGGGTGCGGTCGTCCAGTGCTTCGGCAATGATGTCGCTATGGCCGATCAGCGAGTCAGCGATTTCGCGGGTGCGGTGTTCCAGGCTCTCGGTCATCGCCCTGGTGCGGGTATCGAGCAGGTTGCCTATATCGGCGGTGCGCTGGGTCACGACGTCGTTGAAGCGGCCGGACTGCTCGTCCAATGCCATTTCCAGGACGTTGGCGCGCGCGGCGAAGCTGGTGCCCTGGGCGTCGAGGCGCTGCACGAGGATGTCGCCCTTGTCGCCGATGACGCTATCGAGCGTATGCAGGCGCGAATCCAGGATGCCGGCAATCTCGGTCAGCCGGGCATCGAACTGGCCGAGCGAGTCGGCGCCGGCTGAGGACAGGGTGATGCGGGCGCGTTCGGAGGTATCGTCCAGTGCGCCATTGATCTCGATCAGCGCCGATTGCAGGCGGCTATCGAGGGAATTGAGCTGGATCGACACGCTTTCGTCGAGCTGACGGGTCAGCGAGCTCAGCATGGTCTCGGCTTCACGCGAGCGGTCCGAAATATTGCCGGCGACGCGGCCGCCAATCTCGTCGAGAGCGCTGCTGACTTCCTGGCCGCGCTGACGCAAATTTTCCAAGAGGGAGGCGCCGCCGTCGGTCAAAAGAGTGGAGAGGCCGGTCGTGCGCTCATCGAGGGCGCTGGTCAGTTCGTGCGTGCGCGTTTCCAGCAGGCCGGCGATCATGCGTGTGCTGTCCTCGAACGAGCCGGTGAGCGCCGCGGTGCGCTGTTCGATCTGCTGCGTACGCGAATCAATGGCATAGCCGATGGAGGCCGAATGGGCGTCCAGCGCATCGGTCAGGGAGACGATGCGGCTTTCGACACCGGCATTGAGATCGGCGGCGCGCGCGTCCAGCGTGCGGGTCATGGTGCCGGTGTGGTCCTCGAAGGTTAGCGACAGGCGGCCGGCGCTTTCGTCCAGGGCCGAGATGAAGTCGGTGGTGCGATTGTCCACCAGCGACACGAAGCCTTCGGTACGTTCGCCAAAGGCGTTGGTCAGCGTGTTGCCGGCGGTCTCCAGCGCGCGGGTGAGATTGCCGCCGCTTTCCACGATGGTGCCGGCGATGCGCTGGCTGATCATGTCGAGATCGAACACCAGGCCGGTATGGCTTTCGGTGATGGCTTCGCGGACGCGCTCGGTATTGGTCAAAACGCTTTCGCGCTGGCTGGCCAGTTCGGCGATCAGCGAGCGCATGCGCGATTCATTATCTGAATAGGTACGCTCGAGCGCGGTGACCTCATTGTGGATCATGACCTCGAGCTCGCCGGCGCGCGACAGGGCGCGCTCCAGGCCATCGCCCAGGGCATTGACCTCGCGGCGCACGGCCTGGCCGACGGAGGCGACTTTGTCGGCCGCGGTCACTTCGGGCTCGGCCAGCCGGATCGCCGCCTGGGTGATCGAGGAGGCGGCATTGCGCAAATCCTGGGCGCGGCGGAAGAGGGTCGCCACCGCGAAGAAGCCGAGCACCGGCAGCACCATGATGGCCAGCACGCCGATGAAATCGATGGTGCCGACGAAGCTGCCGAAATTCTGCAACTGCGTGCCGTAGCGCATATAGGCTGCAGCGCCGGTCGCGAGCAGCCAGATGACGGACAGCACCAGCGCGATCCAGGTGGAGGCATTGGACGTGCGGTTTTGCAGGCCGTAAAGAATTTTGGTTGTCGGGAAGCGATCGTCGTTGGCGACGTTGCCCGCCTGGCTCGCGATCTTGTCGGCAGCGCGCAAGCGTTCGGAGCGGGCCGAAGACTGATCGAAACCGCGCTTTTCAGACGGGGTGTCCTTGGGAGCATCGAGGCTGAAAACCGATTCCTTCAGCGCGTCTTCGACGGCCGAAAATGCCAGGGCGGCGGGATCGTTCGCTGGGGTGGGGTTATTCGCCATACTCTTTACAACTCTCGCGTCGGCTCGGCAGCGACTAGGCGGCAAGCGTAAGTTGTGATGACTCCGCAGCCCTTGTCGGACCGCTCGCCAATTGGAAACAATTCGATGCAAATGCCCCGCATTGTTTCCGCAACCCTCGCCGCCGCGCGCTGGTTAATGCCAGTAATACATTCAATTTGAACCAAACCGAACGGTTTCTTACCCAAAGGTTAATTTTTAACATCGGAAACGCGCGCACCAGAAAGGCAAACCAAGGCGAAGGTGTGACTTAATCCCCTGTTCATCCGGGCGTTTTAAGGTTGGGCACGAGTAATTTCTCCAGCCTGAAAGCTGGCGCGTGTGAGAGGTGAAGCCGGATGGCTCAGACCATAGCTGCCGACGCCACCCCATCCCCGATTGGACGACGGCCGGCGCGACCCATCGATCTGGTGCATCTGGCCCGGCAATGCCTGGGCGATGCGGGGCTTGAGCACGAGATCCTGCGCATGTTCGACACCACGGCCAAGGTGTATTTTGGCCGCCTGGAGCGGGCGAGCACGCACGAAGAGCTGGCGCTCACCTTGCATTCGCTCAAGGGCGCCGCAGGTGGGGTCGGCGCCTGGGCCATTGCCGATCTGGCCAGGGCCGCTGAGACCGAGCTCAAGGCAGGTCGTCCCATCCAGCCGGAGCGCATTGCCGATATCGGTATGGCAGTGGAAGAGGTCGGTACATTCGTGGCGCGGATGCTGAGCAAAGAGCCGATCTGAGGGCACCCGACAGGTCGGCTCCTCCTCCGCCAATTTGACGCAAAGCCTTGCTTGCGCCTATAGAGCGCCCAATATCAGGACGCTGTGCTATCGGTCCCGCTGTCGCGGGATCGTCGCGATATAAGGCCAAGCATTTTTCATGAGCATGTCCAATCTCGCGCCCGACCTTGCGGTGCGGGCCACCTCGAAAGAAGCGTTCCGCACCAGGCGGACCTTCGCCATCATTTCGCATCCGGACGCGGGCAAGACCACGCTGACGGAGCGGCTGCTGTCGGCCGCCGGCGCGATCCAGCAGGCGGGCGCGGTGCGGGGCAAGGCCGGGGCGCGCTCGACGCGTTCGGACTGGATGGAAATCGAGCAGCAGCGCGGCATTTCCATTACGTCATCGGTGATGACCTTCGACTATGACGGGTTGACGCTGAACCTGCTCGATACGCCCGGCCACTCGGACTTTTCCGAGGACACCTATCGCACCCTGACGGCAGTCGATGCGGCGATCATGGTGATCGACGCGGCCAAGGGTATCGAATCCCAGACGCTGAAACTGTTCGAAGTCTGCCGGCTGCGCGACATTCCCATCATCACCTTCATCAACAAGGTGGACCGCGAGGGCCTGGGTCCGCTCGAGCTGATGGACGAGATCGCGGGCAAGCTGGCGCTGGATTTGACGCCGGTGCTGTGGCCGATCGGGCAGGGGGTGGATTTTCACGGCTATCTGGACCTGTTGGAACAGCGTGTCGTCAGCCCTGCCGGCAAGCCGGTCGCCGAATGGTCCGAGATCGAGGACCTGCTGGATAACGAGACCCTGGTGGACGATCCGGTGTTCATGACGGCCATCGAGACGCTGGAGCTGGCGCGGGCGGCGTTGCCGGCCTTCGATCTGGAAACCTTTCACGCCGGGCATTTGAGCCCGGTCCTGTTCGGCTCGGCGCTCAAGGGCATCGGGGTGGCCGAACTGCTGCGCACACTGGGCGAATGGGGCCCCGAGCCCCGGCCGCAACCGGCCATACCGGCGCCAATTCAGCCAGAGGACAGCAAGGTCAGCGGCTTCGTGTTCAAGGTGCAGGCCAACATGGACGCCAATCACCGTGACCGCATCGCCTTCGTGCGGCTGTGCTCGGGCACTTTCACGCGCGGGATGCGGCTCAAAAACGTGCGCTCGGGCAAGGACATGGCCGTATCGAACCCGATGTTCTTTTTCGGGCATGACCGTGCATTGGCCGAGCAGGCGGTGGCCGGCGACATCGTGGGCATTCCCAATCACGGCACGCTTTCGGTGGGCGATACGCTGACCGAAGGCGCCACGATCAATGTGACCGGCATTCCCAATTTTGCCCCCGAAATCATCCGGCGCGTGCGCCTGACCGATCACATGAAGACCAAGCAGATGGCCAAGGCGCTGAGCGATCTGGCCGAGGAGGGGGTGGCGCAGGTGTTTCGCCGCGTGCTCGGCTCGGACTGGATCGTGGGCGTGGTGGGGCCGCTGCAGCTCGAGGTGCTGGGGGCCCGTGTCGCCAAGGAATATGGCGTGCCGATTACCTTTGAGAGCCTCAATTTCGAGGTGGCGCGCTGGATCGAGAGCGACGATGCCGATGAGCTCAAGCGCTTCATCACCGCCCAGAAGATGAATATTGCCGAGGATCGCACCGGGGCGCCGGTGTTTCTGGCGCAAAATGCCTGGTGGGCGGATCGGGCGAAGCAGGATTTTCCCAAACTGCGCTTCATGACCACGAAGGAACGCCATTGAGTTCGGCCGAGCGCATCGAGGACTTCCTGGGCCAGGTCAAAAATGCTTTTACCGGCAATGATCTGCTGCGGCTTCGGCTGGGCGGGTATCATGGGAGCGAGGTCGATCTGAAGGGGGTCGACGTCAAGAAGATCGCCGTCAAGGGCGGGGACAAGTTCAGCTTCACTTTTCACTACAAGACGCGCGATATCATCAAGAACTTGATCCAGCCCGAGGCGATCGGGCAATTGCGGACGGCGCTGACCGGCGAGTTCCGCAGCGCGCAACTGGCGACGACGGGGTTCGACATGAGCTTCGAGCGCAACGGCGACAAGGTTCGGCTGAAGCGCACGGACGTGACGGGGCGCGAAGCACCCTCGAGCGAGCATGATCGGGCCAAGAACCGGATGATCGGTGCCGGCAAAAAGCCCTATCTGCACGCTCTCAAGATTACCGATGCCGAAGGCACGGTGCTCAAGGCGAGCCAGGACAAGTTCCGGCAGATCAACAAGATGGTGGAAATCTTCGCGCCATTGATTGAGGCGATTCCGGCGGAGCGTCCCCGGATTGTCGACATGGGCGCGGGCAAGGGCTATCTGACGTTTGCGCTCTACGATTACCTGGTCAATGTCGCCAAGCGGCCGGTCGAGATGGTGGGTGTGGAATATCGGGCAGAGCTTGTCGGGTTGTGCAACGAGATCGCCCGCCAGTCAGGCTTTGAGGGGCTGCGGTTCGAGCAGGGGTCGATCATCGACCATGATGCCGGCGGGGCCGATGCGGTGATTGCATTGCATGCCTGCGACACGGCCACTGACGATGCCATCTTCAAGGGGATAAGTTCGGGTGCGTCGTTGATCACGGTTGCTCCGTGCTGCCACAAACAGATTCGCCGGCAGATGGAAGCTCGGTCAGATGCTGCCGGCGCGCTGGATTTCCTGTTGCGTCATGGCACGTTCCTGGAGCGTCAGGCCGAGATGGTCACCGATGGGATGAGATCGCTGCTGCTGGAACAGCATGGCTACAAGACCAAGGTCTTCGAATTCATTTCGGATGCGCACACGCCCAAGAATGTGCTGATCGTGGCGGAACGGCAAAACCAGCGGGCCGATCCGCAGGCCATCGCGGACAAGATTGCGGCGACCAAGGCGTTTTTCGGCATAGACTACCATCATCTCGAACGGCTGCTCTCGGCGCCACTTTAAGGTTTTGACATGGCTAAAGTGACTTTCGTCGAGCCGGATGGCGAGCGCATCGAGACCGAGGCGCAGACCGGTTCGACCGTGATGGAAACCGCGGTGATCAACGGTGTGCCCGGCATTATCGGGGAGTGTGGTGGCGCCTGTACCTGCGCGACATGCCATGTCTATGTGGATGATGCCTGGACCGAAGCGGTGGGGCCGCCCTCGAACATGGAAGAAGACATGCTGGATTTTGCCTTCGACGTGAAGCCGACCAGCCGCCTGGGGTGCCAGATCAAGATCAAGGACGCGCTGGACGGCTTGGTGCTGCACGTACCGAGCCGGCAGGGGTGACTGTGCCGCGTCCTCGTGGTTCGAGGCTCTTAAGAACTCGCGCCTCACCATGAGGACGACATAAAATACGGGCAACGACAGCACTGATGCCAGGGTAGCCCTCATGGTGAGGTGGGAGCGCAGCGACCCTCGAACCACGAGGGCACGCACCAATGTTCAAAGTAGAATTTTCTTCTCTTCGCCCCCTCACAGATTCTTTTAGCGGATTGCCGCGATAGTGCCGACCGACGTTCTACCGGCGCTCCCTGACAGGAAATATAAAAGCGATTGAATTTCAATGCCTTGTCCGAAAGGGCGGGATTGCTGTAGTTTCCGCCTCTCACAGACAGGAATCCAATGGGCGACCTCAACACATTTCCGTTGAGCTACAAAGTTCAGGGCCAGCGCATCGTCATCATCGGCGGTGGTGAAGAAGCCCTCAACAAAGTCCGATTGGTGACTAAGACGACTGCAACAGTCGTGATTATCTCCCAGCGGATCGAAGCCGATTTTTCCGGGTTCGCGGTCGAGGTTCTGGAGCGGGCATTCCGCGCTTCGGACCTCGACAATGTTGCTCTGGTCTTCGTGGCCGAGGAGAGCGGCGACGCCGACGCTGCCAAATCGACCGCGCGGGCGCGCAATATTCCGCTCAACGTGGTCGACGTGCCGGCTGAGTGCGATTTCTACACGCCCTCCATCATCGAGCGCGCACCGCTGACGATCGCCATTTCGAGCGAGGGCGCCGCTCCCGTGCTGGCGCGGCTGGTGCGGGCGCGGATCGAGGCCATGCTGCCGCCCGGTTTCGGCAAGATCGCCAAGCTGGCTGGTGGTTTACGCCAACGCGTTGAAAGCCTGATTCACGACGGTGCCGCGCGGCGGCGATACTACGAAGCGCTGGTGACCTCGCGGCAGGTTGAGGCCGCGATCGGCACCAGCCCGGTTGCCGGGCTCTACCAGGCCGAAGCGCTGCTCGACCAGCATGTCCGCTCAGGCGCTGCTCCAGGCGTGGTCTGGCTGATCGGCGCCGGTCCCGGCGCCGAGGATTTGCTGACCCTGCGCGCACAGCGGCTGCTGCAGGAAGCCGATGTGATCGTGCATGACCAATTGGTGCCCAGCGCCGTAGTGCAGATGGGGCGGCGCGATGCCGAGCAGATCGATGTCGGCAAGGCCAAGGGCCATCATTCGTTTTCGCAGGCGCAGATCAATACGCTGATCGTGCGGTTGGCACTTGAGGGTAAAAGGGTGGCCCGGCTCAAGTCGGGCGACCCGATGATTTTTGGGCGCGCCGGCGAGGAAATTGCGGCGTTGCGGCTGGCGGGCATAGACTACCAGATCGTGCCTGGCGTCAGCGCGGCGCTCGCCGCTGCGGCCGATACGGCGACGCCGGTGACCTTGCGCAAAGTGTCCAGCGGCTTCGTGATGGCGACCGCACATGGCGCCGAGGATGGCGATCTGGCTCACTGGGCGGCATTGGCGCAATCGGGGCTGACGCTGGCGCTGTATATGGGAAAGTCGATCGCGCCCAGCGTCGCGGTGCGGCTGATCGGGCAGGGCGCCGCGGTTGGCTTGCCGGTTGGAATCGTGATCAATGCCGGTCGGGCGGACAAGTCAATGCATCGCGGCACCCTCGGGCAACTCGCGGCAGATACCCTCAAGATGGCCGAAGGGCCGGCAATCATTTTCGTAGGCGAAGCGGTAGCGGCGGGAGATTGGGCGGATGCCGCCGAAATCGCCACGCTAGGCTTCAAGGTGGCATGAGCATGGATATTCTGGTTGGCAACGAGCTGACATCGGGCGCGGCTGTGTATCTGGACAACCACGGCAATTGGGTCGAGAGCCTGCAGGCGGCGCGGCTGTTCGGCAAGGACGACGCTGTGGCGCGCGACGCCGCGATTGCGGCCACCAAGAGCACTGGCCGTATCGTCGGTGTTGAAATCGAGGATGTCGACGATCTGGGCGGGCATGTGGTGCCCAAGCGCCTGCGCGAGCGGATTCGTTCGGTGGGACCGACGACGACGGCATGGAACGGCGAGGCGTTTGACCGCCAGCATCTGGATGAGGACGGTCATGTATCGATATGACGAATTCGACGCGGCGTTCGTGGAAGGCCGCACGGCGCAGTTTGCCGACCAGGTGGCGCGTCGCCTGTCGGGCGAATTGAGCGAGGACCAGTTCCGGCCACTACGGCTGATGAACGGGCTCTACCTGCAATTGCATGCCTATATGCTGCGCATCGCCGTGCCCTATGGCACGCTGAGCGCCAGGCAATTGCGCATGTTCGCCCACATTGCGCGCACCTATGATCGCGGTTACGGCCATTTCACGACGCGCCAGAACATCCAGTTCAACTGGCCCAAGCTCAAGGACGTGCCGGCGATCTTGGCCGATCTCGCTTCGGTCGAGATGCATGCCATCCAGACCTCGGGCAATTGCATCCGCAATGTCACGGCAGACCAGTTCGCCGGGGCCGCGGCCGACGAGATCATCGATCCGCGCCCGATTGCCGAAATCCTGCGGCAATGGTCGAGCCTGCATCCGGAATTTTCCTATCTGCCGCGCAAGTTCAAGATTGCGGTGACTGGCGCGCCGAATGACCGGGCGGCGATCCGGTTTCACGATATCGGCTTGCAGGCGGCGGCCAATGCCGAGGGCGAGATCGGCTGGGAAGTGTGGGTTGGCGGCGGGCTGGGACGGACGCCGATGATCGGCAAGCTGATCAACAGCTTCGTGCCGAACGAGCATCTACTCGCCTACCTCGAAAGCATCATGCGCGTTTACAACCGCTATGGGCGGCGGGACAACAAGTACAAGGCGCGCATCAAGATCCTCGTGCATGAAGAGGGGCTGGAGACGATCAAGGGCCAGGTCGAGGCCGAGTTCGCCGAAGTGCGCGGGGGCGTGCTGAGCCTGCCGCAGGCGGAGGTGGATCGCATCACGGCGTATTTCGCGCTGCCCGCTTTTGCTACCCAGGCGGCGGCCAAGATCGATGTGGCTTATGAGTCGATCATCGATCCGGCTTATGGCCGCTGGCTCGACAACAATATCAATTCCCATCGCCAGCCGGGCTATGCCTCGGTGACGATTTCGCTCAAGCCCATCGGCGGCGCGCCGGGGGACGCGACCGACAAGCAGATGGACGACGTTGCGGACCTGGCGGAGCGCTATGGGTTCGATGAGTTGCGCGTCAGCCATGAGCAGAACCTGGTGCTGCCGCACGTGGCGATCGGTGACCTGCGCGCGGTCTATGACGGGCTGGTGGCGACCGGGCTGGCCGAGGGTAATACCGGCCTGATCACCGACATCATCTGCTGCCCGGGCATGGACTTTTGCGCGCTGGCGACGGCACGCTCGATCCCCATTGCCCAGGAAATCGGCCGCAAGTTCGCGGCGCCCGAGCGGCAGAAAGATATCGGCGATCTCAAGATCAAGATTTCCGGTTGCATCAATGCCTGCGGGCACCACCATGTCGGCCATATCGGCATTCTGGGCGTCGAGAAGAAGGGCGGCGAGCTGTACCAGATCACGCTGGGCGGCGACGCTACCGAAAACGCTTCGGTGGGCAAGATCATCGGGCCCGGATTTGAGGCGGACGAGGTGCCGGACGCCATCGAAACTCTCGTGGATACGTACATCGCGCGCCGCATGAGCGCTGACGAAAGCTTCATTGCGGCTTATCGCCGGCTGGGCGAAGCGCCGTTCAAGGAGGCGCTGTATGGCAATGGCTGAAACCAACCCAATGCACCGTGTTCCCCTTCTCCCCTTGCGGGAGAAGGTGCCCGAAGGGCGGATGAGGGGTTTCTCTCTGCCATCGCAGCCCCCTCATCCGGCGCTGCGCGCCACCTTCTCACAAGGGGAGAAGGGAAGAAAGCGCGGCGAGACGCAAGAGTCTGGAGGCCTTTTATGGCAACGCTTAATATGCTGCATTCCGAGCGCAAGCCGGACAAGCTGCGCTCATTGGGTATCCTGGCGCTCAACGGCATGTTCGACGAGATGGATGCCGTCGGCGTCTTGCGTCAGGCGGCCAACGAAATCCTGCCGGGAGACCTCGCCATCGTCTCCTCGTTCGGCGCCGACTCCGCTGTGCTGCTGCATCTGGTGGCGCAGGTCGATCCGAATCTGCCGGTGTATTTCCTCGAGACCGGTAAGCATTTTCCCGAGACCTTGGCTTATGTCGAGACGCTCAAGAAGCAGCTCGGCTTGATGAATGTCATCGCCATTCATCCCGATCCGGCCGATATCAAGCGCTTCGATCCCAGCGGCGAATTGTGGGAAACCGATCCGGATTCCTGCTGCCATATCCGCAAGACCGAGCCGTTGGAGCCAATTACCGAGCAGTTCGGCGGCTGGGTGACCGGGCGCAAGCGCTTCCAGACCGTGGAACGCGGGGTGTTGCCGCATTTCGAATTGACCAGCGATGATCGCATCAAGGTCAATCCGCTGGCCTATTTTTCGGATGCCGATGTCAACCAGTACAAGATCGATCACGGCTTGCCCGAGCATCCGCTGTTCTCTAAAGGCTACAAGTCGATCGGCTGCGCGCCTTGCACCTCGGTGGTTGCCGAGGGAGAGGATCCGCGCGCCGGACGGTGGCGCGGCCTCAACAAGAAAGAGTGCGGCATCCACTTCGATTTCAACGGAGCGATCGCCTCGCCAATGAACGCCGCCAAATTCACCCTGTTCAAGGATGGCGCTTTCATCGCCGACCCATTCCATGCGTGGGAAGACGGCGACGACGCCGCGACCGCGCGCTACAAGCATGTGCCGTTGCCGGTGTTCCTGGCCAATCGCACGGCGTTTGTCGGCAACAGCGCGCCCTTGGGCTTGCTGGTGTCGCCAGGTGAGAAAATCGAGGACGTGGCGCAGGACTTGTCGCGCTTTTCCTCGGTGGCGATCAGGTTTCCCGCCTTCACCGACGGAAGGGGCTATTCGACAGCCCGGATGTTAGCAGAACGCTATCATTATGCTGGGGAAATCCGCGCCGTGGGTGACGTGTTGCAGGACCAGATTCCGTTGATGCGCCGCTGCGGGGTCAATGCCTTCGTGGTCACGCACCAGCCGACGCGGCAAGCCCTGGAAGAGAACCGGCTGCCGGAAGTCGCGATTTTCTACCAGCCGGTCGGCGTGACCGAAGTGCCCGTGGGCACGCGGCCGTACCTGCGCCGGGCAAAGTGACTTTATCATCCACCGCGTCATTCCTGCGACGGCGCGAACCCATTCTCAGGCGTGCGGTCAACCATGGAACCCCGCGTTTGCGGGGATGACGCCGAGAGTAAATATGGGTTTCGGCCCTACCAACCAGACTTGAGACCCTTATGAGCGGAACTGAAATCGTCACCGATGTGGTCGTGATCGGCGCGGGGCCCTGCGGGCTGTTCGCGGCATTCGAGCTCGGGCTGCTCGATATCAAATGCCATTTTATCGATATTCTCGATCGTGCCGGCGGGCAATGCGCGGAGTTGTATCCGGAAAAGCCGATTTACGACATTCCCGGTTTTCCGGTGGTGACCGGGCAGGCGCTGGTCGACAACCTGATGGCGCAGATTTCCCCGTTCGCGCCGGAGTTTCACTTCAACCGCATGGTCAATTCACTGGTCAGGCAGGATGACGGCTCGTTCGTTTTGACCACGGATGCCGATGAGGTGTTCCGGGCCAAAGTGGTGGTGATCGCGGCGGGCGGTGGCTCGTTCCAGGCCAAGCGGCCGCCGGTGCCGGAGATCGAGCAATACGAGAACACATCGGTGTTCTATTCGGTCCGCAAGATGGACGATTTCCGCGACCAGGACGTGGTGATCGTGGGGGGCGGGGACTCGGCGCTGGACTGGACGCTGAACCTGCAGCCAATCGTGCGTTCGCTGACGCTGGTGCATCGGCGCGATGCGTTCAAGGCCGCGCCGGCATCGGTCAACAAGATGAAAGAGCTGGTGATGGCGGGCAAGATCCAGTTCATGCTCGGCCAGATCGCCAAGCTGGACGGGGCGAACGGGCAGATCGACCATGTCCACCTGACCACGGATGCCGGAGATCTCTCGGTGCCGGCGACGCGGCTGTTGCCGTTCTTCGGGTTGACGATGAAGCTGGGGCCGGTGTCGGATTGGGGGCTGGAGCTCAACGACAACCTGATCGCGGTGGATACCGAGAAGTTCGAGACTTCGGTGCCCGGCGTTTTCGCGATTGGCGACATCAATGCCTATCCGGGCAAGCTCAAGCTCATCCTTTCAGGGTTCCACGAAGCGGCGCTGATGGCGCAGCGCGCCAAGAAGATCATTTCGCCCGACGAGCGCGTGGTGTTTCAATATACCACCAGCTCCACCAAGCTGCAGAAGAAGCTCGGGGTCGCCTGATGATCCTCAATGTCACCGACCAGGCCGGGGAGCAGCACGAGCTGGAAGCGCTCGAGGGCTGGCGCGTCATGGAAGTGATCCGCGATTGGGGCCTGAACATCAAGGCCGAGTGCGGCGGGGCGCTGGCCTGCGCCACGTGCCACGTCTATGTGGATGCCGAGTGGTTCGATCAGGTCGGCGCACCCAGCGAGGAGGAAGAGGACATGCTCGACAGCGTCGGCGATGTCCGCTCGAACTCGCGGCTGAGCTGCCAGATTTTGATGAGTGATGCGCTCGATGGGCTCACGGTGACGCTGGCGCCCAGTGCGGCCAAGGATGAGGCTTAGGTAGGCGTCGTCGTTGCATTATGATTGCCTAAACCGCCCCAAACACGCCGTGGATTTTGGCGGACATCTTGGCCGGGCCATGCCCGGCCTTTCCATTACTCCGCCGCCGCCGCGATCGCCAGGTCGCGCGCACCGTGGTGGTCGATGAACGCGGCGAACTTGGCGAGATAGCCTTCGAGAAAGCCGCGGGTGGTGTCGTCGGTGATTTCGAAGTGGTCGTCGATCAGGCCGGGCTTGAAGTTCAGGTAAACTTCGGGCTGGCCCATGACGATCAGGTCGAACAGCGGCAGGATGGTGCGCAAGTGGCCCTGGCCGGGCGCCGTCCCCGAGGTGCCGGGCGTCATGCCGACCAGCGATACCGGCTTGCCCAGCCAAGAACTCTGGCCCCAGGGCCGCGATCCCCAATCGAGCGCGTTCTTGATGACGGCAGGGAAGGAGCGGTTGATCTCGGGCATGACGATGAGAACCGCATCGGCTGCCGACACCTGCGCCTTGAACCGGGTGACGGCCTCGGGCGGGTTGTCCCAAAGATCATTGTTGTAATGCGGCAGGCTGGCGATATCGAGATAGTCGAACGCAAGGGCCGGAGCGGCGAGTTTTTCCAACGCCTTGGCAAGGCTGGCATTGATGGACTTGCGGCTCAGGCTGCCGAGCAGGACGGCGACGATTTTCATGGAAATCTCACTAGTATCTATTGGTAACTGACGCTATATGAGTGACTGTGAAATTCGTCGCAAGACGGCACTTTTTCGATACGTCAGGTACCAAAATGAAACCAATGGAACTGCATCACGACTGCCGCCCCGTCGGCGAAATCCTGCACCAGATCGGTGGCAAGTGGACGGTGCTGATCATTACCAAACTGGCAGGCGGGCCAATGCGGTTCGGGGAGATCAAACGGGTGATCGGCGGCATCAGCCAGAAGGTTCTGACCGCGACCTTGCGCGATCTCGAGATGGACGGCTTTGTGACGCGGACGGTGACGCCGTCGATACCGCCTCGGGTGGATTATGAGTTGACCGCTCTGGGGCAGGATTTGCAGCGCCCGCTCGACGCGATCGCGCAATGGGCCACCCAGAACCGGCCTAGGGTGCTCGATGCGCGGCGGCAGTATTTCAGCGAGCATCCCGACGCCATGCCCATGCGGGGCGGCCGTATTCCCGAATCGCGGCAGGCGGCGGAGTAGGGGCTAACAAGACAAAGCCCGCCGGCGTGTTGTCGCCGACGTGGCTGATTGTGACGCGAATTGGGTTCGGTGCTGTGTGGCAACCGGCTTGTCGCCTTCTCCGGCCCGGAAACTTGCTGTTCCGGGTCGGGCATACAATCGCATCTTCCCGGCGCCCTTAGGCGCCTGGCTGATCCTTACTTAGTCGTCGGTGAGGCTGAACGTGGTGTTTTCCTGAGGAGCAGTCGCCTTGACGGTGGAGTTCACCTTCACTTCAGGCTGGCGAACGGAGTAGTCCGAAGCGACAACCTCACAGCTGAAGCCCTTGGTGTTGGCTGCGGTCGATCCATCCTTGGCAAGGTCGCTATCGTCGGCAATCGAATAGAACGACTGATCGGGGGTCAAGCAACCAGCGGCAAAAGCGGAACCGGCGCTGGCAAAGATACCAAGACCAACTACCGTGGCGACGGAAACAGACTTCAGATAGGTGTTCATTTACTTTTCCTTTACTTTAACCCAAGCCCTCATGACGGCGTTCCAGATTATCTGGACAGCGGCGGTGGAGGCTGATCGAGACTGATTTGTTTATTATCGTCAGTCTCATAGCCAAACAGGTAGGTAGGGGGCTAAGGGGTTTCAAGTTAAGTGATGTCCATGATTTGGACAGGTCAGCCAAGGATCGGCGTGCTGCTGATAAATAAGCGATCCGAGAGGCCCGGATTTTCCAAAAGTATCTTTAGGGAAACCGGCCCAAATTCTCGGATATATTTTTTTTGCATAGCAGCTATGAAATTACTTGGTGCCTTGCGCGACCTTGACCAGGTCGGGGATGTAATCACGCACCACGGGCTGGGTTTGCGTTCCGAACGGCAGGGGTCGTACCACGCGCATGGCGGCGATGCCGACTCGGACTGTCATCAAGCCATTGACCACGCCTTCGCCAAGCCGTGCAGAAAGTTTGGCGGCCAGACCCTGACCGACCAATTGCTCGACAATGCCGTCGGTCAGCACCAGGCCGCCGGTAACGGCCAGATGGGCCAGGATAGCGCCGGCAAGGCGCCAGAACCCGAAAAATCCGGGACGGGCGCCATAAAGGGCCGCGATTGCCCCCGCCAGACGCACGCTTTCATAAACCACGAAAGCGATATCGACCAAGGCGCGCGGCGATATTGCGGTGACCAGCGCTACCCGGCGGGCGGAGGCCGCTGTCAGGGCCTTGGCGCGGGCATCGAGTGGCACCATCAAGCCGTTTTCGGCCAAGGCGAGGATTTCGGTGCCATCGAACAAATGGGGCGCGTGGTCGGTTACGGCTTGGCGGGCGCGGGCCAGATCGGGGCGGCCGGCATAGATGGCGTCAAGCGTAGCGAGTACCCGGCGCGCGTCGTGCTGATCGTTGCCGGCGATGGCCTCTACAGCATCGCGACGCAGCGTATCCAGGACGCGCAGCCGGCGCAGGGCTGCAACTTCGCGGATGGCCAGCACGAGGAGCGCCACAAGAAAAATGGCGAGCACCACAAGGCCGGCCCAGCCAAGCCATGGATTGTTCGCGAACAGGTCTTGGATCAGGCGGTCGGCGGCAAGGCCAAGGCCGGCCGAAACCAGGATGCCGCCGGCAGTCCAGGCGGCACGCGCCGCCCAACCCATCCGCCGGGGTGGCGGGGCCACCAGGGCTTCATCGGCTGCCGGAACGAACTGGGCTTCGACGATTTCAGCCTCGGTGGCAAGAAAGGCGCGGGGCAGGCGGACCGCGTCGTCCCGATGGGGGGACGGGGCGGTGGGACGAGCGATCGGGCGCTTCATTTCAGCCAATCTCCAAGGAGGAAATCCAGCGCCCGGTCGAACCGGATATGGGGCAGGATCGGATCGCCGGCGGCGTTGCGGTCCAGCTTCTGCGGCGGCACGAAGCGCAGGAAATTGAGCGAGACCGGATTGCCATCTTCAAACAATGAGTCCGGCCGCTCCGGCAAGTCGCCGGGAAACAAAGCGATTTCGGTCTTGCCGTCATAGCTGATGCCGTCGAGCACTTCGCCTTGTATCGGCGTGCCGATGATGGTGGGCAGGGTCTGGCCGGCTTCGCTGATAGTGCCCTCGCGTGTGGCGCGGATCGCCGCCAGGGCGATGGAGCGGGTTTGCGCGCCAACGAAGCTGGCGCGCCGGCTCGCTTCGGCGACGAGGCGGTTGAGGATGGACTCCAGCCGGTCATGGCTGGTGTGATGGACATGGTCGGCCTTGGTCGCGGCAAACAGGATGCGATCGATCTTGCGTACGAACGGCCGCAGCAGCGGATTGGTGTCGCCTTGGCGAAAGCAGGCCAAGACCGAGGTCAAAGCCGTTTCCAGATCGGCCACTGCGGCGGGCCCGGCGTTCAGGGCGCGCAGGGTATCCACCAGCACGATCTGGCGGTCGAGCCGGGCGAAATGGTCGCGAAAGAACGGCCGCACCACCAGATCCTTGTAAGCCTCGTAGCGGTGCTCCAGCATGGTGTAGAGGCTGTTGCGCGGTGGCTGGGCCTGGGGCGGCAGTGGCGCGAAGGTAAGGGCGGGCGAGCCCTCCAAGTCACCCGGCAAGAGGAACCGGCCAGGCGGCAGGGTAGAGAGCGCGCCATGCTCGCGGCTGCGGCGCAGATAGTCGGTGAAGGCGGCGGCCAGCTTTTCCGCATCGGGATCGTTGGCGTCCTGGCGGGGATCAAGGCGCGAGAGCATGTCGAGGAACGGGGTCGCCTCCCTGCCGGAGCCGGGTCGCCGTGCCCGTTCCAGCGCCTCAAGGCTCCACTGGGCAAAATTCATGCCCAGGAGCGGCAGGTCGAGCAGCCATTCGCCGGGATAATCGACGATATCGAGATTGAGCGTGGATGGCCCGCGCAGGCCCGAGAACCAGGCGGTGGACTGGTATTTGAGCACGATGCGCAATTGGGAAATGCGGCGCGTGCTTTCGGGCCATGTCGGCGTTCGGCCGGTCAGGGCTTCCAGATGCTGCTCGTAGGCAAACCGGGGGATCGTCGCTTCGGGATAGTCGGCCAGCCGCGCGCCGATGAAGCGGCCCTGTGCCAATGGCGTGAAGCCTGGAAGGCGCCCTCCGGTCAGGAGGTTGTGGATCAGCGCGGTGATGAAGATGGTCTTGCCGGCCCGGCTGAGGCCGGTGACGCCAAGGCGCAGGGTCGGCGTGAAGTTGCCGGCGGCGGCGTCGGCGAGATTGCTGAGCGCGATGCCCAGTTCATCGACGATCGTGGTCGGAGATTGTGCCAAGCGATCATCCTCGGTGTGCGGGGGAGAAGGTAGGGGTTGGGGGCGGTAATGCAAGGGTGGGATTGTGGGTTGCCTGCGCGTAGCTACCCCCACCCTCCTCCCCCTGGCAGGGGGAGGGGATCGCTCCACTATAGGAAACTATCCAGTTCAACCCACCGGCAGACTCCTCCTCTGGTAGGGGAGGTTGGGTGGGGGTCTGCTCGGCGACCCGTCCTAAACCCCGATCTCCCCGATCTCATAGGGTGTCGTCTGGTAAATCTCGTTGATCCAGTTCTGGAACAAGAGGTGGGCGTGGCTGCGCCAACGGTTCTCGGGCTCGGCACTGGTGTCGCCATTGGGGAAGAGATTGGCAGGTGGTAGGGTGTCGAGGCCGGCCTTGCGGTCGCGTTCGTATTCGTCGGCCAGCGAGCGGTTGTCATATTCGAGGTGGTTGAGGAAGTAGATCGCGCGCTGCTTGAGGTCGCCGAGCATGCAGACGCCGATGTCCGCATTGTCGATGAGAATTTCGAGGTCGCCGCCCAGTGAAGCGCGGTCGACGTCGTTGATGCGTGACACCGGGATCATCGGGCTATCGGAAAAACCGCGCAGGAAGGGCGAGCGATCGCCGGTGATGCGGTGGCGGAACACGCCGAACGCCTTTTGCGCCATGCGATGGCGCCGAACGCCATGGAAGTGGTGCAAGGCCGCCTGCGCGCCCCAGCAGATGAACATGGTGTGGTGCACATTGGTCTGGGTCCAGTTCATGATCTCGACCATTTCGGACCAGTATTTGATGTCCTCGAACGGAATGTGGGCGATCGGCGCGCCGGTGACGATAAAGCCATCGAACTTGCGGGTCCGCACCTCCTCCCAGGTCTTGTAGAAGGTGTTGAGGTAGTCCTCCGGGGTGTTCTTGGCCTTATGGTCGCTGACCCGCACCAGGGTCAGCTCGATCTGCAGCGGCGTCGAGCCGATGAGCCGGGCAAACTGGGTTTCGGTGCGCTCCTTGTTGGGCATCAGGTTGAGCAGGCCGATCTGGAGCGGGCGGATGTCCTGCCGCGCGGCGCGGGTGGAATCCATCACGTTGACGCCCTCGGCCTCAAGCGTCCGGCGGGCGGGGAGATGATCGGGAATGCGGATAGGCATGGTGACCCTCTTTCGGGTTCAGTATTGGCGACAAAGGCGCGATGCAGGCCGGCGCGTCTCCAGGGGGAGGACGCGCTAGCGCATTCGGGCTTCGATCGCTGCTGCCATCAAGTCGATGAATTCGTCGCCGTCGCGCACGATGGCCAGGTCGGAAGCGTCCACCACATAGCCGAAATTGTCGGCCAGCGCCTGGTAGCGCGGCATGCGGTCATGCAGCAGCGCCTCGAAGCTCCAGGCGCCAAAGCCGTGTGGATCGACATCGCAATCGTCGGCGACCTTGTTGAGCGTCTTGTATTCCGCCCATTTTTCCAGGAGGAAAGCGGGTCGGTAATAGAGCGGCTTGGGGCTGGCGCGGAAGCGGCTGATCAGTTGGGCGGCGTCCTTTTCGGTGCCGCGGATATAGAGCAGGGCCGTGCCGGCGGCCAGGGTCTGGATCACCGGATCGGCGGGATCGGCGGGATCGACGACCTCGATCAGCGAGCCACCGGTATCGGCGATGAAATCGTCATAACCGTAAAGCTGGCGGGCCCGGTCGATGAAATGGGGTACGTCGCCCAAGGCGGCGATTTCAGCAATGCGGTGCTGCTCCTGGCGGCGCTGGTATTCCTCAAGAGGCAGTCCGCCCCGGTCGGGATTGCCGGGGGTGCCGAGATAGGTGGAAAGCGGATCGAGATTGGCGAAGGTGATATTGGACGAGATGTAGATCGAATCCGAGCGCAGCAGCTCGGCCAGGAAGGGGTTCTTCATGGCCTCGCGCTTGAAATTGTCAACGATGTACTCGCCCATATAGCGCGTGCCGATGCGATAATCGGCCGAATAGTGAAACCAGCTGGAATGGCGCAGGGTGGCGCTGAGGCGGGTCTTGCCGACGCCGGCCATGCCGAACACGGTCACCGCGCGCCGCGGCGATGCAATGAACTCGTCGGCGGATTTGAACAGCATCGCGACCCTTTTGCCCGCAATGTCAGTGCCGCGAAGGCGGGGATGACGGTGCGGGAGAAACAGGCTCTGCGTGTACTGGAATGACGTTCATTTCACAAGCAGGCGGCAATTTCTGCCGCCGGCTCGGACTCAATTGCCGGTGCGGGACCGGGGAATGCAGGGTCCGAGGCGGATTCATCAATTGGTTCAGTGCGTAACGCGGTTGGCATCGGGCTTGCATTGCTGGTCCCGAAATGCGTCGCCAGGCGCCAAATGGGATCACGGAGTTTTTGATGGGCATTTATGGGGCTCTTTCCAGTGCGGTGACCGGCCTTCGGGCACAAGCGCATGCGCTGGAGAACATTTCGGGCAATATCGCCAACTCGCAGACGACGGGTTACAAGCGGATCGAAACCGATTTCCTCGATTTGATTCCCGATGCGCCGATCAAGCGACAGGTGCCGGGCGCGGTGCTGGCGCAATCGCGTGGCACCAACGACGTGCAGGGCGATATCAAGACGGTTTCCAACGAGACCTTCATAGCGCTCAATTCCAACGGCTTTTTCGTGGTCGAGCCCAAGGTTGGGCAGTCGGACGGCAATGCGGTGTTCTCGGGGAGCAATTTCTTCACCCGGCGCGGCGATTTCGAGATCGACAAGGACGGCTTGCTGGTCAACGGCGCCGGCTATTACCTCAAGGGCCTGCCGATCGACACCGTGACCGGCAATATCTCGGGATCGGTGCCCGAGGTCATCAAGCTGTCCAACGCGTTCCTGCCGGCGCAACAGACCAACCGGATCAACTACCAGGCCAACCTGCCGCAATTGCCCAAGAATACGGGCTACAACGCCACCATTCCGGGCAGCGAACTGCTTAAATCGGGCAGCTATGCGGGCGTAACCGCTACGGCGGTGGGCGATGCCGTGACGCCGGGCAGCAATGCCGCCGCCACCGTCGCTGCCGGTGAAACGCTGACGCTCAATGCCGGCGGCGGCGCGTTGACGTTCGAATTTTATGATGGTGCCGCAGGGGCGTTCGTGCCGACCACGGCCGGCAACCGCGGTATCGACGTGCGGACCAGCCCGGCGGTCACCATCGAAGCGGCGCTGGCCGAAATCCAGGCGCAGTTCCGCGCCGATGGCGGCCCCAATGCCGCGAGCGCCACGATCGGCGTCGTCAACGGCGTCATCACCGCCACGTTGGGCAACAACAAGACCTCGGTGCTGACCACGGGCGGCACCGCCGATCTCGGCTTCACTCCCGGCGCCAACAATCCAGTGCCGCCGCCGGCGCGCCTGGCCACGATCAGCGCCGCCAACGACGCGCTGTTCCAGTCCAATTCGCTGACGGGTGGCGCCATTACGGTCTATGCGCAGAATGGCGCGCCGGCCGCGGTGCAGTTGCGCTGGGCCAAGATCGACAGCGCGGCGACGGGCAGCGCCGATACCTGGAACCTGTTCTACATGTCGGACAGCGCGGCCACGGGCGCCCAGCCGAAATGGACCAATGTGGGGCAAGACTATACGTTCGGCCCCGATGGGTCGCTGGTGGCTCCCGGCGTGCCGTCCACGGTCATCCAGGACCTGACGGTCAATGGCGTCGTCATCGGCGATGTGGACCTGGAACACGAGTCCAACGGCATCTCCCAGTTCGCCGACGTCAACGGCACGGTCAGCACCTCGACGCTGAACCAGAACGGCTATGGCGCGGGCGAGTTCGTGTCGGTGGCGATCAATGACAGCGGCCGGGTGGTGGCGAGCTATTCCAATGGCGAGCGCATCGATATCGCCCAGGTGGTGACCGCGCAATTCAACGCCATCAATTCGCTCAAGCGGCTGGATGGCGGGGTGTTTGCGGCAACGTCGGAGTCGGGGGAGGCGATTCTCGATCTGTCCGGCACGGGCATTATCGGCGGTTCGCTCGAAGCCTCCAACACCGACATCTCGGACGAATTCACCAAGCTGATCGTGACGCAGCAAGCCTATGCGGCCGGCACGCGCATCGTCAGCGCGGCCGACGACATGCTGCAGGAAGCGCTGAACATGATCCGCTGATCGCGGAGCGTAATTTGAGTCGGGACTAGCACGGCCCCGACCGGACCATTGTGTGAGGAGCCCCAGGGATGGGTCTTACAACGTCGCTAACCAATGCCGTGTCGGGTCTGCGCGTCAACCAGGACGCGTTGGACATCGTCAGCCGCAATGTCGCCAATCAGGGCACGCCGGGATATCATCGGCAGTCGCTCAACATCGTCGACTACAACTCGCAAAATTCCACCTATGCGCGGACCGCGGGGGCAAGCCGGGCGTTTTCCACCAGCCTTCAGACCTATTACACGCGGCAGGTGTCCGATACGTCCAGCTCGGCGGTGCAGGCGACCTATCTGGACCGGCTGCAGGGCACATTGGGCAAGCCTGGTTCCACCGGCTCGCTCGACACCCTTTACGGGCAGTTGCAGAATGCCTTGCAGACCTTGGCCACCAGCCCGGACGACTACACCGCACGCGCCGGCGCCGTTTCGCAGGCGCAGACCATGGCCGAGCAGCTGAACCGGCTGTCGAGCACCATCCAGGGCATGCGCCAGGAAACCGAAGGCCAGATGGCCTCGGACGTGCAGAACCTGAACGGCATGCTGACCTCGCTGCAGGAGGTCAATGCGCGCATGCTCGATCTGGGCATGGGCGACACGGCGCGCTCGGCGTTGCAGGACCAGCGCGACCGGCTGGTCTCATCGGTGTCCGAACTGATCGACGTGCAGGCCAGCTATCGCGGCGACGGCACGGTGGCGCTGATGACGCGCTCAGGCGTTGGCCTGCTCGACAACGGCCTGTCCACCTTCAAGTTCGAAAGCGCCGGCAATCTGGCGGCGACCTCGGAGTTCGACCCCGATCCGAGCAAGACCAAGGTCGGCAAGCTGACGCTGACCACTCCATCGGGCCTGACGATCGACCTGGTGGCGTCGGGGGTCATCCAGGGGGGCGAGCTGGGCGGGCTGATGACGCTGCGCGACCAGACCCTGGTCGAGGCGCAAGCCCAGCTCGACGAGATCGCCAGCGGACTGGCACAGGCATTTTCAACCATCCAGACTGCCGGAACCCCGGCGACTTCTGGCACCGCGTCCGGTTTTGACGTGGATCTGGCCAGCATGGCTCCCGGCAACGACATGTTGCTGACCTATACCAATGGTGGGGTCGAAAAGCGGGTCAGGGTGGTCAACTCCACCCAGGCGATGGATTACATCGATGCCAATGGGCAGCGGGTGCTGGGGATCGATCTTTCTGGCGGTGCAGCCGGCGCCGCAGCGGCGTTGAGTGGGAAACTGCCGGGGCTGGCGATCACCAGCACCGGGGCCGACACCTTACGCATCCTCGATGGCGGGGTCGGCGGCACCACGACAGTCAAGCTGGCCACGACGCGCACGACGGCTGCCGGAACGCAAGGGGAGGGCCTGGCCCTCTCGCTGTTCGTGGACGCGGGCAATACGGCTTTTACCAATAGCCTCGAAGGCAACCCGCCGCAGAAGCAGGGCTTTGCCGCACGGATTTCGATCAATTCGGCAGTCCTGGCCGACAACCGGCTGCTGATCCAGGACGAGGTCGGGGCCACGCTCGGCGATGCCGATCGTCCCAACTTCCTGATCAAGCAGTTGGCGGATTTGAAGTTCGTATCGGGCGGCGATCCCGTCGCCAGCAAGGGGCGGTTCCAGCTCAGCGGCAATCTGGGCGAAGTGATCAACCAGACCATCACGTTCCAGGGCTCCTCGATCGCAGCGGCGATTACCAAGTATGACGACCGGCAGCTCACTCTGGACACCGTGGTGCAGCAGATGGACGAGGAATACGGCGTCAATGTCGATGAGGAAATGGTGCGGCTGACGGAGTTGCAGAACGCCTATTCCGCCAATGCGCGCGTGGTGGGAGTGGTCAAGGAACTGCTCGACGCCCTGTTCAACGCGGTCTGAGGAGCCTCACCATGATCGTCAACAAATCGATGTTCCCCGTGCAGGCCGGTTTTTCGGTCATCTCGCAGATGCAGGACCGGTTCGCGACGCTGCAAACCCAGCTCGGCACCGGCGAGAAGTCCAGCACGCTGGCCGGCATGGGCCGGGACTTGCCGATGTCGCTCAGCGTGCGCTCGCGCCTCGACAAGATCGAAGGGTTTTCCAGCAATATCGACACAGTCAATCTGCGCCTCAGCTTTCTCGACAATACGCTGACGCGGTTCGACAAGATCGAAAGCGAAGCGCGCTCCTCGGCGGTGCAGGGCCAGTACGGCACCGGCAATATCAACATGGCGACGCAGCCGGGCCAGTCCCAGGCGCGGCTCGACGAAGTGGTGACGCTGCTCAATTCGGAGGTGGCGGGGCGCTATCTGTTCGGCGGTTCCAACACCGATCAGGCGCCGCTGCCCACGACCGACGTGCTGCTCGATGGCGAAGGGGGCCGTGCCGGCTTCAAGGCGGTGGTCAGCGAGCGCAAGGCCGCCGATGCCGGTGCCGACGATCGCGGCCGGCTCGCTACGGCCCATGCCGCCGGCAGCACCGCCGTCAGCCTGACCGAGGATGGCGTGCATCCGTTCGGCTACAAGGTCTCGAGCGTGTCGAGCACCAGCGGCGCGGTTTCGGTGACACAGCCGACAGCGCAGACCTTGCCGGCCGGGGACGGGATCAGCGTGACCTTCGCGCCGACACCGGCGGCCCAGATCGCAGCAGGCCATACTGTTTCGGTCGGGCTGAGCCTGCCGGACGGCACCCAGACGCAAATCACCATGAAGGCGGTGACGGCGGCCGAAGCCACCGGAAACGTCAATGAATTCGTGATCGGCGCCGATGCGGAGGCCACCGCAGCGGCATTCGAAACGGCATTACAGGGCAGTCTGCAAGAACTGACCGGCACGACGCTGGCGGGGGCCTCCACTTTTGCCGCATCGCAGAACTTCTTCAATGGCGCGGGTGAGCCGGTGTTGCGCGTCGCGGGCAATCCGGCAACCGCCACGGCGCTGCGCGTCGGCACGGCGGCGGATACCGTCATGTGGTATGCCGGACAGAGCCCGGCGATCAGCGCCGCGGGTCTGGGGCGGCTCGATGTCGCCACCAGCGGGGATACCACGACGCTCAGCGAACGGGCGCCGGCTTCGGCCAATTACGGTTTTCAGATCACTGGCGTTTCAGCCGACACTGCCAATATCGACACCAGCTTTACCGCCGCGGACCCCAGCACGCTCGGCGTGGCGTTCACCAACGTGCCCAATGTCGGCGAAACGGTGACCCTGGGCCTGGCGCAACCCGACGGTACCACCCGTTCCGTGTCGCTGACGGCGGTTACCGGCAAGGCCGGGCCCGGCCAGTTCTCGATCGGCGCCGATGCCGATGCCACGGCGGCCAATTTTTCCAAGGCGCTGACGGGGGCGCTGACCGAAGCGGCCACGGTGGCACAGGGCAATCCGCGCCAGAGCGTTTCGGCACAGGTCGATGAAAACACCCGCACCAACTATGGCCTGCAAGCCAATGAGAGCGGCTTTCTGGCGATGATGCGCAGCTTTGCGTCGACGGCCGTCACCACCTATCCGGACAGCGATTCGACCTCCAAGGGGCGGTTCGACGCCATGGCGATCCGGCAGCAGGACGCGCTGTCGGAAGCGCACAATACTGAGCCGGGCTCGATCGAAATCATCACCATGGATCTGGGCATCGCCCGCTCGACCGCCGACAATGCCACCAAGCGGCACACCGACTACAAGACCCAACTCGACAACCTCTTGAGCGACGTGGAAACGGTCAGCAAGGAAGAAGTGACGCTGGAAATCCTGGCCTTGCAGACCCGGCTCCAGGCCAGCTACCAGGTCACTTCGATGCTCAGCAAGCTTAGCCTGAGCAACTATCTCTGATGGAAAGTTGGATGGCGTAGGCGGTAGTACGCTGCGAGATACTCGTTCCTCGGGGAAGAAATACGCCCGATGACATCGGCTGGCGCCGGATCACCTCGCCCGCCTGGGAGCGGTCGGCGCGATGGCGCCGGGTGAGGGGTGCGATGTTTTGGCCATGGCCGAGGGGCCTTCACCCCTCACCCTAGCCCTCCCCCCGCGAGGGGCGAGGGGACGAAATAACCAAAGCTGCGGTTCATAAACGGCAGGCTTCCCTCACGTAGAGGGAGGCTGTCCGGCTGCGTTCAAAGGATCAAAATCAATCCTAGTTGCCGCGCAGGCCTGCGGCGAGTTGACGGTTGATGTTGATCAGGGCATCGAGCTTGCCGGGATTGGTCGGGCTCAGCAGCATTTCGCGGGTTTCGTTCAGAATGTAGATACCCAGGTTGGCGACGTTCTGGCGAACATCCTGGGGCAGGGCGCTATCCTCGCGCGTCACCGAGGTCATCAGGATGGTCCACAGCTTGCGGTTGAAGGCCAGGGCCGTGGTGAGCTGGGTCAATTCGCTGGGCCATTCGTCGCGGACATTCTGGAGCGAAGCTGCGGCTTTGATCAGCAGGGCCGACTCGCGTTCACGCGGAGATTCAACTGTCTTGGCCGTCTGCTGGTAAGCTTGGGCGCCGTATTGCTGCATTTTCTATAAGGTCCCGCTCGTACTGGATTAGCTGCTTTGCCGACTTCAGTGCTTTGTACAATGTGCCAGTTAAGATGTCGTTATTGATCCGATCGATAATGGCGGTCGTTGATGGCGCAGCAGTAACCATGTCGTTGATCAAAGAGAAGTATTCCTGGCGCAGCACGTCGGTGTTGTTCTCGATGTACATGATCTGCACGGCCAGGTAGATGCGCTTGGCGGGCGTGTCGGCGGTGCTGGGCGTCAGGATGTCCTTTTCGCGCAGGATGGGCGCCTGTCCCTCGATGAACAGCCGTGTGCGCTGCTCGGAATTGGTGATGATGCAATTGCCCACCAGCAGCTTTTCGCCGGGCTTGAGTTCGACTTTGAGCGCCATGGGCTGATTCTCCTCGAGAGTGCGTTGCCTTTAGCACATTTGGCCGGTCGGCAGGATGGCGAGCCGTGCCGGGGCAGGGTACAAAGGAAAAAGGCGGGCCGAAGCCCGCCTTTGCCGTTTTTTGCACTTGCCGTGCGGATTAACGCAGCAGCTGGAGCACGTTCTGGTCGCCCTGCGAAGCCAGCGACAGAGCCGAAGTCGACAGCGACTGGCGGGTCTGCAGAGCCAGCACGTTGGCAGCTTCCTGGTTGGCGTCGGCCAGGGTCAGGTTGGCAGCACCGGTCTCGAGGGTGTTGATAACCTTCTTGGTGAAGTCTTCGCGGTTCTGCACGATCGACAGGTTCGAACCGAAGGCGGAGGACTGCGTACGGACCTTGTTCAGCGCCGTCTTGACGTTTTCGACGAGGCTGTCGATCTTGGTGTCGCTGTCGAGATCGGCAGCCACCAGCGTGGTTTCCACACCCAGGGTCTTGGCGTTGATCGCCTCAGAGTTCTTGGAGTGGATGTCGATGGAGGAGGTGCCGGTTTCGTTGAAGGTGATCTTGAGGTTATCACCGCTCAACAGGTTGGTACCGTTGAACGAGCCATCGTCGGCCAGCTTGTCGAGCTGATCGCGCAGCTCGTTGTACTGGTCGGCCAGATCGCTACGGACCGTGTTGCCACCAACTTTGGCCACACCGCTCGAAGCGCCGTCGAGAACACCGGCAAGGCTGGCGCCATCGACGTTCAGTTCGCTGGTCGAAAGGTTTTCGATACGCAGCTTGCCGTTGTCGTTGGAGGCCCGGATCTTGCCCTTGAGGGAGGCATTGTTGTTGATCTCCGACACCAGTGTATCGGCGGTCTTGACCGCGGCAAGCGAGCCTTCAACGCCATTGGTTGACGAGACGTTGCCGGTGCCGAAGCCGACCGCGGTGGCAAGGGTGCCGCCCGTGATCGTCAAATCGGCGCCAGAGGCCAGCGACAGAGCGACCTGGCCGCTGGAACCATCGGCAGTCAGGCCGGTGATGCCGGCGGCTGCGAAGTCGGCGGCGACGGTTACGGCAGTGGCGTCAAAAGCGGCGTTGCCGTTCGTCGAGGTCAGGTTGGACGAACCGAAACCGATAGCCGTTGCCGTGGTGCCGGTGGTGACGGTGATGTCAGCCCCAGAAGCCAGGGACAAAGCCAGTTGGCCGCCCGAGACCGTTGCCGTGAGGCCGGTGATGCCGGCGCCCGAGATATCAGAGGCGACCGTTGTGGCGGTGGCGTCGAAGGCGACGGTACCGTTAGTGGAGGTAGCACCGGCGCCGGTAAAGCCGAGAGCGGCGGCAGTGCCGTTGGTGTTACCGGCAGCGTCGGCGATGACGATGTCTTCGCCCGAGGTGCTGGTGAACGCGATCTGGCCGGCGCCGTCGTCTGCCGCCAGCGTGCCAGTGCCGCCAGCAGCGGTAAAGGCGGTGTTAATGGCCGTGATGACGTCGGTTGTGGTGTCGCCGTCGGCAGTGATGACGGTGAATGGGTTACCGCCGTTGAAGGTGCCGCCCAGATCGACGGTGATGTTGCCGCCTTCGCCAACGGCAAGCGTCGCGCCGCCCGAACCAGTCAAGGTTGTGTTGACCACGCTTTGGTCGCCACGAATGTTGACGGAGGTGCCGTTGATGCTGACCGCGCCAGAAGTGAAGTTGGTGCCGAAGTTGGCACCCGCGCCGGCAAGGGTCGTTGCAGTCAAAGAGGTGTCACCACGAACAGCGACGTTGGTGCCGTTGACGCTGAGATTGCCCCCGGTGAAGTTGGTGGAGAAGTTGGCGCTGGCGCCAGTCAGGGTGGTCGGGGTGGACGAACCGGCCAGTGTGTTCAGGTTGATCGCCACCGGGGTAGCGCCGACAGCGCCGCCGGAGAACGAAAGCGACTTCAGGGTCGTGGTGCCGATAGCGGTCGGATCGATGGTGTAGGACGAGGTCTGGAAGGACTTGTCCTGACGAGCCTGACGCAGGGTCGACTGCAGCGATTCCAGGTTCTTGGTGATGGCGGTGAGGCCGTTGTCAGCCTGCTCGATGGTCTTGATGCCGTTGGCGATCGAGTCCAGCAGGTTGTTGAGGTCACCAGCGCGGCTGTTCAGGGCGGAGGCGGTGAAGAAGTTGGTGGGGTTGTCGAGTGCCGAGTTCACCTTGTTACCGGTCGACAGACGCTCCTGCGTCTTGTTGAGCAGGCTGGAAGTGTTCTGGAGCGACAGAAGGTTGGAGCGGACGGCTTTCGAAAGTGAGATGTCGGACATTTCCGAGTTTCCTTTTCTGGGAGATAGAGATTGACGCCTCTTCCTGAGACGCCCAAATGCTTGCTCTACAGATTATAAAGATTGGTTAATTGCGGCTCGCAGATGCCGCATAAATGCGCATTATCGACGCGACGGTCCGGGCGAGGCTAACAAGACATGAAAAAGCCCGGCTGCATTTGCGCCGGGCTGAAACGGGACCGCCGACCGAAGGTCAGACCGAGAAATCGCGCAACTGCAATTCGGACTCGGGTGGGATCCAAGCGCTGCCAATTCGTGCATAGACTTCGGCGATTGACTGCGGCCGGGGCGACAGCGATCCGGCAATCACGGCGGCGGCGAACATCGCGCCGGGTGGCAGCGATGGCGCAGCAGGCTCGGCCCGTTCGGGGGTGGCAGGCTGGTCGGGCGGAAACTTGCCGCCGGCGTTGGAATTTTTCGGTGCCGTCGGGGTGCTGTCCTGCAGCAATGAACGTTCGCCGGTCACCTGGCGCGAGCGGAAATCGGTCAGGGACTGCGTACTGACGACGATGGGTTCGGGCGCGATTCTGGCGACCATGATGGTATCCTTTGCGGCAGCGATGCCGTTCGCAGGATAGAGCCTTGGCCTTTACTGTAGTGTTTCCCCAGATAGATTGATTTTATTTAAATACAGCCCAAGTCAAAGGGCGCGATTGACGGCAATGCCGCGTGCCGATGCTGACGGGTCGACAGCAATGGTTCCCGTCTTGCCATAGGTGCGCGCCTTGGCCTGCTGTCCGACGATTTTGGCGACATCGGTCAACAGGTCCTCGGTGACCGTTTTGGCCGTAGCCAGCACGCGAAGATTTTCGGCCATCTGGGTGGCAAGCCGCTCATGGCCATTGTGGAGGCGGTCGATCAGGCCGGGGGCTTCGGTCTTGAGGCGAGCGGATTGCCGCTGCACAGAGCGGGCCAGCACGACGTAATCCTGGGCAAGCCGGGCCTTTTCGGCGGTCAGGCTCACCGCCTGGCGGTGCCGCCCGGCGCGCAGCAGGACCGTCTCCTGGTTCATCACGTCGACCAGGGCGCTGAGGGCGGCTTCGGCGCGCGTACACAGGTCGGTGGCGGACAGGGTGTCAAGCGCGTCAATGCGGGCTGCGGCGGTCATGGCGTGGGTGCTCCCATCAGAGTGTTCGGATTTTGTGCGGCTTCCTGCATGGCGATCAGGTCGCCCATCATCTGGTCGGCGATGCCCAGGCCGCCGTGCTGGGCCATGGTATTGGCCAGTTGTTCGGACTGCATCGAGCGCCAGGTCTCCTCGGCAAAACCGCCGCCGAAATCGCCGTCGGTCTTGATCGAGGAGAACATCTGCTTGGTCAGGGTATTGAGGAACACGCCTTCGAGGTCCTCGGCCTGCCGGTGCAGCCGGTTCATGGTCGCGGTGTCGAGGCTGGTCCTGGGCGACGTCGTAGCGTCGAGCATCATCACAGCACCTCGATTTCGGCCTGCAGGGCCCCTGTGGCCTTGATGGCCTGGAGAATGGCGATCAGGTCTCGGGGCGCGATGCCCAGGGCGTTGAGCCCATCCACCAGCTCCTGCAGCGTCACCGACTCGTTGACGACGGCCAGCGAGGTTTCGGACAGATTGGCGTTCAGCGTGGTGTTGGGTTCGACGGCGGTAACGCCCTGGCTCAACGGAGCCGGCTGCACCACCGCGGGATTTTCGGCAATGGTGACGGTCAGGTTGGATTGCGCCACAGCGACGCTCGAGACCCGCACGTCTTTGCCCATGACGATAATGCCGGAATTCTCGTCGATAACGATCTTGGCGGTCTGGTCGGTTTCGACGATCAGCTGCTCGATATCGGTCAGCAGGTCGACGATATTGCCGTTGAAGCCGCGGGGCAGGGTGACGCGCACTGTCGAAGGGTCTTCCGGTGTCGCGGTGGGAACGCCGATGAAGTCGTTGATCGACAAGGCGATACGGCGCGCGGTCGTCAGGTCGGGATTGCGCAGCGCCAGCCGCAGGGAAGTTTGCGCGCCGAGCTTGAACTCGATTTCACGCTCGATCACGGCGCCCGATGATATCCGGCCGGTGGTCGGGACGCCCGAAATGATGGTGGCGGCGTCGCCTTCGGCCTTGAAGCCATTGATGGAGACCGGTCCCTGGGCGAGGGCATAGACTTCGCCGTCGGCGCCGAGCAGAGGGGTGACGAGCAGGGTTCCGCCTTGCAGGCTGTCGCTGTCGCCCAGGGCGGCGACCGACACATCCATGCGCGAACCCTGGGTTGCGAAGGGCGGCAGGTTGGCGGTGATCATGACGGCCGCGACATTGGCGGTCCGCACGTTTTCGCCGGCCGTATTGACGCCCAGGCGCTCGAGCATGGATTGCAGCGATTGCTTGGTGAAGGGCGAGTTGTTGAGGCTGTCGCCGGTGCCGTTGAGGCCGACCACGAGGCCGTAGCCGATCAGCTGGTTTTCGCGGATGCCTTCGATGTCGACGATGTCCTTGATGCGCGCGGCCGCCGCCTGGACACCGCTCAGGGGCGCCAGCAGCGTCGCCATCGCGATCCAGAATGCGAGACCTATCCGCATCAGCTTTGCCATCGTCATGTCCCCAAGGCTGCCGCCCCATCCTAGTGGCGCCGCTTGGTGACAGACTTAGCGAAAACCGTGCCAAGGCGAGGACGGCGACATTAAGATACTGAAAGCGAACAGTTTTTATGGTTTTTGTTGTGTCGTTGCGCTTGCCGATCGGGACTGGCTTGAGCCGCTGCAGCAATTCTTGCCGGGTCTGTTAACGCGCTGTTAACGGATCACGGCAGATTTTGCCGGGATAGACCTCGCACTGATTTGAGTCCGGCTTTGCGCATCGACACCACACAGCGGATCAACGGCGTCGCTGCACGCAATCCTGCCGGCTCGGGCCAGAGCGGGGTGGCGTTTAATCCCGTAGGGGTCGATACGCCTGCGCGCGCGGCAAACACCGCGCCAGCCGCGCCCGCTGCCTCGCTGGACTACCTGCTGGCCTTGCAGGGAGTGGACGATCCGCTGCATGGGCGCAAGCGCAAGGTGCTGCTGGGCCGCACGCTGCTGGATACGCTGGAGGCAGTCAAGGCGGACTTGTTGACCGGACGGGTCAGCCCCGACCGGCTCGACCAGCTGATAGAGATGGTGGGGCAGGCCCGCGAACGCTCGGAGCCGGGGCTGGACAGCCTGCTCGACGATATCGACCTGCGGGTACGGGTCGAGCTGGCCAAGCTCGGGCGGTATCCGGCTTGAATGGCATGGGCGTCTGCCGCAGGCCCAGGGGGCCGGCCTGTCGTTACAATGTCATCGACTTTCCGCTATGGGACTGAAACACTTGGGGTGTCACAAGTTAATCACAGCGCCGTTGGCCGCTTGCCGGGTCTGTGGTGCTGGATTATAGAGGCGCGTCTAGGGGTGCATTGGAGTTGAGTCTGCTGATGTCTTCGGTTGTTGACCTTGTAGAATACCGGCCCAGTGACGACGAGCCGTTCATGAACCCGCGTCAGCGGGACTATTTCCGGGCCCGGCTCAGTGGGTGGAAGGACGATATTCTTCGCGAAAGTCGCGGCACCCTCGAGAACCTGCAGGAAGAATCGCAGAACCATCCGGACATGGCCGATCGTGCGTCATCGGAAAGCGACCGCTCGCTGGAGTTGCGTACGCGCGACCGGCAGCGCAAACTGATTTCCAAGATCGATGCAGCGCTCAAGCGGCTCGACGATGGCACCTATGGCTACTGCGAGGACACCGGCGAGCCGATCGGCATCGCCCGGCTGGATGCCCGCCCGATCGCCACGCTGAGCCTGGAGGCCCAGGAAATGCACGAGCGGCGTGAAAAGGTTTATCGCGACGAATGAATCGCTTGGCGTCAAGCTTTGAAACCATCTGTGAGGCCCGCAGCGATGCGGGCCTTTATGTTTGCGCGGCGAACAGCAGGGCGCTGTTGCCCGGCAGCATCCAGAACTGGCTCATGTCGGACGGATAGCGCCCGGAGCCGCCGTAGTCCGGGTGTTCGCTCGACCAGATCGCTTCCCAATGCCTGGCTTTAGGCGGGGCGGTCAACGGGTCGGCAATGCTGCCCATGGGGCGGTCACGGCCAAGATTGAGGAACAGCAGCCGGTCATCGCCGCCGTCCGCCGCGAAATAGCGCAGGAAAAAAGCCTCCTCGGCCAGCACGGCGCCGTCAAGGCGGGCGCCGCGTCCCTGTTGGGCAATGGCCGGCTCGCCTTTGCGCAACCGCAACAGATCGCGGTGCATGGCGACAACGCCGGCATGGCGCTCCCATTCGGACCAGTCCAGCTTGCTGGTGGCCAGGGTTCGCGGCGCGGCGGGGTCCGCCAGGGCCGCGGTCATGGCCGGGTCGGACACGCCCAGGAAATTGCGCAAATTGCTGGCCCGACCCTCGGCAACGGCCGCTGCGTTCGCGCCCTCATAGCCGGCGAAGTAGAAAAACGGCGACGAGGCGCCAAACTCCTGGCCGTGGAAGAGGCACGGGGTTTGCGGCGCCAACAGCAGCAGCGCCGTCAGCGCTCGGACCTTGCCGGGGGTGCTGAGCCTGTCCATGCGCAGGCCATGGGCCGAATTGGCCACCTGATCGTGGTTTTCAAGAAAATGCATGAAATTCCATGGCTTCAGATCGAGCGAGGCGGTGCCATAAGCCTGGTCGCGCATGTCGGAGCGCTGTCCCTGGTACAGGTAGCCGAACTTGGCCGCTGCCAGCAGTTCGCGGGCACTGCCGTCATAGTCGCGATAATAGAAGTCGTTGTGCCCGGTCAGGGCGACGCGGGCGGTGTGATGAAAATCATCGCTGGCCAGGGCGTCAAGGCCATAGCCGCCCCTGTCGGGCGCATCGACCAGGCGGCGATCCTGGGGATGGTTTTCGGCAACGATGTAGATCTGCCGGTCACCCGCCGCGGCGCGCGCCGCCCCGGCGATATCGGCGATGATGTGGGGGGTGCCGTCATCGAACAGCGCCTGGGTGGCGTCCAGCCGCAGGCCGTCGAAGTGGAAATCGCTGATCCAGTAGGCGGCATTGCGGGTGACGAAGTCGCGCACGGCAGGGGAATTGGGGCCGTCGTAGTTGAAGGTCGCGCCCCATTCGATCTTGTGCTTGTCACTGAAATAATCCGGGCTGAAGGCGGCGAACTGATCGCCGATGCCGACATGGTTGTAAACGACGTCCAGGACGACCCCGAGGCCCAGATTATGGGCATGGTCGATGAAACGGCGCAGATCGTCGGGCGTGCCGTAAAGCTGGCTCGGCGCGTAGTGCAGCACTGTGTCGTAGCCCCAGCCGTAGTTTCCGGTGAAGGCCGCGATCGGCATCATCTGCAGCACGGTGATCCCCAGGTCGCGCAACGCTTCCAGCCGTTCGGCGGCGGCGGACCAGGTGCCTTGGGGCGTGAAGGTGCCGATATGGACCTCGTAGAATACCTGGCCCTCGGCTCCGACGCCGCGCCAGTCATGGTCGGTCCAGGCAAAACCCGCGTCGGTCACCACCGAGGGGCCGGCTGGACCGTCGGGTTGCCAGCGGGACGCTGGGTCCGCCAAAGGCATAGGCAGATCGTCGAGCTGGAATTGATAGCGTGTGCCAGGCCGGGCACCGGGCACGTGGCCGCTGAAATACCCATCTGCCTCGGCTTGCAGCGGTGTCGATCGACCCTCGATGACCACTGACACCCTGCTTCGTGCAGGTGCCCAAAGGCGAAAGGTCGTGCCGGCGGGGTCTGGCGTGGCGCCGATGCCGTTATGGCCGGCCGTCATCGAGACAAGCCGGAGGCAGAAGGCAAAGCAGTGGGAGATAGGGTCAAGGTCGGCTCGCGCGCTAAACTGCTGCCGAAGTGTAACGACAGCGTCGCTTTAAGGTTCCGGAAACGGCGCTGGTTCTCAACCCAGATAACGCTGGCGCAGATGGGATCTGAACACGTCGGTGTTGAGCGGCTCGCCGGTGGCGCGGGTGATCAGGTCGGGGGTGGTATAACGCGAGCCTTGGCTCCAGATATTGTCGCTGCGCCACTGGTTGATCGCGGTAAAATCGCCCCTGCCGACATCGGAGCGCAATCGGGGATGGCTCTTTTCCAAAGCGGCCCATTGCTGGGCGGCGATCATGGCGCCCAAGGTATAGCTGGGGAAATAACCGAAGGCGCCGCCGGGCCAATGCACGTCCTGCATCGGGCCGTCCTTGGGATCGGCCAGGGTGGACAAGCCCAGATAGTCGACCATCTTGGCGTTCCAGGCCTCGGGTATCTGGCTGGCTTCCAGCTTGCCGTTGACCAGGTCCTGCTCCAGTTCGTAGCGTAGGATGACGTGCAGCGGGTAGGTGACCTCGTCGGCATCGACCCGGATATAGCCGCGCTCGACGAAATTGACTTCGGCCAGGATGTCCTCGATGTCCCAGCCGGCAATGGCATCGGCGCCCAAATGCAGGTGCACCAAGGGTAGGGCGAATTGCCAGAATTCCGGGCTGCGGGCCAATTGCATTTCCACGAACAGCGATTGGGATTCGTGAATGCCCATGCCGCGCGCCTTGCCCAGCGGCCAATGCGACCAGGGCTTGGGCAATCCCTGCTCGTAAAGGGCATGCCCGGTTTCATGCAGCACGCCCATCAGCGAGGACAGGAAATCGTCGGTGCGATAGCGCGTGGTCATGCGCACATCGGTCGGCACGCCGCCACAAAAGGGATGGTGCGACACGGCAAGCGAACCATGGGTGAAATCGAAGCCGACGGCACGCATTGCCGCCAGGCCCAGCTCGCGCTGCCGCTCGATGGGGTAGGGGCCGTTCAGCGATTTGCGCGGACGGCGCGCCAGCCGCTCGGTTTGCGCATCGAGCGCCTCGGGCACGAAATCCTTAAGGAAGCTCTTGAGACCGGCAAAAACGCCGTCCAGATCGGCTGTCCGGTTGCCGGGATCGTATTGCTCCATCAGGGCATCGTAGGGCGCGAGCTTGAGCGCGTTGGCGCGCAACTGCGCCTCCTCGCGCACCAGGGCGACGACGCCCTCGAGCGCGGGCAGGAAGCTGTCCCAGTCGTTCTTGGCGCGCAGGTCGCGCCAGAGCTGTTCGGAGCGCATGGTTGCCGCGGTCCGGCGCTCGACGAATTCGGTCGGCAGGCAGGTGGCGTTGATATAGTTGCGCTTGAACTCGGCAAGCGCCAGGCGCCGATCCTCGGAGTCGGGGCGGGCGGCCTCGATCCAGTCGGCGATCTGGGGCGCAGTGGCCTGGGCATGATACATGCCGGCCAGGTTGGCCATCGCCTCGGCGCGCTTTTCACCGCCGCCGACGGCCATATGGGTTGCCTCGTCGGCCCCCAGGATGGACAGGGCGTGTTCCAGAGCTTCGAGCTTGCGCCCCAGATCGTCGAGTTTGGCAAAGGACATTGACGGCTCCGGCACAGTTCGGTGCCGCAGGTGTTCCACAGGCTAGCGGCGGAGGAAAGGCCATTGCCAGTGTTTTTCATGGGTCATGGCCAGAAGCGCGATCCCGACGCCCGCCCCGATGGCGACGCCAAGCACCATGCCGACTGCCAGATTGCCCGTGGCAAGGCCAAGAATTAAGCCAAGACATAAACCGAACGAGATGCCAAGCGGAAGAAAGGCCATGGCGCGTCCTCCTCAGGGTAATACAATCTGCGGCAATCGAGCGCGTTCCGCCGGTCCGGTTGGCAGGGTTAACGATCGGTTAAGCCTTGGCAGGTGCAGAAGGGCTCAGAACGGGGAAGAGGCGCAGCCGGGGGACTGCGCCTCTGGGGTGGCGGTCTCTATTCTGGAGACGCGCCCGTGGCTGTTCCTTCTGGACCCTGCCGGGGAGCCCGGCCGCACCAATGGGGGATTGTGCGGCCGGGAAACTGGGGGCGAAACGCGCTGCGGCGAGTCAGTCGGCCGAGGCAGTAGCGTTTCTAGAACGGCAGGATGGCGTCCAGCACCTGCTGGCCATAGCGGGGCTGCTGCACATCGGTGATCTGGCCGCGCCCGCCATAGGCGATCCGGGCTTCGGCGATCTTGGATGAGGGAATAGTGTTGTTAGCCTGGATGTCGGATGGACGCACGATGCCGGCGACGATCAAGTCGCGCACCTCGAAGTTGACGCGCACTTCCTGGCGCCCCTCGATCACCAGGTTACCGTTGGGCAGGACCTGGGTGACCACGGCGGCGACGGAGGTCTGCAGGCTTTCCGAGCGATTGACCGAGCCGGTGCCGGCGTCCTTGATGCCCGAGGTGAAATCGACGGCGTCCGACGTGTCGATGGTGCCGCCGCTGGCGGTATCGATGGCGGAGCCGAGAATGCCACCCATGCCGGCCGTGTTGGTGGAGTTGCGGCTGCGCTGGGTGGCATTGTCGATCTGGGCATTGTCATCGATAGTGACGATGACGGTCAGGATGTCGCCGACACGGTGGGCCCGCTCATCCTTGAAAAAGCCCTTCGCGGAGGTACGGTAAAGCGAATTGGGCTGGTAGGTATCGGCGATCGCCTCGGGCATCGGCATGCGCACGGGCACGTAGCCGGCCACGGTGGTAGGGTCCTCGATGGCGGTCAGGCGCGGCGCGTTGCCCACATCGGCCAGGCGATCCATGGTGTTGCAGCCAGCCAGCGCGGCGGTCAGCGTCAGGATGGCGGTGATTTTGAGAAGGGTCATGAAAGTCTCCTGAAAGCTGGTTCAGAGGCCGGCAAGGGCGAGTGGATCGGCGCTGACTTCGACGGCGCCGGCGGCAAGTGCCTTGGCCGTGATGACGCGCTTGGACATGAGGTTGAGGACCTGGACCGGCGCGCCGGTGACGGCGCTGGTAATGGCCTGGCCCTTGACGGTCAGCGTCATCGGGCCCTGGCGGAAGTAGATGGTGACCAGATCGTTGCGGGCGATCAAGGCGGGGGTCGATACATCGGCGGGCTTGAGCAGCATGCCCTCGCGGCTCTGGCGGTTGAGCTGCATACCGATGAGCTGTTCGGGCGAGGCGACGCCGACCGTGTCGGCATATTTGACCGGTACCGGCGCCATGATCATGTCGGCGGCGGTCAGCACCGTTCCGGCCGGCAGGCTGGTGGCAAGGTGGGGGGCGTCGATGGTCAGATCGATGGTGCCCGCGAGGTCGAGGGGCGTGTCGATGCCGGCCAGTGCGAAGCGGGCGGTAAAAGCATTGCTGGCGGGCAGGTAGCGCAGGCTCAGCAGCGTGGCCGGCTGGTCGCTGACTTCGGCATCGATAGGCGCGAACGGGGTGGTAAATACGGTCTGAGCGGCCATACCGTGGGAGATGATGCCGCGTTCGGCCAGATCGCGGGTGATCAGGCTGGTGAGCACGGCTTCGTCGACGACGCTGGCGCGGCGCATGACGCTGACCGACTGCAAGCCGTCGGCGTCGAAGCTATCGAGCCCCGCCCGGTTGGCAGCGGCGGTGATCGCGGCCAGCGGCACGGCGCCGGTGGTGCCGGGATTGGGCGCACGGAATAGCGGTTGTTCGGCCAGCAGACCGGCATCCTCGAACATGTCGCCGACCGTGACGACCGAGGCGGTGACGATCACTTCGGACTTGAGCTGGGGCGCCGCCAGCGCGGTGCCGGCCAGCAAAGTGGCGGCAAGAGCGGTAAAGAGTGAACGCAGGATCATCTGGTGCTCCTATCAGCGCAGCTGGCTGGTCGATTGCATCATCTCGTCGGCGCCCGAGATGACGCGCGCGTTCATCTCGTAGGCGCGCTGCGCCGCGATGAGGTCGGCGATTTCGGTGACGGAGTTGACATTGGACATTTCGAGATACCCCTCCAGCAGGTCGCCATTGCCGTCGGTATTGGGCGTGCCCACCTGGGCGGGGCCGCTGGCGGCGGTCTCGCCAAACAGATTGTCGCCCAAGGATTCAAGGCCGGTCTTGTTGACGAAGCGTGCGAGCTGGAGCTGGCCCAACTGGGTCGGCGCGCCGTCGGTGCCTAGGACGGCCTCGACGGTGCCATCGGGAGCGATGGAGACCGATTTGGCGGTGGCCGGAATGGTGATGCCGGGCTGCACTTCATAGCCGCTGGAATTGACCAGCGTGCCCTGGTCGCTGCGCTCGAAGGAGCCGTCACGGGTATAGGCGGTGCGGCCATCGGGCAGGTTGATCATGAAGAAACCTTCCCCGCGGATGGCGACGTCGAGTTCCTTTTCGGTCGGGTTGACGCCGCCCTGGCTCATGATGCGGGGCGTTGCCACGGTGCGCACGCCCGAGCCGATCTCGACGCCGGCCGGCAGCATGGTGCCCTGGTCGGAAGTCTGCGAGCCGGAGCGGGTGATCTGCTGGTAAAGCAGGTCCTGGAATTCGGCGCGCTGGCGCTTGAAGCCGGTGGTGCGCATGTTGGCGATGTTGTTGGAGATAACTTCGACGTTGCGTTCCTGGGCACTCATGCCGGTCGATGCGATGTAAAGCGCTTTCATGGCGGTGTCCCTTAAGCGTTGGCGTCGCCGAGACGCTGGATGGCGGTGCGGCGCATCTCGTCCTGGCGTTGCGACATGGAGGCAGCCGATTCATAGGCGCGCTGCACCTTGATCATTTCAGCCATGGAAGACACGCCCGAAACGTTGGACTTTTCGATGAAGCCCTGCATGGCCTGGGTTGTGGTGGCCGGTTGCGGGGCGCCGCCGGAAAACAGGTTGCCGCCTTCGTGGACGATGGCCTGGGGATTGGCGAATTCAACGATGCGCAGCCGCCCCTTGGGCCCGGCGCTGCTGCTGATGGCGCCATCCTTGGAAATGGTGATGCCGTTTTCCTCGGGGCCGAACTGGATCGGGCCGCCTTCACCCAGCACCGGATTGCCGCCGAGGTCGACCAGCGTGCCGGCATTGTCGATCTGGAACGAGCCGGCGCGGGTCCAGCGATCGCCGCCAGCGGTCTGCACGGTGAAAAAGCCGTCGCCATTGAGCGCCACGTCGAGCTCGTTGCCGGTCTGCACGTTGGCGCCGGCCGACAGGTCGTGCATGGTCGCCCAGTCCTGCACATAGGACAGGGGCTGGTCGGACCCGATGAAATCGCGGTCGCGGGCGACGGGCATGACATATTGCTCGAACAGCATGTCCTCGGCCTTGAAGCCGGTGGTGTTGATGTTGGCCATGTTGTTGGCCACGACATCCATCTGCCGTTGCAGCGCGATCTGACGCGACAGGCCGATCAGTTGCGCATTTTCAATCATGCCAGGTCCCCGGAAGTCTTTGTTCGTCGTCGAGCCGTCCCGCTTCCCCAAGCCGGCAGGCTCGCTTTTTACCTTGCAGAAACCATGCCAAAGCCGAAAATTGAATTAAATCAAAGCGATCGCGCCGATGTGCCGTTAGCGGCGTTTGGCGCAAGCTGAACGGGCGGCAAAACCTGCCCGGCAATATCTGCCGCTCAGGGGGCGTTTGTAACCCTTCGTTAACCATCGCGCGCTTAGCTGATCGCTGGGACGGAATCGTCCGGACATCCCCTGTTGCCCGAGGTTTGGCATGGCCGCTGAAGCAGAAGTCGAAGACGGCGCGGTCGCCAAGAAGGGCAAGGGCAAGCTCATCATCATCGCCGCGGCCGCCATCGTCGTGGTGCTGGCGGGGGCAGGGCTTTACTTCTTTTTGTCGGCAAGCAAGCCGGCGGATGCCGCACACAGCGAAGCCCCGGCTGTGGCGCAAAGCTTCATCTTCAACCTGCCGCCGATGACCGTAAATCTCAACAACGAGTCCGATGGCGAAGCCTTCATGAAGCTGACCGTGGCGCTGGAAGTCGCCAACGAGGAGATGATGGCCGCCATCCAGCCGCGCATGGCCAAGGTGGTGGATGCGTTCCAGGTGTACTTGCGCGAACTGCGCAAGAGCGACCTGGAAGGCTCGGCCGGCATCTATCGGCTCAAGGAAGAACTGCTGCGCCGCGTCAACGTCGCGATCTATCCCTCGCAGATCGAAAGCATCCTGTTCAAAGAAATCCTGGTGCAGTAGTGGCCGGACCCAGCGATCAGGACAAGCTGAGCGAGGATTGGGGGCTCGATGATGCCCTGCCGGGCATCGAGCTGACCGAGGAAGCCAAGGCCGCCGAAGCCGCTGCCGAATGGGCGGCAATGATCGAGGGCGAGGCCGGGGCTGCCGCCGGCGATGGCGCCGACCGGGTGCTCAACCAGGACGAAATTGACAGCCTGCTGGGGTTCGATGCGAGCGCCGGCAGCAATGTCGAGCTGACCGGGGTGCAGGCGCTGATCAATTCGGCGCTCGTCTCCTATGAACGCCTGCCGATGCTAGAAATCGTGTTCGACCGGCTGGTGCGGCTGGCGACCACGTCCCTGCGCAATTTCACCTCCGACAATGTCGAAGTCACCATGGACTCGATCTCCTCGGTGCGGTTCGGCGATTATCTCAATTCCATCCCGCTGCCGGCCATCCTGTCGGTGATCAAGGCGGAGGAATGGGAGAATTATGGCCTGCTCACTGTGGATTCGGGCCTGATCTATTCCATGATCGACGTGCTGCTGGGCGGCAGGCGCATCGGGGGCAATATCCGCGTCGAGGGGCGACCATACACCACCATCGAAATGGCGCTGGCCCGCAAGATGATCGAGATCATCCTCGAGGACACCCACCGCGCCTTCGAGCCGGTGACGCAGGTGCATTTCAAGCTGGAGCGCATGGAGACCAATCCACGCTTCGCCGCTATTTCGCGACCCGCCAATGCGGCGATCCTGATCGAATTGCGCATCGAGATGGACGATCGCGGCGGCAAGATCGAGATCCTCTTGCCCTATGCCACGATCGAGCCGATCCGCGAGCAACTGCTGCAGATGTTCATGGGCGAGAAATTCGGCCGCGACCCGATCTGGGAAGGGCATCTGGCCACCGAAATCTATTCGGCGGATGTCGAGATCGAAGCGGTGTTGCACGAGCAGGACCTGCCGCTGTCGCGGGTGCTGGGGCTCAAGCCGGGCGATACCATCATGTTCGAGCGCTCGCCCAGCGATCCGGTGCGGCTGCGCTGCGGCGATGTCGATCTGACAGAGGCCATCATGGGCCATATCGGCAATCACGTCTCGGTGCGGGCGACGCGGTCGCTCAATCCGCCCAAGGTGACGATGGCGGCGTTCGAAGCGATCGACGAGAAAATGGAGGGACGATGATGTTTGGCTTGCCTTTGGGGTTTTTCGTCGAGTCGGCGGTCGCCATTCTGATGGCGCTGACAATCGGTTATTGCGTTGTTTTGAATGCACGCCTGAAGCGGCTGCATGCCGATCGCGACGTGCTGCGCCAGATGGTGGCGGATCTGGTGGGGGCCACCAACCTGGCCAATCAGGCGATCAAGGAGCTCAAGGCCACGGCTCTTGACGCCGACGTGGCGCTCAATGCCCGGCTGGAGCAGGCGGAGCGGTTCGGCATCGAACTGGCCAATCACGTCAGCGCCGGCACGGTGTTGATGGACCGCATCGCCAGGATCACCAGCGTGGCGCGGCATAGCCAGGCGATCGAGCCGATCGAAGAACCCAACAAGGTGCAATCGGCGCTGCAGCAATTGACGGCGCGTGCGCGTGCCCGGGGGAACGCCGCGTGAAATCGATCCGCCTGCTGCCCGTCGTCGTCCTCGCCATATCGGCCATGCTGGTGCTCAAGACCCTGGGTCTGGTCACCACTGGCAGCTATGTGCTGGGCGGCGTGGGGGTGGCGCAGGCGGAAGAAGCGGCGCCGGAAGGCGACGCGGCGACGGGTCTTTCGGAAGAGCCGACCATGGCCGATACCAGCCCGACGCTGGACGATGCGGCCCCAACGCTTGGCGCGACCGAGGGCGGCGATCATAGCGCAGCGCCGGCAGAAGGCGAACACGGTGCCGAGGCGCCCGAAGGCGATCACGCTGCCCCGGCCGTAACCGAAGGCGATCCCGCACTGTCGGACGCGGCACATGGCGAGGCTGCGCCCGAAGCCGGAGCCGATCATGGAGCGGAGGAGGCTGGTCTTGCCGCCGGGCTCGAACTGGCTTGCCCACCAAGCGGCACGCTGCCGGTCGCCGCGCCGGTGGAGGCCAACGCCGAGTCCCCGCAACCGGCCGAAGAGGGCGCCCATGATACCAGCCTTGCGGCAGCGCTGACCGAGCCCGATTGCGTGCCGTTGACCGATGCGGTGCCGACGCAGATCGGCGCCGATGGCCAGCCGGTGCCGCTGGTGGGAGAGGACGGCGAAACCGCGAGCGAACGTGCGCTGCTGGAACGGCTGTCGGAGCGACGCACCGAACTGGAGGCCTATGAGCAGGATCTGACGCTGCGCTCGGCAATCGTGGATGCGGCGGAAAAAAAGATGGCTGAGCGGCAGGCGACGCTGGAGGCCCTGGAGGCGCAGATTTCGGGGCTGGTCGACCAACGCACCGAGATGGAAAGCGGACAGTTCGCCACCATCGTGACGCTCTACGAAAACATGAAGCCCAAGGATGCCGCCATCATCTTCAACTCGCTGGACATGGAGGTGCTGCTGCGCGTCGCCAAGTCGATGAATCCGCGCAAGATGTCCCCGATCCTGGCGGCTATGGACCCGGCTCGGGCGCAGGAACTGACGGTCCGCATGGCGGCACTGGCGGACCAGCCGGCCGAGCAGATGACACCGGCGGACGTCGCGGCTTTGCCGCAAATCGTCGGCCAATAGCGGGGTTAACCGTAAGGCGACGTTAAGCCCATTCCGTTAGGGTCGGCAGCAGTAAAGTTGTAACCCGCGTTTTTGGGACCCCGAAGTGTCGCGCTTCGCCTTCAAACGCAGCATTGCGTCGGGCGGCTTGCCGGTGGGGACTGCATTCAAGGCGATTTGGCTGAGGACGGCGCGCGCCCTGTTGCTGGCCGCTGTGCTGGCATTGTTCGGCGTGATGGCGCCCGGCATTGCCCATGCCGCCGACCAGGGACAGCTGTTTGCCACCCAGGAAGCGGGCTATGCCCGGCTGATCCTGAGTTTTCCTGGACGCGACAGCCTGCCGGCCTATTCCATCAAGGTGGACAATGGCGTGCTGTCGATCGAATTTCCCCAGGCCGTGGATGTCCTGCTGCCCGATCTCGGGGTGACCTTGCCCGATTACGTTTCGATCGCCCGCATTGATCCGGATGGCAAGGGGCTGCGCATGGCGCTGCGGTCGGGGTTCAATTTCAATCGCATCGAGGCCGGCGAAAAGCTGTTCATTGACCTGTTGCCGACGACTTGGCAGGGCATGCCGCCGGCGTTGCCACAGGACATCATCGACCAATTGGCGGAACGCGCCCGTCTTGCCGCGATCAAGGCGGAGCAGGATCGCAAGGCGGCCGATGTCATTGCGCTCAAGCCCGCCGCCAGCGTCCGGATCGGGCGCAATCCGACCTTCATGCGGGTGCAGTTCGACTGGACCGTCGACACCAAGGCGGATTTTGCGCAGGACGAACAAACCGGTATCGTCAGCTTCGAATGGCCGGTCGATGTCGACATGGGCGCGCTGACCACGGATCTGCCGCCCGAAGTCGTTGCCGTTACCAGCACGAAAACGCCCGATGGGGCACGCATCTCGCTGACGCTGGGCGAGGGGGTCAAGCCGCGGTTCTACGCCAATTCATCGCGGCAGTTCCTGCTCGATATCGATTTGGCGGGGGCCAGCCTGCCCGACCTGACGACGCCCGAACTGGCGGCCAAGGCCGCCGAGACCGAGGCGCCCAAAGAGCATGAGGCCGAAACGCATCCGGGCGAGGATGTCAGTCCCTTGGCGCCACAACCGCCACAAAGCATCGCGCCGTTCGTCAGCGTGCTGGGATCGACGGTGCGCGTGGTGTTTCCATTCGAGCAGGACACGCCGGCGGCGGTGTTTCGGCGCGGCGATACGGTATGGATGGTGTTCGATACCGTGTCGGGGATCGTCGCCCCGGCCAAGAGCGATGCGCTCGATGCCCTGGCCAGCGATTTCGAGGTCGTACCGTCCGGCGATACGCAAGTGGTGCGGATCGATCTGTCGCAGGAGCGGCTGGCGACGCTGGGCTCGGAGGGAATGGCCTGGGTGCTGTCGCTGGGGGATATCATGCTGACGCCGACCGAGCCGATTGCGCTGACGCGGCGACGCGACATCGAGGGCGTGTTCCAGATGACCGCCGACGTGGCGCGGCCGGCGCGGGTGCACGAGTTCCGTGATCCCAATGCGGGCGACGTCCTGGAGGTCGTGACGGCCTATCCGCCGGCGCGCGGGCTGACGCGCACGCTGGACTATGTCGATTTTTCCGCGCTGCGCAGCGTGCATGGCCTTGTGGTCAAGCCCGAGCATGACGGGGTCGACGTGGCGATCGAGAATGACCTGGCGGTGATTTCGAGCGCGGGCGGGCTGACGGTGTCCTCGCTCGACCAGCCGCGCAGTCTGGGCAATGGGGTGGCGGCGACCGCGCGGACCGGCTTTATCGATCTGAGCCGCCTTGAGGAGCCCGATCCTGGCGTTTTTGTTACGACGCGCGAGCAGTTGCTCGCCGACGCATCGCGCACCGAGGGCAAGGAGCGCGACAATGCAAGGCTTGAGCTGGCCGAGTATTATCTGGCGAACCAGTTTGCCTATGAGGCGATCGGGGTCTTGCATATCGCCGAAAATGAACTGGAAACCGAGCAGCTGACGCCAAAGCTTCGCCTGTCGCTGGCGATCGCCGATACCATGGCGGACCGGACGGCGGATGCCCTGGCTATTCTCAATGCGGCTCCTTTTGCCGAGGATGTCGATGCCCAGGTGTGGCGGACCATTGCACGCGCCGACAGTTATGATTTCAACGGCGCGCGCCTGGATGCGCTGCAGGCACAGGCGGTGATCGACAGCTATCCGGTGTGGGTGCGCAATCGTTTCCGCTTCTCGGCGGTGCGCGCAGCCATCGAGACGGGCGATCAAACCCTGGCCGAGCGGGTGCTGGGGGAGATCGATTTTGCGACTCTGGAACTGAGCGATACCAGCCTTTATCACCTGCTTTCGGGCCGGATCGATGAGGCTGCCGGGCGGACCGGCGAGGCGATCGACACCTATGGTCAGGTGATTGCCGCCGATATCCGGCCGACGCGGGCGGAAGCGATTTTCCGGACCTTGGCGCTGCTCGACAAACAGGGCAATCTCAATCTGGACAAGGCGACGGATACCCTGTCGGCCGAGGCGCTGCTCTGGCGCGGCAATCCGCTGGAAGCGGATATGCAGAAAATGCTGGCGACGTTCTACTTCCGCAAGGGTGACTATCGGGCGGGGTTCGAAACGGTCAAGCAGGCGGTCGCCAGTTATCCCGAGAACCCGCTCATCAATGCCCTGCGTGACGATGCGCAGCAGGTGTTCAGCGACCTTTATCTCGATGGGCTGGCCGACTCCATGGGTCCGGTGGATGCACTGGGCTTATACTATGATTTCCGGCAGTTGACGCCGCCGGGCGCCAAGGGCGACGAAATGATCCGCAACCTGGCGCGGCGGCTGGTGCGGGTCGATCTGTTGTCGCAGGCGGCCGAATTGCTCGACTACCAGTTGCAGAACCGGCTGCGCGGCGTGGCGCGGACGCAGATTGCCGCCGACCTGGCCGTTATCTACCTCGCCGACCGCCGGCCGCAGGAGGCGCTGCGGGTTCTCAATGCCACGCGCCTGTCGGGCATTCCGGACTCGCTGGCCCGGCAGCGGCGCATCCTGGAAGCGCGGGCGCTGATCGATGGCGGACGCGACGAGTTGGCGCTGGACGTGCTCAATGGCGTCAGCGGCCAGGATGCGGACTTGTTGCGGATCGATGCGCAATGGAAGGCCAAGCGCTATTCCGTCGCGGGCGAACTGATCGAGGCGATGGTGGGCGCGCAAAGCCCGACCGGCGCGCTGGGCCAGACGACGCGCATGAACATCATCAAGGCAGCGGTGGGATTCGTGTTGAGCGGCGATGAATTCGGCTCGTCGCGGCTGCGCTCCAAATTCGCGGACCGCATGGTGACGACGCCGGAATGGCCGGTGTTCGACTATGTGACCAGCACGATTTCAACGGGCAGCCTGGAATTCAAGAAGGTGGCCAGCGACGTATCGGCGCTGGACAGCCTGAATGCGTTTTTAGACTCCTACCGGCAAATCTATAGCGGGGACGGTGCCTTGGCGCCGGCCGTCGCCAGCAAGCCCGACGCCGACGTCGCCAGCGCGGGATAGGATGGTTGCGGCGCCGCTTTACCCAGCCCCGGTGGTGCCGCTGACGAAGCTACGCACCAGGGACCCGGCGACCAGATACCAGCCGTCCACCAGCACAAAGAAAATCAGCTTGAACGGCAGGGAAATAACGATCGGGGGCAGCATCATCATGCCCATGGACATCAATACCGATGCCACAACCATGTCGATGACGACGAAGGGCAGGAACAGGAGGAAGCCGATCTCGAAGGCGCGGCGCAGCTCCGAAATCATGAAGGCGGGGATCAGCAGTTGCAGCTGAATGGCTTCGGGCGTTTCGGGCGGCTCGGCTCCGGTCAGGTCGAAAAACAGCATCAAATCCTTTTCACGCACATTGGCGCGCATGAATTCGTGCAAGGGGGCGGCGCCAAGCTCGAATGCCTCGGCGGCTTCGATCTGCCCGGCCATCAGCGGGGCGATGCCCTGGTCATAAGTTTGCTGCAGGGTCGGGCCCATGACGAACAGCGTCAGGAACAAAGCCAGCGACACCATCACCGAGTTGGGCGGCGCGGTTTGCAGGCCGATGGCCGTGCGCAGCAGCGACAGCACCACGACGATGCGGGTAAAGCTGGTCACCATGATCAGGATGGAGGGCGCCAGCGACAGCAGGGTAATCAGCCCGATGAGCTGGATTGCCCGCTCGGTCAGGGTGGTTTCGTCGCCGAAGTCGATCGACAGTTCCTGCCCGAAGGCAAGGCTGGGGGCAAAGGCCAGCGCCAGCATCGTGGCGAGCCCAAGCCAAGGCAGATAGCGCCGGCTAGAAACCGTCGGCCTTGCGCTCTTCGCGCCGGATAATGGCGTCGTGTTCGTCAAGTTCTGTGGTTCCAGCCTGGGGATGCCCTTCGACCTCTTTAGCTGAGTCGTGGTCCAGCTGATCTGAATTCTGAGGGCGCTGCACCGGGGCTTCGACAACCGGCACCTGGCGCATCAGCCCGGTATGGCGCAGCGATTTCGGCCCGGGCACTGCGGCCGGCCGCCCGAAATCGCGCAAGCGTTCAATAGCGGTCGCCGGGGAGGGCGGCGCCTCGGGCACCGGAACCGGCGCGGCGACCGGTGCCGGACGGGCCGGAACCGGCCGGCGAGGCACGACGGGAAGAGGCCGGCGCCCGGTCTGGGTCACTGGCGGCTCCTGGATCGGAATGCCGGTTTCGACCACCACATCCTGCGGACCGCCCGTCAGGATCAAATGTTCGACATTGTCACGGCGGATGATCAGCAATTGTCGCCTGGGATCGAGCGCCAGGGTGTCGATGACCGACAACCGCCGGTCGCGCCCGCGGGCAATGCTTCCCGATGCGTTGAACACCAGCTTGAGCAGCCAGACTGCAAGCACGATCAGGACAAGGACGACGCCGAGCGCGAACAGCGCGGTCACGAGGGAACCGCCTTCGCCGCCAAAGAGGCTGGAAATGAACTGCACTGCTTAAAACTCCGAGACTCGCCGACCAAAACCGGCAGCTTTTGCCGATTAGACTCACCAAATATGCAAATTGCGAGGCCGCTACCACTAACAGCCGTCAAAGTTAACACTTGGTTAACCATAGGGCGGCAAGAATTGCCCATTGCTAGAGTCTAGCGGGAGTGTGGCCGATGGGCCTTCTGGACATGCCGGTGTTTACCGCGCTGACGGACAAGATGCGCTGGCACCAGACGCGTCAAGGGCTGTTGGCGGAAAATGTGGCAAATGCGGAAACGCCGGGTTACCGGGGCCGCGACCTCAAGCAATTCGATTTTGCCGACCAGCTCGGCGCCTTCTCATCGGCCAGCGTCACCACCACGGCGACGCAGCCAATGCATTTTTCTGCCTCGAGCGAAGGCGATAGCAGCTTTGGCGCCCAAGCGATGGCCAATTTCGAGATCACGCCCGAGGGCAATGGCGTGTCGCTCGAAGACGAGATGATGAAGGTGACGACGAACCTGATGGATTATCAAGCCGCCACCAGCATTTACCAGAAATCGATCAAGATCCTGCGCACCGCAATGGGCCGGCAGGCCTAGGAGTAGATCATGGTTGATTTCAACGCTTCGATGCGGATCGCCGCCACCGGGCTACATGCCCAGACGGCGCGCATGCGGGTGATCGCCGAAAACCTGGCCAATGCGGATTCTGCCGGCAAGACGCCAGGCGAGGAACCCTATCGCCGCCGCGTGCCGACGTTCGAGACCAAGTTCGATCCGGACGTGGGTGGCAAGGTCGTGGAGGTCGGCCGGCTGGGTTACGACATGAGCCCGTTCCAAAGCCGTTATGAACCCGGTCATCCGGCAGCCGATGCCAAGGGCTATGTGCAATATCCCAACGTCAATTCGCTGATCGAAACCATGGACATGCGCGAAGCGCAGCGGACCTATGAAGCCAATTTGAACGTCGTGACCGTCACCCGGCAAATGCTGGGCCGGACACTCGATATCCTGCGCGGTTGAAGGAGTTAGACTATGGCCATTCCCCTTAATGCCGCCACCGCCGCCTACGGCAACGCTTCGCGGCTGATCTCGCAGGCCGCCAAGCCGGGCACCGACCTGTTGGCCCAGCAGAGCGGGCAGGGCCAGGATTTCGGCAAGCTTCTGGCCCAAAGCATGCAAGGTGTGGTCGACGCCGGCAAAACCTCCGATGCCATGGCGATGGACATGGTCAACGGCAAGGCCGACGTAGTGGACATGGTCACGGCCCTCTCCAAGACTGAGATCGCTATTGAAAGCATGGTGACCGTGCGTGACCGGGTGATTTCGGCCTATGAGGAAATCATGCGGATGCCGATCTGATATATTCCGCACGGCGCGGCTTAAGCTACACAAGAGCCAGCGAGCGATTCGCCCGCCCAGGGAACGACAATGACCGGCGCCGAAGTTCTCGATATCGCGACCGACGGCATCTGGACGCTGATCATCGTGTCGGCGCCGATGATGGTGGTGGGCCTGCTGGTAGGCGTCGTCATCTCGCTGTTCCAGGCGCTGACGCAGATCCAGGAGCAGACCCTGGTCTTCGTGCCCAAGATTATCGCCATCTTCGTGACCATGCTGATCACGCTGCCGTTTCTCGGCGCCACCATGGGTGGTTATATGAGCCGGGTGATGGACATGATCATCGTGGGCGGGTGACGGCTTGACCATCGGGCTCGACTGGCTGCCGCAGACCGCGTTTGTCTATATCCTGCTGTTTTCGCGTATCGGCGCCATTCTGATGCTGATGCCCGCCCTGGGCGAGCAGATGATCCCGGCCAGGATGCGGCTGAGTTTCGCACTGGCGTTCACGCTGGTGCTTTACCCGCTGCTGGCGAACGTGGTTCCGGCGCTGCCGGATGATCCGATGGCGATTTTCGCGCTGATATTCCATGAACTGGCGATCGGGCTGATGCTGGGCGCCATTGCGCGGATCACGGTAATGGCGACGCAGGTGGCGGGGGCGATCATCGCTTTCCAGTCCGGCCTCAGCGTGGCGCAGACGGCGGACCCGACGCAGGGCGGCATCCAGGGCGCGGTGTTCGGCAGTTTCCTGTCTTTCGTCGGGGTGGCGCTGATATTTGCCACCGACCTGCATCACGTGGCGCTGGCGGCCACCTATGACAGCTACATGGTGTTCACCGTGCAGACGCCGCTGATGTTCGACGACGCCGCGCAAATGGCGATCAGGACGGTGGCGCATGCCTTCGTCATCGGCATCCAGATGTCGGCGCCGTTTATCGTGTTCGGGTTGGTGTTCAACCTCGGCGCGGGCGTTCTGGCGCGGCTGATGCCGCAGATGCAGGTGTTTTTCGTGCTGATGCCGGCCAATATCATCGGCGGGCTCATTTTGTTTGCGCTGCTGCTGACCATGATGATGGGTTGGTACATTTCGGCGTTCGAAGAGCACCTGGCGATGTGGCGAGGGGCCTCGTAATGTCCGACGAAGCCCCCGAACAATCCAGCAAAAGCGAGGACCCGTCCCAGAAAAAGCTGGAGGACGCCCATAAAAAGGGCGACGTGGCCAAGAGCCAGGAGGTAACGACCTGGTTCATGCTGCTGGGCTCGGCCGTGGTGTTCGCCATGATCGCTCCGTCGGCCAGCGCGAGCCTGATGGCGTCGCTCAAGGTCCTGTTGACCAATGCCGATCAGTTCGAGCTTGGCGGCGCCGCCTTCGGGAGTTTCTTCAATGGGCTGGCGCTGTCGCTGCTCGGCATCATCTTGCTGCCGCTCGGCATTTTGTCGGCCTGCGCGGTTGCCTCCAATCTGGTGCAGCATCGGCCCTTGCTGTCGGCCGATCCGATTACGCCGAAATTTTCCAAGGTTTCGCCGGTCGCTGGATTCAAGCGGCTGTTTTCGGTCGAGGCACTGGTCAATTTCGGCAAGGGCCTGGCCAAGATCGGCATTGTCGGGACGGCGATGTATTTCACCATCTGGCCCGAACGCGACCGTCTCGACACCATGATGACGACCGATCCGCTGGTCATCCTGATGGATTTCCAGGAGATTGGAGTCAAGATCTTCACCTCGGTGCTAGCGGTGGTGACGATCATCGCCCTGGCCGATTTCATCTACCAGCGCCAGAAATGGTGGAAGCGGCAGATGATGACGGTCCAGGAAACGCGCGAGGAATACAAGCAGATGGAGGGCGACCCCAAGGTGAAGGGGCGCATCCGCCAGTTGCGGCAGGAGCGGGCGCGCTCGCGCATGATGGCGGCGGTGCCCAATGCAACCGTGGTCATCACCAACCCGACCCACTTTGCGGTGGCGCTGAAGTACGACAAGGCCATGCGGGCCCCTGTTTGCGTCGCCAAGGGCGCCGATGCGGTGGCCCTGCGCATCCGGTCGGTCGCGACCGAAAACGACGTGCCGATCGTGGAAAATCCGCCGCTGGCCCGGGCCTTGTTTGCCAGCGTCGAGGTCAATGACGTGATCCCGGGAGATCACTTCAAGGCGGTGGCCGAAGTCATCGGCTTCGTGATGCGCCTCAAGGGGCGGAGCGGCTGGCGCGCCGGCGCGTAGAAGTGTCGTTATGGCGCCACAGAGCGGACGCACAATGGAGAAAATGCGCATGTCCCTCCCACGGGGCACGGGTCATTTGGTAGAGCTAGACACGGCCTCTGATTCGGCCGTTCGACCTTGTCCTTCGGAGCGCGACCAGCCATGACATCGACGCCGCTCGGCGAGGGCAATTATCCGGAACCGATCATCACTTCCGCGCGCAGCAATGCCGGCGTTTGGCGCGTGGCCGCCCTGGGTCTGGCGCTCGTGGTGGTGGCGGTGGTGTTCTCGGTGTTCGGTGACCGGATTCCGGGCGACTGGGTCATTACCTTTGTCGGCCTGCTCGCCGTGGTCGGGGTCTTCTGCCTGTTCGGGCTGGCTGCCGGGCTGTTCCGGTTCGGCGGCACCGAGGAGCGCAGGACAGTGTCCCGCGCGGTGGTCGACAGCCTGCCCTATGGCGCGATGGTGGCCGATCGGGACGGCAAGATTTCCTATGTCAACGGGCACTACGGCACTTTTGCCGGCGGCATGAGCAATGGCGTGCCGGTGGGCGTGCCGCGGCTGTTCGCGGGGCAATCGGAAGCAAGCGAAGCGATCTATCGCCTGTCGCGAGCGGCCAAGGATGGGCGGGCCGCGGTCGAGGATATCCGGCTGGTCGGCGGGCTGGGCGGATCGGCCGCGGAAAGCGCGCGGGCATTCTGGTATCGCGTGGCCGTGCGGCCACTGCCGGAAACCGACGAGGTCAAGAAACCGCTCAGCATCTGGACCGTCGAGGACATCACCCGCGATCGCGACAACAACGAAAGCGCGTTCCGCGACCTGCAGCGGGCCATCGATTACCTGGATCATTCTCCGGCGGGTTTTTTCTCGGCCGATGCCCGCGGCGCGATCCAGTATCTCAATTCGACACTGACCGACTGGCTTGGCTACGATCTGGCCGAGTTCAATTCGGGGCATCTGAGCCTGGGCGATATCGTGCGCGGCGATGGCGCCAGCCTGCTGATGCGCGGGCGCGGCGATGGGGAAATCCGCACCGAGATCATCGATATCGACCTGGTGCGCCGCAATGGCACCAGTTTTCCCGTCCGGATGCTGCATCGGGCAGCGCGCATGGCCGATGGCGAATTGGGCGAGACGCGCACGCTGGTGCTCGACCGGTCCAGCGCGCCGGACATCGAGGAAGAATTGCGGGCGGCCGAAGTGCGGTTCTCGCGCTTTTTCAACGATACGCCGTTTGCCATTGCGACGCTTGATGTCGAGGGCCGCATCGTTCGCACCAATGCGCCGTTCGGGCGCATCTTCAAATGGTCGGGTGAGGAAAAAAGCCTGGAACTGCAGCCGCTGACCGATTTGATCGGGGAGGGTAGCCGAGAGAAGTTTGCCCGGGCGATCAAGGATGCGGCGGCACATCAGTCCGAGATCGAGCCGGTCGATGCGCTGCTCAACGCCGAGGGCGATCACGCCGTCCGGCTTTATGTATCCGGCTCGGAGATGAGCGCGGGCTCGCCCGAGCAGGTCAATGTCTATGCGCTGGACATGACCGACCAGCGCAAGCTGGAAGCCCAATTCGCCCAAAGCCAGAAAATGCAGGCAGTAGGGCAGTTGGCTGGCGGCGTCGCGCACGATTTCAACAATCTCTTGACTGCCATCATCGGCTTTTCCGATCTGCTGCTGCTCAAGCACAAGCCGGGCGATCCCTCGTTCAGCGAATTGATGCAGATCAAGCAGAATGCCAACCGGGCGGCGGGCCTGACCCGGCAGTTGCTGGCATTCTCGCGCCAGCAGACGTTACGGCCGCAAGTGCTCGAACTGCCGCTGATCGTGGATGATCTGACCGTGCTGCTCAAGCGCATGATCGGGGAGAAAAACACGCTGCAGGTCGAACATGGCCGCAATATCTGGCCGGTGCGCGCCGATCTGGTGCAGTTGGAACAGGTAATCATCAATCTGGTGGTCAATGCGCGCGATGCCATGCCTGGTGGCGGCACGATCACGCTGCGGACCGGTAACGTGACCAGACAGGAGGCCGAACGGCTGACCTTCAAGGGTATGGTGGCGGCCGACTATGTGCTGATCGAAGTGCAGGATACCGGCACGGGCATGAGCCCGGACATCATCGAAAAAATCTTCGAGCCGTTCTTTACCACCAAGGAATTGGGCAAGGGGACCGGACTGGGTCTGTCGACGGTTTATGGCATCGTCAAGCAGACCGAGGGCTTCATCTATCCGGTCTCCGTGGTCGGCGTAGGCACGACGTTCAAGATCTACCTGCCGCCCCATGATCAGGTCGAAGCCGAAAAGGTCATCGTGGCGGCCCCGGTGCGCGATCTGACCGGGCATGAGCGTATCCTGATCGTGGAAGACGAAGAGAGCGTGCGGGCGTTTTCCGCGCGGGCGCTGCGCACTACGGGCTATGAGGTGTTCGAGGCCGATGGCGGCGAAGAGGCGCTGGAAGTGCTCGAGGATCTCGATTTCAAGGTCGACCTGATGATCTCGGATGTCGTGATGCCGGAAATGGACGGTCCGACGCTGCTCAAGCATGTGCGCAAGACGATGCCGAACCTCAAGGTGATCTTTGTGTCCGGCTATGCCGAGGAAAGCGTGCGCCGCGATATCGAGGATGATCAGAGCGTTGAATTTTTGCCCAAGCCCTATTCGCTCGACCAGATCAATACCAAGGTCAAGGAAGTGCTGCAAAAGATCGACAAGGACGCCGACGCGTGAATATAGCCGGGCGTATCGAAGGACCGGCGGAGTTCAACGTGCTTGGGGAGCCATTGGAGCCGTGTTCGACCGATCCGCTGACCGGTTTTTTCCGAACCGGCTATTGCGCGGCCGGGCCGGACAGTGCTGCTCGCCACCTGGTGTGCATTGAGGCGAGCGACGACTTTCTGGGCTATTCGGCATCGGTCGGTAATGACCTGAGCTCGGCGCGACCGGAGTTCTCGTTTCCAGGCCTTCGCGCGGGCGACCGCTGGTGCCTCGTGGCGGAACGCTGGGCACAGGCCTTTGCGGCCGGCAAGGCGCCGCGCGTGGTATTGCGATCGACCAATCGGGCGGTGCTCGAGCTTATCGCGCTCAAGGATCTCAAGGCCCATGCGCTGGACTTGAATTGATCCGGGTTTGGCTCAGGCGGTGCCGCCGGGGATGGGCGTTCCGGGCGCCAGCAATCCGTCTGCCGCCAGGGTCGTCCAGAGTTCGCCGGGAATGTCGATCTGCCACCAGTCGAGGATGCCGTCGAGTTCGGCCGGCGAGCGCGGCCCGGGCAGGACGTTGCATACAGCCGGATGCGTTAATGGAAATTGTAGCGCAGCAGCGGGCAGGGGCACGTTGAAGCGGGCGCAAATTGCCTCAATAGCCTTGACCCTGGCGACGATCTCATCGGGGGCCTTGGCATAGTTGAAGGTGCCGCCGCCCACCAGAATGCCTGAATTGAATGGGCCACCCACGACGACTGAAGCGCCCCGCTCGATGCAGGTCGTGAGAAACGGGTCAAGCGAGGTTTGTTCGAGCAGCGTGTAGCGGCCGGCCAGCAGGAACACGTCCCAATCGCCGAGCGCAAAGGCGTCCATCAGTACCTCCCACTCGTTGACGCCCAGGCCGATGGCCTTGATCACGCCACCGTCGCGCAATTGCCGCAGCGCCTTGTAGCCGCCGGTGGCAAGCTGCTGCCAGAAATGGGCGTTGGCCTCCACGCCATGGGTGGCGACGCCGATATCGTGGACATAAACGATATCCACGGCGTTCACGCCAAGGCGCTGCAGGCTATCCTCGAACGAGCGCATCACGCCGTCATAGGAATAGTCATAAACCTGATCGAAGGGCAGGGGATCGACCCAATTGCCCTTGTCCTGCATGTCGGGACTGACCGGCTGCAGCAATCGGCCGACCTTGGTCGACAATACGGTTTCGGCGCGCCGTTCGCGCAGCACGTCGCCCACCAGATGCTCGGACCGGCCGAGCCCATATTGGGGGGCTGTGTCACAGTAATTTATGCCGCGGTCGAGTGCGTGGCCAATTGTGGCGCGGGCCTGATCGGGGGAAACGCCGGTAAAGATGCCGGCCAGCGAGGCGCCGCCCAGACCGAGCGTCGTTACCTCGAGCGCGGTCTTGCCAACGCGGCGTTTCTCGAAATTGAGCCTGGTCATGATGGTCCCTCCGACAGAGGGAGAACTGACATGTTAGTCGGGCGGCGTAAAGCCGGCGGACAAAATTTGCCCAGGCGGCTTAGTACAAATTACCGACGATTACCGGACGGTCGGCTTCGATGCGGATCGGATTGCGCAGGGGCGCGCCGAACTGGGTCTCTTCGATTTCGAACACATCGTTGGGCTGGGTGACGATGCCATCGGCAAAGCTCAGTGTTGCAGTGCCGAACATGTGGACGTGAATATCGCCGGGATTGCGGAACAGATCATATTTGAAGTGGTGATATTCGAGATTGGCGATGGTGTGGCTCATATTGTTCTCGCCGGACAGGAACGGCTTCTCCCAGATCACCTGTCCGTCGCGCCTGATGCGGGACATGCCCTCGATATGGGAGGGAAGGTCGCCGACGCGCAATTCCGGCCCGAAGGCACAGGCGCGCAGCTTGGAATGCGCAAGATACAGGTAATTGACGCGCTCGGTGACGTGATCGGAAAACTCGTTGGCGAGGGCAAAGCCCAGGCGGCGGGGCTGGCCGTTCTGATCGATGACGTAAATCCCGGCGATTTCGGGCTCTTCGCCAGCGTCGCGCGCAAAGGCTGGGGAAGGGATCGGATGGCCCGGATTGACGACGGTATAGCCATTGCCCTTGTAGAACCATTCGGGCTGCACGCCCTTGGTGCCATCGGCCGGCTTGCCGTTTTCCAGGCCCATCTGGAACATCTTCATGGAATCCGTCAGGGTGTCTTCGGTCTTGGTGCCATTGGCCTTGTGCATGGCGTCGCGCGTCGAGGCTGAACCGAGATGGGTGAGGCCGGTGCCGGTGACGTAGAGATGGGCAGGATCGGGATGATCGACCGGGGCCAACATGCGGCCCTCAGCCAGAACCGCCGCCTTGTCGACCGCGGCGCCCAGGCCTTTTTCGGCAATCAGGGCGCCAATCCCCATATTGCGGGCCAGTGCGGCGGTGGCGAGTTCATAAACGCTGTGGGCACCAGTGATCTGCCGGGCACCATCGCCGTCGACCTGGGCAACGGCACGTTCGCCATGCAAATCGAAAAACTGAATGAGGTTCATGGCTTGGCTCCCGCCCTTTACGCCCTGGCTCGGGCCCGTTGGGGCGCATAAAACGCAAGATGCTTGTCTCGGGCAAGCCCCAATTTGTATGATTAATGGATTAGGTCACGATAGGCTGGCATTTTCCCGCTCGAATCGCAAAACGGCTCTTGACGCGTGAAACAAAATGAGAACAAATAGGGCACATTGGATGCACGACTGAGTTCGGCCTTGGCGCGTTGCCAGCCCCTTTAGAGCGTGAAATAAGGAGAGAATCATGGCTAGCTCGCCGCTTCGCGTTGTTGAGGGTGGACCGATGGATAAGGACAAGGCGCTCGCGGCAGCTCTCAGCCAGATCGAGCGCAATTTCGGTAAGGGCTCAATCATGCGCCTTGGCGAAAGTGCCTCGATCGAGGTCGAGTCGATTTCCACCGGTTCGCTGGGCCTCGATATCGCGCTGGGCATTGGTGGATTGCCGAAGGGCCGTATCGTTGAGATTTTCGGGCCGGAAAGCTCGGGCAAGACCACTTTGGCATTGCATGTCATCGCCGAAGCGCAGCGCGCAGGCGGCATTTGTGCCTTTGTCGATGCCGAGCATGCGTTGGATCCCATTTATGCCCGCAAGCTGGGTGTCAATATCGATGACCTGTTGATCTCGCAGCCTGATGCCGGCGAGCAGGCGCTGGAAATCACCGATACGCTGGTGCGCTCGGGTGCGATCGATGTGCTGGTTGTCGACTCGGTGGCGGCGCTGACGCCGCGGGCCGAGCTCGAAGGCGAAATGGGCGACTCGCTGCCGGGCTTGCAGGCCCGCCTGATGAGCCAGGCCATGCGCAAGCTGACGGGTTCAATTTCGAAATCCAAGTGCCTGGTCATTTTCATCAACCAGATCCGCATGAAAATTGGGGTGATGTATGGGTCACCCGAGACCACTACGGGCGGCAATGCACTCAAGTTCTATGCTTCGGTGCGGCTCGACATTCGCCGCATTGGCGCGATCAAGGACCGCGAAGAAATCGTCGGCAACCAGACCCGCGTCAAGGTGGTTAAGAACAAGTTGGCGCCGCCGTTCCGCCAGGTTGAATTCGACATCATGTATGGCGAAGGCATTTCCAAGACCGGCGAACTGCTCGATCTCGGAGTCAAGAGCGGCATCGTCGAGAAGGCGGGCGCCTGGTTCTCCTATGACAGCCAGCGGCTGGGGCAGGGGCGCGAGAATTCGCGCCAGTTCCTCAAGGACAATCCGGCCGTTGCGGCAACGATCGAGCAGGGCGTTCGCGAAAGCTCAGGTCTGTTGGGCGAAGTGCTGTTGGCGGTTGCCGGCGACGAGGATAGCTCAAGCGACGCCGAATAGAACTATCCCATGCAGGGACCAAAGGGTGGTGCGCAAGCGCAGCCCTTTTTTTGCGTTTTGACGCCGGCGTTTGGACTCCGGCATTTTTCTGGGTCTGATGGGGCAAGGCCGCAGCAGCGATGCTGGACAGGGCGGGCGAGCCCGCGATAGAAAGCCCTACCTTTTGCGGCGCCGCCTCCTGCGCTAATTTCGCGATGAAAGTGTCTGATGACGAGCGTAAACGAAATCCGGTCGAGTTTTGTCGATTACTTTGCCCGCAACGGGCATGAGAGAGTGGCCTCGAGCCCGCTCGTGCCGCGCAACGATCCGACGCTGATGTTCACTAATTCGGGGATGGTGCAGTTCAAGAACGTGTTCACCGGTACGGAAAAGCGCCCCTATTCGCTGGCGACGACAGCGCAGAAATGCGTCCGCGCCGGGGGCAAGCACAACGATCTGGACAATGTGGGGTTTACCAACCGGCACAATACCTTTTTCGAAATGCTCGGCAATTTTTCCTTCGGCGATTATTTCAAGGCGCAGGCGATCGAACTGGCCTGGCAGCTGCTAACGCGCGAGTGGGGCCTGTCGCAAGATCGGTTGTCGGTCACGATCTATGAGGATGACGACGAAGCCCATGGGCTGTGGAAGAAGATTGCCGGCCTGAGCGACGACCGCATCGTGCGCCTGGGGGCAAAGTCCAATTTCTGGCAGATGGGCGACACGGGTCCGTGCGGTCCCAATTCCGAGATCTTTTTCGATCACGGCGACAAGGTGTTCGGCGGACCGCCGGGCTCGGCCGATGAAGACGGTGATCGCTATACCGAAGTGTGGAACCTGGTGTTCATGCAGTTCGACCAGGACGCGGCGGGCAATCGCGTGCGCTTGCCGCGCCCCTCGATCGATACCGGCATGGGGCTGGAGCGCATGGCGGCCGTCATGCAGGGGACTTCGGATAGCTACCAGATTGACCTGTTCAAGGCGCTGATCAGTTCGGCTGCTTCGGTCACCGGTGCCGATGTCGATGGCGGGGGCAATCGCAGCCTTCGCGTCATCGCCGATCATTTGCGCTCGATGTCGTTTCTGATCGCCGAAGGCGTGTTGCCGTCCAATGAAGGGCGCGGTTATGTGCTGCGCCGCATCATGCGCCGGGCCATGCGGCACGCGACGCTGCTGGGCACGGAAGAGCCGGCAATCTACAAGCTGGTGCCGGTGCTGGTGCGAGAGATGGGCCAGGCCTATCCCGAACTCGTGCGCGGCGAGGCGATGATCGCCGAGACGATCCGGCTCGAGGAAGGCCGGTTCCTCAAGACGCTAGGCCGCGGCCTGCAGATTTTGGCCGACGAAACCCGGAGTTTTGGCGACGGCGATACCCTGGCTGGGGATACCGCGTTCAAGCTTTACGACACGTACGGCTTCCCGCTCGATCTGACGCAGGACGCCTTGCGGACACGGGGCATCGCCGTCGATCAGGTTGGGTTCGATGCGGCGATGGCGCGGCAGAAGGCCGAGGCGCGCAAGAGCTGGTCGGGTTCGGGCGAGGCCGCGACCGATGCAGTGTGGTATGGATTGGCCGACAGCCTCGGGCCAACCGAGTTCCTTGGCTACGAGACCGAACGCGCCGAGGGCGAAATCACGGCGCTGGTCAAGGGCGGCGTCGTTGTCGATACGTTGGCGGCCGGCGACGAGGGTTTCGTCGTGCTCAACCAGACCCCGTTTTATGGCGAAAGTGGCGGTCAGGTTGGCGACAGCGGGGCCATCAAGGGCGACGGCGTAGCGGCGGAGGTGCTGGAAACGCAAAAGCATCATGGCGTGTTCGCGCACCGGGTCACCGTAAGCCAGGGCTCGCTCAAAAAAGGCCAGGCGCTGGAACTGCTGGTCGATCACGAACGCCGTTCGGCCATTCGCGCCAATCATTCGGCGACGCATTTGCTGCATGAGGCGCTTCGCCTGGTGCTGGGCGATCACGTGGCGCAAAAAGGCTCGATGGTGGCGGCGGATCGGTTACGGTTCGATTTTGTGCATACCAAGGCGGTGAGCCCGCAGGAACTGGCGGAAGTCGAGGATATCGCCAACACCATCGTGCTGCAGAATACGGCGGTGGAAACGCGCCTGATGGGTGTGGAAGAGGCCAAGGATTCCGGGGCGCGGGCGCTGTTTGGCGAAAAGTATGGGGATGAAGTGCGCGTTGTCGCCATGGGCGAGCCAACCGGCAACGGCCTGGGCTGGTCCGTGGAACTGTGCGGCGGCACGCATGTGGGGCGAACGGGCGATATCGGGCTGATTTCCATCGTGGCGGAAAGCGCGGTCGGTGCCGGCGTGCGCCGGATCGAGGCGCTGACGGGCAAAGCCGCGCGACAGCGGGGCAATGTCAATGTCGCCATCGTCGAGTCGGCGGCCTCGTTGTTGCGCACGCAGAGCCATGACGTGCTGGATCGCATTGCGGCGCTGCAGGACCAACTCAAGCGCGCCGACCGGGCGCTGAGCGATACCAAGCAGAAACTCGCCATGGGAGGCGCGGGTCCCGGGGCTTCGGCTGAAGCCGAGACCATCAACGGATTGGCTTTCGTCGGGCGGATCGTGGACGGATTGCAGCCCAAGGATTTGCGCGGACTGGTGGACCAGACCAAAAAGCAGGTCGGTTCGGGCGTGGTCGCGGTCATCGGCCTTACCGAGGATGGCAAAGCCGGGTTGGCGGTAGGCGTAACGGAGGATTTGGTCAGCCGGGTTTCGGCCGTGGATCTGGTGCGGGTCGGGTCGGCGGCGTTGGGCGGGCAGGGTGGTGGCGGGCGGCCGGACATGGCGCAAGCCGGCGGACCCGATGCAGGCAAGGCCCACGAGGCCCTGGCAGCTATCCGCGCCGCGCTATAGGTTTTGGCGGACATACCGGCTGCCGCCCCACAGGCGCAGCCGATTGGCTCACAAGCCGCTCCGGAAGAAGAAGACGCGCGGTTTCCAGCGGATCTTAGTTTTTTCGTCGAGCACGTTCATCAGCCCCGCGCCGAGAACCACGAAGACGCCGACGATGGCTACCGCGTCGGGAAATTCGCGATAGACAGCGGCGCCCAAGAGAATGCCCCAGATCAGTTGGCTATATTGCACCGGCGCGATCAGATTGGCGGGCGTGGCCTTGGTCGCCGCGATCAGCAGCAAGCCGCCGACGCCGCCGAAGGCGCCGCACAGGGCCAGGGTGCCAAATTGCTCCCAGTTCGGCCAGACGAAGCTGGGCAGCATCATCAGCCCGTTAAACACCACCGAATAGAGGACGACCACGCCGACCAGGCTGACGCGTTTTTCGTGTGGGGCGATGTGGCGCAGGATGATCGTGGTGATGGCGCCAAAGATGGTGCTGACGAAGGCCACGAGATGGCCAAGTTCCAGCGCGCGAAAGCCTGGGCGCACCACCAGGAGCACGCCGGCAAAGCCGATCAGCAGCAGTGCCCAGCGCAATGGGGTTACGTGTTCCTTGAGCACGAGCACCGACAGCAGGGTCACGAAAATCGGCGTGGTGAAGGCGATGGCATAGACTTCGGCGAAGGCGATGTGGGTAAAGGCGTACATCACGCAAGCGGTGGCGCAGATAGCGGTTACGCAGCGCATTTGCACCAGATAGGGGTGCTTCATCTGCAACATGTCGCGCCAGCGTTCGTGCCGGTTGGTCAGCGCCAGAGGTATGATGGAAAAGCCGGCGGTGAAAAACGCGATCTCGAAGACTGTGAAGCCCGGCCCGATGGCCTTGATCAGCGCATCGCCCATGGAAAAGCTGGCATAGGCCAGAAACGCAAGAATGACGCCGATCGGCATCGAACAGTCCGGATATGAGGAGTTCAGGTGGGGATTGGCCTACCATACAAGCGTCGGGGCGTCGCGTCGATGGCTAAAGTCCTGCCAATTCTAGATTTCGGGTCCCTGAACTTCGGCTATATCTGTCGGCGAAGCGGGTCGGCGCGCGCGGTATTCGGCGAAGCGGCCGGCGACACGGGCGCGGGTACCGTCAAGCACGACATTGACCAGGCCCGACAACGTTACGACCGCCATGCCGGCATAAGCAGCCAAGTCCGGATGTTCGCCATAAAAGAATGAGCCAAGGCCAATGGCCCAGAGTATCTGGATATACTGCACCGGCGCGACCTGGCTGGCAGGAGCGTTGCGGGTCGCGGCGATCAACAGGATATGGCCGCCTCCAACCAGGCTGCCGCTCAAGGCCAACAGGGCCAGTTGAGCCGGTGTCGGCACGATGAAGCCGGGGATCATCAGCACGGCATTGACCGTGAGCAGATACAGGGCCGGCACGGCAATCAGGCTCACGCGCTTTTCGACGCTGGCAACGACGCGCAGAACCGTCGTCGTGGTGGCGCCAAACAGGGCGCAGCCGACTGCCGCCAGATGGCCCGGTTCGAGTTCACGAAAGCCTGGACGGACCACCAGCATGACGCCGCAAAACCCGATGATCAGCAAAGTCCACCGCGTGCCGTCCACTGCCTCCTTGAGCAGGAGGACGGAGAGCAGGGTAATGAACAGGGGCATCATGAAGACGAGCGAATAGGTTTCGGCAAAGGGAATGTTGACGAACGCATAGGTGACCAGAATGGACGACACGACGCCGCTGAAGGAGCGCAGATGCACCAGGCGAGGGTGCACCAGGCGAAACGCGTCGCGCCAGCGTTCGTTTTTGGGTTTGACGAACATGGCCGGCAGCAACGAAAACAGCGCGACGAAGAAGCTGATTTCAAACACGCTGAGCGACGTGCCGAAGCCTTTGATGACGGCGTCGCCACCGGAATAGATCGAATAGGCGCAAACCGCGAACAGCACCCCGACGGGCATGACACTACCGATGGCTGGAGAACTAAGGAGAGACCGTCAGGCTCGTCGGGCGCAACATCCGCGTCGACCGCAACGCTCGAACGATGATGTCGAATGGTCGGCACCGCCAGCCTACCAAACATAGCCATGCGACAAGCCGACGATGACCGGATAAGACGGCGCGCAATGCGCCGCCCCAAGCGCCGTGCGGCTTGGCTTAGGCCATGGCCTTTTGCAGGTTCTGATCGATCGCGTCGAGGAAACCGATGGTCGAGAGCCAAGGCTGATCGGGACCGACGAGCAGGGAGAGATCCTTGGTCATTTTGCCTTCTTCGATGGTGTCGACCGTGACTTTTTCGAGCGTGAGGGCAAAGGTCTTCAGCGCTTCGTTATCATCGAGCTTGGCGCGATGGGCCAGGCCGCGGGTCCAGGCGAAGATGGAGGCGGTGGAATTGGTCGAGGTTTCCTTGCCAGCCTGATGCTGGCGGTAGTGACGGGTGACGGTGCCGTGGGCGGCCTCGGCCTCGACGATTCTGCCATCCGGGGTTGCCAGAACCGAGGTCATGAGGCCCAGCGAGCCAAAGCCCTGGGCGACGATATCGGACTGCACGTCGCCATCATAGTTCTTGCACGCCCAGACGTAGCCGCCGCTCCACTTGAGGGCGGATGCGACCATGTCGTCGATCAGGCGATGCTCGTACCAGATCTTCTTGGCCTCGTATTTTTCCTTGAACTCGGCCTCGTAGATTTCCTGGAAGATGTCCTTGAAGCGGCCGTCATAGGTCTTGAGGATGGTGTTCTTGGTGGAGAGATAGCAGGGCACGCCGCGGTCGAGCGCATAGTTGAAGCTTGAATAGGCAAAATCGCGGATCGAGTCGTCGAGGTTGTACATGGCCATGGCAACACCAGCGCCCGGGGCCTGGAACACTTCGTGCTCGATGACCTGGCCATCTTCGCCGGTGAATTTGATGGTCAAGGTGCCTTTGCCGGGGAAGGTGAAATCGGTGGCGCGATACTGATCGCCGAAGGCATGGCGGCCGATGATGATGGGCTGCGTCCAGCCGGGGACGAGGCGCGGCACGTTCTTGCAGATGATGGGCTCGCGAAAGATGACGCCGCCCAGAATGTTGCGGATCGTACCATTGGGCGACTTCCACATCTTCTTGAGCTTGAATTCCTCGACGCGCTGCTCGTCGGGGGTGATGGTGGCGCATTTGATGCCGACGCCGTATTTCTGGATGGCCTTGGCGGAGTCTATGGTGATCTGATCATTGGTGGCATCGCGGCTTTCCACCGACAGATCGTAATATTCGATCGGCAGATCGAGATAGGGATGGATGAGCTTGTCCTTGATCGCCTGCCAGATGATCCGGGTCATCTCGTCGCCGTCGAGATCGACGATCGGGTTGGCGACTTTGATCTTGCTCATGCAATAGCTCCCTAAAATGCTGCGTTCGGCCCCTCGGCCAGCTTCGCGCCCGTATAGCATCGCCAGCACAAAGCGCAAAGGCCGGCTCGGCATGGGGGCTTGCCAGCTTGATGTTGCCACGAGGCGGGCTTACATCGGCGGGCGCATTCGAAAAAACATAGGAAATGGTATGCTTATCTCCGACAAGGCCGATCCGATCGTCGTGACTGGAATGGGCGTGGTGTCCCCGCTGGGCGTGGGGGTGGGGGTAAACTGGCAGCGGTTGATCGCGAGCCAGAGCGGCATCGTTCACAACGATCGGTTCGACACGGCGGATTTCACCGCCCGTATCGCCGGGCTGGTTCCGAGCAAGGACAAGGACCCAGAGGGGTTCGATCCGCTGGTGGCGGTCGATGCCAAGGACATCAAGAAGATGGACCTGTTCATCCAGTATGGATTGGTGGCGGCTGCGGAGGCGATCGCCCAGTCCGGCTGGTCGCCCCAGACCGAGGACGAGCGCGGCGCGACGGCAACGATCATCGGTTCGGGCGTTGGCGGGTCGCCGGTGATGGCCAAGGCGGCGCAGTTGATTGCCGAACGCGGCCCGCGGCGATTGTCGCCGTTCACGGTGCCGTCGTTTCTGGCCAACCTGGCGGCGGGCTGGATTTCGATCCGGTATGGTTTCAAGGGTCCGCTTGGTGCGCCGGTCACCGCCTGCGCTGCATCCGCCCAGGCGATCGGCGACGGCATGCGGCTGATCATGACGGGGGAGGCGGACGTCGCGATCGTGGGGGGTGCCGAAGGCTCGGTCGATCCGATCTCCATCGGCGGTTTTGGCGCGTCGCGGGCGCTGTCGACGGCGTTCAACGATGATCCGACGAAGGCGTCGCGACCGTTCGACGCCAGGCGCGACGGCTTTGTGCTATCGGAAGGCGCGGCCATCCTCGTGATCGAAAAGCTGAGCCATGCCAAGGCGCGCGGCGCGACGCCGCTGGCGGTGTTGTCGGGCTATGGCACATCGGCGGACGCCTATCACCTGACCTCGGGTTCACCCGACGGTGCCGGCGCGCAGACGGCGATGCGCAACGCACTGAAGATGGCGCAGCTGGGGCCGGCAGATATCGACTATGTCAATGCGCATTCAACCTCGACCGAAGTCGGCGACGCGGCCGAGATTGCGGGCATTGGGGCGGTCTTTGCCGGCCGCGGCAAGGATTTGGCGGTGACGGCAACAAAGTCGGCGACCGGACATCTGCTGGGCGCTGCAGGAGCGCTGGCGGCGATCATCGCGGTCGAGGCGATCCGGCACGGCATGGTGCCGGCCACGCTCAATCTGGAGGAGCCGGACGAGGCGGCCGACCGGTTCGATCTGGTGCCGAATACCGCGAAGGCCAAGGACCTGCGGCATGTGCTGGTGAATGCCTTTGGTTTTGGGGGCGTGAACGCAGCGCTGGTGTTCAGCCGCGCCTGACGCCTTCAATGGCAATGGCCACGCGCGCCATACGCTACCCTTGCAATTGCCGGCGACGGTGGCAAAAGTGCGCCCGAGCAATGAGGGCCGGGCATGGCGCTGTATCCAGACTTTCCGGTGCTGACCGACCGGCTACGGTTGCGGCCGTTCACGCGGGGCGATGTGGATGCCGTGTTCGCCTATCGCCGGCGCGAGGATGTGGCGCGCTATCTGTTCGATGTCGCACTCAGCCGCGAGGAATGCGCGCTCGCAGTGCAGCAGCGCACGGGGCAGGTGGCGCTGGAAACCACGGACGACAAGATTATCCTGGCGGTAGACGAGCGTGCCAGCGGCGAGCTGGTTGGAGAAGTGTCCCTGATCTGGCGCAGCGTCGAGGCGCGGCAGTGCGAGCTGGGCTGGATTTTCAGCCCGCTACACCATGGCAAGGGCTTCGCGACCGAGGCAGCGCGGGCGCTGCTCGACCTCGCATTCGGGCCCGGGGACATGCACCGGGCCGTGGCACGATGCGATGCACGCAATCTGGCGTCATCGCGGTTGATGGAGCGGCTCGGCATGCGGCGGGAAGCGCATTTTCGGGAGCACACCATCGTCAAGGGTGAATGGGACGAGGAATTCATCTATGCCATCCTGCGCCGCGAATGGCTGGGCCGACCAAAGCCGGTGCCGCAACCCTAATTTGGGCGAAAATCCGGCAGGCTGAAAGGCATATTATTCCAGCCACAGCAGGAACTTCGGAGTCCAGCGCAGCGTTTATAGCGTGGGCTTGCAACGGTTTTTGCGGGAGGATCGTGCCATCATGTCATCAACAGTTTTACCAGTGCAAACCGATCGATTGGTTCTTCGCACATTCGAGCGGAGCGACCTCGACAGCGTCGCGGCTTACCATGTGCTACCAACGGTGCAGCGCTATGTCTTCAGCCGGACGCGCGATGCAAGTGAAGTGGCGGCGGCGCTCAACATCATGCGCGGACACGTCAACTTGCAGCGCCCGGGCGATACGCTGACGCTGGCCATGGTGCGCAAGGGCGACAAGCAGGTTCTAGGTCATGTGTCGCTGCATTGGTCAGACGCGACTGCCGGGCAGGGGGAGATCCGCTTCGTGATCAATCCGGCTTTTTCGGGCCAGGGCTTCGTTAGCGAGGCGATATCCGCGCTGCTCGACCTGGCGTTCGACCATTACCGCATTCACCGCATCTTCACGCGCTGCGACGGGCGCAACCATCATTCGATCAAGCTGCTGCAGCAAATGGGGATGCGGCTCGAGGCCCATTACCGCGAACACGCCTTGTTTCAGGGTGAATGGGACGAAGAGCTGCACTTCGCCATCCTGGACCGGGAATGGCAGCGCTCGAGCAAGATCAAGGAATTGCCGCCGCGCCATCGCGTCGCCTGATTTGCAACTGAGCGGGCAAATGGGATAAGTCGCCTCGATCCAAAGAGCGAGGCGACATGGCGGGCACCGATTCATCCATCGAAATCGTTCTGGCGCCGGGGCCGGCAATCATATTGTGCGAGCCCCAGTTGGGCGAAAACATCGGCACGGCGGCGCGGGCCATGGCCAATTTCGGGCTGTGGGATTTGCGCCTGGTGCGACCGCGCGACGGCTGGCCGAATGAAAAGGCGATCAATGCCGCCTCGCGTGCCGACCATGTCCTGGAACGTGTGCGTGTCTTTGAAACGCTGGAGGCGGCAATTGCCGACCTAACACTGGTTTACGCCACCACGGCGCGCTCGCGTGATCTGCAAAAGACCGTGTTTGGTCCTGACGAGGCGGCCACGCGGCTGGCCGCGCATATCGGTGGCGGCGCGGGCGCCGGCCTGTTGTTCGGGCGTGAACGCTGGGGCTTGCTGAACGAGGAGGTGGCGCTGGCGGATGCCATTGTCACCCTGCCGGTCGAGCCGGCCTTCGCATCGCTCAATATCGCGCAAGCCGTGTTGCTGCTGGCCTATGAATGGCGGCGGCACAGCGCGGCGGGCACGGCCTTGCCGTTCGGCGACAGCATGGCGCCGGTGGCGCCACGCGAGGAACTGGTCGGTCTGTTCGGGCACCTGGAAAGCACGCTGGACCGCTCGGGATTTTTCACCGCACCGGACAAGCGGCCCACAGTGATCAACAATCTGCGGACCATGCTGGCGCGTGGACAGTTCACCAGCCAGGAAATCCGAACCTTGCGCGGGGTGATTTCCTCGATCGAGCGCAAGCACGAGCGACCCAATCCGAACCGGCAGAAGCCGGCTGGCGACAAAACCTGAAAAATGCTGCGCAGGACGGATTTAAGCCGTTCTGCCTTTGACTGCGCCACGGTGGCATGGCATGGGCAAGGCCATGAGCACGCCCACCCCCGCAGACCGAAGCCAATTGGCTTTTTCCTATATCGGCTTCCGATTTTTCTGGCTGACGACGCTTTTCGTGAGCTTTGCGGTACAAATCATGGCGGTCTCCATCGCCTGGCAGATCTATGATGTGACGGGCAGCGCGTTCCTCTTGGGGTTGGTGGGGCTGTCACTGTTCCTGCCGGCGCTGGTGCTGTTGCTGTTGACCGGAATGGCGGCGGACCGTTTCAACCGCCGGCTGATCATGGCTTGCTGCCTTGGGGTCGAGCTGCTGTGTGCTCTGGGGTTCCTCGCGTTTTCCAATGCGCGGGCGCATGAAGTCTGGCCGATTTTCGCCATCCTGGTCGCGCTCGGCACGGCACGGGCATTTTGGGGGCCGGCAGCCCAATCGCTGGCGCCGAACCTGGTGCCGCCGCAGGCCTTGGCCAATGCGATTACCGTCAATGCCTCGGCCTGGCAGTTCGCCTCGATCATGGGGCCGGCCGCTGGTGGCCTGCTCTATGGCATCGTGCCCGCGGTGGCGTTCGGCACCGGCGCGGTGCTGCTGGGCATCGCCATGGTGTTCGTGATCCTGATCCCCAAGCCGCAGCAACGCTCGTCCCATCAGGCGACGAGCATCGACACCATGCTCGCCGGCTTCCGCTACATCTTCTCCAACAAGGTGGTGCTCGGCGCAATCTCGCTGGACATGTTCGCGGTGCTGATGGGCGGCGCAGTGGCGCTGCTGCCGATTTATGCCAAGGATATCCTGCATGCCGGGCCGCAGGAACTGGGCCTCTTGCGGGCCGGCCCGGGAATCGGCGCGATTGTCATGGCCTTGTTCCTGACGCGGTTTCCCATCCGCGACAATGCGGGTAAGGTGCTGTTCCTGTTCGTGGGGCTCTTTGGCGCCTTCACGGTGATCTTCGGCTTTTCGACCTCGGTGTGGGTGTCGATCCCGGCGCTGGCGCTGGTGGGCGCATCCGACATGGTCAGCGTTACGATTCGCGAGACCATCATGCAGTTGTGGACGCCCGAAGAGGTGCGTGGACGGGTCAATGCGGTCAACAGCGTCTTTATCGGCGCCTCGAATGAATTGGGCGAGTTCCGGGCGGGTACGGTGGCGTCGCTCTTGGGTCCGGTGCCGGCGGTAGTCATCGGCGGCTTTGGCGCCATGCTCGTCGCCATTGTCTGGAGCCGGGCATTTCCCGGATTGCGAGAGCAGAAGTCGCTCGACAAGAAAATGGTGTAACGCCCGCGCCGCTTGACTTCTGTTGCCGTCACATTTATCACGCGCCCACCTATAGTGGCTTTCGAGCCTTTAGGCGCACCCGGGATCTCCTGTTCTATTTGGGGTCTGTCGGCTTTCCGCGAGGAGAGCAGAGGAGGGCGCGATCCATATTTCGACTTTTGAAAAGGATACGCGATGTCGAAGCGCAGTTCAGTCAAGCATAAAATCGATCGCCGTCTCGGCGAAAATATCTGGGGCCGGCCCAAGAGCCCGCTCAATGCCCGCGCCTATGGCCCTGGCCAGCACGGTCAGCGCCGCAAGGGCAAGCTGTCTGACTACGGCCTGCAGCTTCGGGCCAAGCAGAAGCTCAAGGGCTATTACGGCTCGATCACCGAAAAGGCGTTCAAGCGCCTTTACTCGGAAGCCGCGCGCGTCAAGGGCGACACCGGCGAGAACCTGATCGGCTTGCTCGAGAGCCGGCTCGATGCGATCGTCTATCGCGCCAAGTTCGTGGCGACGGTGTTTGCTGCCCGCCAGTTCGTTTCCCATGGCCATATCCTGGTCAATGGCAAGCGCGTCAACATTCCGTCCTATCAGGTCAAGGTTGGCGACAAGATCGAAGTGCGCGAGCGCTCCAAGCAACTTGCCGTGTTGATCGAGGCCACCCAACTGGCCGAGCGCGACGTGCCCGAATATGTCGAAACCGACCACAACAAGATGAGCGCGACCTTCGTGCGCGTCCCCGCCTTGTCGGACGTGCCGTATCCGGTACAGATGGAGCCGAACCTGGTCGTGGAATTTTATTCGCGGTAGAATCCGCCTAAAGTTGTTCCGGCGACCAATCTGAAGCGGTTTCCGCGCTTCCGGTTTTCCGGTACTTCAGAATTGGAAAGGCCGCCAGACTGGCGGCCTTTTTCTTGGCGATGAACGAAAATAGCCGTGCCGGAAGCGCCTTTGTCTCGTTCAGGCGAGCGTCGCAGCATCGGCAACCGATGGATTGATCGGTTCCTGGTCAAGAGGGATGAAGCTCTCGAAACGATGCAGACGCATGTAGATGGATTGCAGTTCGACGATCGTGGTCCATGCGCGAGCGAAGAATTGGAATGACGTCGCCACTTCACCAAAAGCGTTCTGTACCTGCTGGTAAATGCCGAGCGTCAACGTGCCAGCGAGGATCGAAGGCGATAGCGTCAGCAGCGGCACGTAGCCGGCAACCTGGAGATAGGCGTAGCGCGCCAGGTTGAAGTACGTGTAGTGGAAATACAGCCGGTAATAGTTTTTCTGCACGTTGGCAAAGAGCGTCCGGAAGGTCGGGGGATCAGCGCGGTTCGGCTCATCCTCGCCATATACCAGCTCCTTGCGCAAGGCGGCTTCCACCTTCTGGTTTTCAAAGTTCAGCCCCGGCAACCTGATGCCGACAATCCAGAGCAGGGCGGTACCGAAGGCCGAAACGACGAGCGCAACCCAGACCAGGCTGCCTGGAACCGCACCGATGATCGGCACCTCGGTGACGCTTTGGGACAGCCGCCACAGGATGGGCAGGAAGACGACAAGCGTCATCAGCGACGAGATGAAGCTGGTGCCCAGGTCCTCGACGATCGAGGAGAAGCGCATGGTATCTTCCTGCACACGCTGGGCAGCACCCTCGGTGGTGCGCAGCTGCGGCCAATAGTTCATGTAATAGGCGCTCATCGCCTTGCGCCAGCGAAACACGTAGTGCGAGGTAAAGAACGCGGCGAAAACCAGGAAGATGATATTGGGAAGCAATACCGCCATGAGGGTAATGACATAAGGCCAGTATTCGCCCGGCGTGACCGAGCCTGGTTCACTCAGGGCTTTTTGCAGCAGGTTGAAGAAATTGCCCTGCCAATCGTTGAGAAATGCGCTGAGCTGGACTTGACCATAGGTGATCAACAATAGCGCCGTGCTGCCCACGACCGACCACCAATACCATTCGTTGCGTCGATAAACGTACCAGAACGCGCAAAAGGCTACGGAGCACAGCAGGATGTACCAGTACTCCCAAACCCGGCCGCCGTTGAGGAAATTGGTATCCTCGGCAACGCAGTTCGCCGATTGGGCCGCCGGAGCCGCACTCTCGGTGGTGGCCGGGGCATTTGGATCGGTGATTGCTGCCCCGGCAGTTGGCGCCGGCAGGGCATCGTCGGTAACGGTGGCCTGGTCCGCAGGGATATCGCCCGGGGCACAGATCGCGGGTGTCAGGAAACGGTCGATGCTGATGACGCTGCGAATGGGATCGCCCACCACCTGAAACAGCAGCGTTGCAAACAGCATCCACCCGATTGCCGACAGGAAAAAGACTTTTGGCACGGGAAAGAAGGAACGGAACACCTGGCGGACTCCTGGGGCGTCGATAGAATGAAGTCATCTAACGGACACAAATCGGCATAAGCAAGCAGCGTGGAATGAATTCGCCGTAAGGTTCGGTGGCACTTTCTCTTTCCCTGTCGGCCGGCAGGCGCTATCAGCAACGGAACAAGCCACCCGGAGTTTCGATCAATGAGCGACAGCGGCTTGGCCGAGCGGCCTTCCCAACCCTCGGACATCGAAACCGGCGCGCACCCGATTTATGCCCATGCGCCGCGCAGCGTCGAGTTCAACAAGCTGCGCAAGCGGTTGATCCGCAATACGCGCGAGGCGATCGATAAATTCGCCATGGCGCGGGCGGGCGAACGCTGGCTGGTGGCATTGTCGGGTGGCAAGGACAGTTATGGCATGCTGGCGCTGTTGCTTGATCTGCAATGGCGCGGCTTGCTGCCGGTGGACCTTCTGGTGTGCAATCTGGACCAGGGCCAGCCCAATTTTCCCAAGCATATCCTGCCGGAGTTTCTCGGTGGCCTCGGGATCGCGCACCGCATCGAATACCAGGATACCTATTCGATCGTGACCGACAAGCTGCCGGCGGCGCGACCTATTGTTCGCTGTGCTCGCGGCTGCGGCGAGGCAACCTTTATCGCATCGCGCGCGAGGAGGAGTGTTCGGCCCTGGTGTTGGGGCATCATCGCGAGGATAGCCTCGAAACCTTCTTCATGAACCTGTTTCATGGCGGCAAGCTCGCGGCAATGCCGCCGCGACTGCTGAACGACGAGGGCGATGTCGAGGTGCTGCGACCGCTGATCTATTGCGCCGAGGGCGATCTGCAGAAATTCGCCGACGCCATGGCCTTTCCGATCATTCCCTGCGATCTGTGCGGCAGCCAAGACGGGCTGGAGCGCAATGCGATGAAGGCCATGCTCAACGATATCGAGAAGCGGATGCCGGGGCGCAAGGACGTGATGATCCGAGCGCTGGGCAATGTGAATGCCAGCCACCTGCTCGACCCCAAACTGTTTGATTTCGCGGGATTGCTCGAGCGGAGGGCGGCGGAGTGAGCGTGGATATTGCCAAGCCGGCCGAGCTGTTACGGGAAACGGCTCATGCGGAGATTCTGCCGCGCTTCCGGCGGCTCGATGCCGGCCAGGTGCGGCAGAAGACCGAGGCGATCGACCTCGTCACCGAGGCCGACGAGGAGGCCGAGCGGGTGATCACCGCGGCCATCAACCGGATGTGGCCGGAGGCGCTGGTGGTGGGCGAGGAAGCGGTGTCCGCCGATCCGGCATTGCTGGAGCGTTCGGTGAACGCGGACCTCGTGATCTTTCTCGATCCGGTGGATGGCACGTCCAATTTCGTCGCCGGTGTGCCGCTGTTTGCGGTGATGGCCGGCGTGGTGGTCAAAGGCGAGACCGTGGCCGGCATCATCTATGACCCGATGGGCGACGATTGGGTGTTGGCCGAAAAGGGCAGCGGCGCGTATCTGCGGCGAGCGGACGGATCGAGCGTGCGGCAGCATTTTGCCCAGGCCGTGCCGTTGGGGGACATGGCGGGAACGGCGTCGCCATTCTATCTGCCCAGAGAGCAGCGCGCAGGGGTGTTAGCCAATCTGGCCAAGGTGCGGGTGTCGTCGAGCTTTCGCTGCGCCGGGCACGAGTACCGAATGGCCGCAGGTGGACATCTGCACTATTGTTTTTTCAACAAGCTGATGCCGTGGGATCACGTGCCGGGCACGTTGATCTGCACGGAGGCCGGTGCGAATGTGGCGCGGCTGGACGGGCGGGCATACCGCGCCGAACATAGTGGCGGCGGGCTGCTGCTGGCCTCCGACGCGCAGAGTTGGGAAACGCTGCGGCGCGAAGTGTTTACGGTTTAGCCCGCGATGCGGGCGATGACCGTACGCCGATAACAGCAGCGGCCGCATCGAGAGCACCAGAACCGTAAGGGATGCCGAGGGCGTCCATGCCGGCCTGCATGGTGGCGAGAACACCCAGGGTCATGTGGGCGTTGACGTGGCCCATATGGGCGACGCGCAGGAAATCGCCATAGGCCGGTTCGCCGGCCTGGGCCATGCCCAAACCAATGCCGAGAGTGACGCCGGCTTCGGTTTCCAGCCATTGGCGCAGCCGGACGGCGCCGCCGCCATCGATACGGGCGGCCGTTACGGAGCGGCCCCGCGCTGCAGGGTCGGTCATGTTGAGCCCAATACTGCCGCCTGCACCCCAAGCCTCGAATGCTGCCCAGACTACGCCGGCCAGGGTTTCGTGGCGGCGCCAGACCTGATCCAACCCTTCCTCATCGAGCAGCATGCTCAGCGACTCGCGCAGGCCGTAGAGGTGATGCGTCGGTGCGGTGCCGCCAAAGAATTGATAGAATTCCGCGCCGGTGGCGCGTGGCTTCCAGTCCCAATAGGGCGTGGCGAGATCGGCGCCTTTCGAGGCTTCCAAGGCCTTGTCGGAAAACCACAGGAACCCCAGGCCGGGGGGCAGCATCAGGCCTTTCTGGCTGGCGCCGACAAGCACATCGATGCCCCATTCATCCATTCGCAATTCGTCGCAGGCGAGCGAGGCAACGGCGTCCACCGCCAGGAGTGCCGGATGACCGGCCGCGTCGATGGCCGCGCGAATCGCGGAGATATCGCTGCGCGCCGTGGAGGCGGTATCGACATGGGTGACCAGCACCGCGCGAATGGCGTGGGCGGTATCAGCCATGAGCGCATCAGCAATGCCGGTGGGATCGGCGGGAGCGCTCTTGCCGAAGTCGATCAGGTCGACCTCGATGCCCATGCGGCGGGCAGCGTCGGCCCAGCCATGGCCGAACCGGCCGGTAGCGACGACCAGGGCGCGGTCGCCGCGCGAGAACATGTTGGCATTGGCGGCCTCCCAGGCGCCGTGGCCATTGGCGATGTAGATCGCGACGTTCTGCGTCGTCACCGCCACCCGTTTCAGATCGCGGATGACGGCGTGGGTCAGATCGACGATTTCGCCTTCGTAGATGTTGGGCGCGGCGCGGTGCATGGCGGCGAGGACGCGGTCCGGCGTCACGGACGGGCCGGGAATGGCTAGATAGGTGCGCCCCGCGATAAAGGCCATGCCGATTTGCTCCATAGTGATTCCGATATGCCGCCAAGCTGTAGCGCGGAACGACGGCGGTTCAAATCGCGCATCGATGGAGGCTGCATTGACCTCACAGAACGGCTTGCACAACGTATAAGTCTGTGCTTATCTGTTGCCATGAGTGAAGCAGAAATTTTCAAAGTCCTGGCCGACCCGACGCGACGGGCGATGCTCGAGCGCTTGGCGGGGACAGAAATGACCGCGACCCAGTTGCGGGAGGGCTTTGCCATTTCGCAACCGGCCATGAGCCAGCATCTGGCGGTGCTGCGCGGCGCGGGGCTGGTCAGCGAACGGCGCGACGGACGCTTTGCCCATTACCGGGTAGAGCCGGACGGGCTGGCGCCGCTGCACGCCTGGCTGGCGCGCTATCGGGCCTTCTGGCCCGAACGGATCGATGCACTCAAGGATGTGCTCAAGGAGATGGACCAATGACGAGCCAGGAAGATGCGCTGGTCTTCGAATGCGCGCTGGATGCACCGCCGGATAAAGTGTGGCGGGCGCTGACGGTGCCGGATTATCTGGAGCGCTGGCTGACGCCGGCAAAGGCCGGTGCCGAGCGGATCGATCTGGCGGTGGTGACTTCGGAAGAAAACAGATCGCTGACCTATCGGTGGCGCGAAAGCGGGCAGGGCGCCATTGTCGGGACGCAAGACAGCATGGTGACGTTCGAGATCACCCCGATGCGGGATGGCGGGACGTGGTTCCGGCTTACCCATGCACCCACGGTCATACCGGTAGCGGCAAACGCCAACCAGGGTCCGATGCGGATGGCTGCCTAGCAACCATCGTCGGCCCACAGGGTCTGGGCCGCTTCTTCCGCCAAGGAAGAAGCAGAACCCCACAACAGCAGTGTTTTTAACTCAGTTTCTGAACGGAGATCGCCGATGCGTGACATGATGCAACTCGTCCCCATGGTGGTGGAACAATCCAGCCGGGGAGAACGCTCGTTCGATATCTTTTCGCGGCTGTTGCGGGAGCGGATCATTTTCCTCAACGGCGAGGTCGAGGACAATATGGCGGCGCTGATTTGCGCGCAGCTCTTGTTTCTCGAGGCGGAAAATCCGGCCAAGGAGATCAGCCTGTATATCAACTCGCCGGGCGGCGTAGTGACGGCGGCGTTCGCGATCTACGATACCATGCAGTTCATCAAGGCGCCGGTTGGCACGCTGTGCATGGGCATGGCGATGTCGGCGGGATCGTTCCTTTTGATGGGTGGGGCGGCTGGAAGCCGCGTCTGCCTGCCCAATGCCAGTATCATGCTGCACCAGCCAAGCGGGGGCTACCAGGGCAAGGTGACCGATATCATGATCCATGCCGAAGAAAGCATGCGGTTGAAGCGCCGGATGCACCAGCTGTATTCCAAGCATTGCGGCCGCAGCTATGAGGAGGTCGAGGCGGCGTTGGAACGGGATAATTTCATGACGCCGGGGGAGGCCAAGGCCTGGGGCCTGGTCGATCATGTCTATGCCGATCGTGGGGAGATCGAGGCGGCGAACCGCCCCGACTGAGATCAATGCGCTGCGTGCTGGCTCATGTCGGTGTGGGCGTATTCGATGCCCACGCCGAACAGCCGGCCATTTTCGGCCACCAGGACGCAGATCAAAGCGAGGGCGCCCATGCTGAAATAGCCGAATGCGACCGGCACCACGGTGCCGTTGAATTGCTGGCCGATGAAACTACCAATCACTGCGCCGCCCACGGTCTGGATCGAGCCGAAAACCGAGGAGGCAGTGCCGGCGACAGCGCCGAGCGGTTCCATGGACAGCGAATTCATGTTGGAGGCGGACCAGCCGAACATGAACATGATGATCGCCAGCAATGGGAAAAACAGCCAGAGCGGCATGAATCCGCTCATGCTCAGCGCCACCAGCAAGGCCGCAGTGGCGGTATAGATCAACACGGAAAAATGCGAAATGCGACGCATGCCGAAACGCGAGACGATGCGCGAATTCAGGAACGAAGACACTGCCATCAACGCAGCAATTCCGGCAAAGGCGAGCGGGAAATAGACCCCCAGCTGATAGATATCGACGTAAATCTGTTGCGCCGAACTAATGAAGCCGAACAGTGCGGCAAACAGGAACATGCCTGCCAGACCATAGGAAAATGCGACACGGTTGGTCACCACAAGCCGGAAACCCTCGATGACGCCGGCAAAGGTTAGGGGGCGGCGATTGCCCAGTGCCAGGGTTTCGGGCAGCCGGATGAAACCCCATAGCCCAAAAATCGTCGCCAGGCCTGCCATGAAGATAAAAATGTACTGCCATGGACCGGTCAGCAGCAGCACCTGGCCAATGCCGGGGGCGATGATCGGAATGGCCATGAACACCATGAAGGTCAATGACATGACTTCGGCCATGGCGCGGCCTGAATAGAGGTCCCGCACCATGGAGGTTGCGATGACGCGCGTCCCAGCGGCGCCGAGCCCCTGGATGAAGCGACACAGCAGCAATACGCCGAAACTGGGTGAAAACACGGCGGCGATCGCTGCCAGAATATAGACCACGATGCCGATCAGCAGGGGCGCGCGGCGGCCGAAACGATCCGACAGGGGACCAAAGGCGATTTGCGCCAGACCGAACCCGAGCATGTAGGCGGTAACGACAAACTGGCGCTCGTTCTCGCTGGCGATGCCCAAGGCCTCGCCCATGTACGGCAGAGCCGGCAGCATGACGTCGATGGCAAGGGCATTGAGCGCCATCAGGGCGGCCATCAAGGCAATGAATTCTGGGCGGGACAGGACCCGCGTGAAATGGCTGGACATGAATGGATCTCAAAAGGCGCCGGGGAGGGCGGGTGGTATAGCTGGACCTTGAACCCGTGATGCCGGTTTGACAAGGCCAAGTATCGGCAAAAGCCGATGGTTCATGGCTCCATTGCGAAAATGGCTTGTGTCAGGCCGGCAAGGGCTTGCCGGCAAAGGCAGACGCGCCGCGTTCGTTGATGGGCAGGTGTATGGCCGCAGAGCCGAGGCCCAGCAGGATGCCGAGATACCATACCAGGCTATAGGAGCCCGTGGCATCAAAGACGTAGCCACCGAGCCAGACACCGACGAACGAGCCAAGCTGGTGGGAAAAGAACGCTACGCCATAGAGCATGCCCATGTAGCGCGGGCCGAAGAACAGGCTGACCAGACCGGCGGTGAGCGGCACGGTGGAAAGCCAGAGCAGGCCCATAGCGGCGGCAAAGGCGTAGGCCGTGAGCTCGGAAACCGGAACCAACAGGAACGCAGCGATGGCGATGGCGCGCAGAAAATAGATGGTGGCGAGCAGCAGTTGCTTGGGCAGGCGGCTGCCGAGATAGCCGGCAAGCAGTGAGCCGGCAATATTGAACAGGCCGATGACGGCGATGGCCCAAGAGCCGACTTCGGGCGACAGTCCGCATTGCACCAGATAGGCGGGCATGTGGACGTTGATGAAGGCCAGGTGGAACCCGCAAACGAAAAAGCCGATGACCAGCAGGCGATAGGAGCCGTGGCCCCATGCCTGGCTCAGCGCTTGCATGAAGGGCAGATCGGCCTGGCCGGGCGCACTTTCGGTGCGGCCGCGCAGCGCGAAAGACAGCGGGATGATGAGCAGCAGCAGCATGCCGAGGTAGATCAAGGCGGTCTGCCAGCCGAAGGCATTGATGAAGCCCTGGCTGATGGGGGCGAAGGCGAACTGGCCAAAGGAGGATGCGGCGGTGGCGATGCCAAAGATCATCGGGCGCTTTTCGGCCGCCACGGAGCGGCCAAATGCGGCCATGACCACGCTGAACGAGCAAATGGCGATACCGACGCCGGTGATGATGCCGGCCGTGACGATGAGAATTCCGGCACTAGGGGAGAGCGCGGTCAGAATCACGCCGGCAGCGTAAATCGCCGCGCCCAAGGCGATAGTGCGGCCGGTGCCGACACGATCGGCAAAATTGCCGGCAAAGGGCTGGGCGATGCCCCAGGCCAGGTTCTGGATGGCCATGGCCATGGCGTAGCCTTCCCGCGTCAGGCCAAGATCGGTGACCATGGGCAGGGTAAACAGGCCGAAGCTGGTGCGGACGCCGTTGCCGATCGCCGCGATGGCGCAGCCGGCAATGATCAGCAACAACAACGGAACTGCGGGGCGAAGCGGGGTGGCTGGCATGGGAAACATCCTGCGGGGACGGACTGTTTACCCCTGCGGCGGCGTGTCGCAAAGCGCATTTGGTGAATGGGAACTATCAGCAGCGGTGATGAGGCTTGACGCTTGGGTCAATCGCGCGGACAAGTCCGCCGTGCCAGGAGCCAGATTTTGATCCGCCATATTGTGTTCTTCACCGCCAATTCCCCGGACGATCTCGACGCGATCTGCGCGGGGTTGGCGTTGCTGGGGACTATTGGGCATACGAGCCATTTCGAAGTGACGCGCAATTCCAAGGTGGACCAGATTTCCAACGAAATCGATGTGGTGGTTTATGCCGAGTTTGCCGATGCGGCGGCGCTGGCAGCCTATAAGGCGCACCCGACCTATGCCGAGGCCACTGCGCGCGTGCGGCCGCTGCGAAACGTCAGGTTTTCGGCGGACGTTCCGGCCAAATGAAAACGCCGGGCGCGGGCCCGGCGTGTTTTGGCAGGTTTGGTGCCGAAATCAGGCGGTCTGCTTGACCGCAATGCCGGCACCTTCAAGGTGCGTCTGCAATTCGCCGGCCTGGAACATCTCGCGCACGATGTCGGCACCGCCGACGAACTCGCCCTTGACGTAGAGCTGGGGTATGGTCGGCCAGTTGGTATAGGCCTTGATGCCATCGCGCAGTTCGGTGCTTTCGAGCACATTGGCGCTGCCATAGTCGAGGCCAAGGTAGTTCAAAATCTGTACGACCTGGCCGGAAAAGCCGCATTGCGGAAAATCAGGCGAGCCCTTCATGAACAGGAACACGTCGTTGTTCTTCACCTTGTCGTCGATGAATGCGCTGATATCGGTCATGGATCGCTGCCTTTGCTTGGTCCAGGTGGCTGGACATCGTTGGCCCATAAATAGGACGTCGGTAAGGCGCTGTCGAGGGTATCATCGGTAATTGCCGATCTTCAATTGCAAGACAGGCGCTTGGCGATCCATGGGTGATTGGCGCAGTCGTCGACCGTTTCGAACTGCACGGCTTCCCAGCCGTGAGCCAGTGCACCGGCAATGACCCTTGGCGAGTCATCGAAAAACAGTGGCGCTTCGGATTGCGGTCCGATGCGGTGCTCGATGAAATCGAAATATTTGCGGTCCGGCTTCTGGACGCCGATGCGGGCCGAATAGAAAATGTCCTCGAACAGTTCCGACAGCCCCAAGTGACCCCAAAGCCAGCTGGCCCGCAGGTGTTCCTGGTTGGTGGCGATGTAGAGCCGACAGTCGCCGGACTGTTTGAGCCGGCGGACGATGTCCAGCAATGGCTGGTTGAGGACGCTGTCCATGGTCAGCCAGTATTGGGCAAAGGCCATTGGCGATCCGCGATAGCCTAGGGCAGGCAGGCGGCGTTCCAGCGCCTCGATGAGGGAAGTCTCCCCGATGATGACCTTCTTGATGAAGATATCGAAGACAAAATCCTGCCGAAACTTGTCCGGGTCGATACCCATATCGGCCAGCATATTGGTGTCCCAAGCCCGAATGCGCGTCGGATTGGCGTGATAGCCATGCACCAGCACGCCATCCACGTCGAAGAAGACAGCGCGGGTCACTTTCGTGCCATGGGCATTGCGCCGAGGCCGGCAAGCACTTCGGCTGGAATCTTGAGGTCCCGAATCACATCATTGTGGCGGCGGAAGCCGACCAGTTCGCGCTGCACGAAATATTGCCAGACCAGTTTGCGGGCAGTGGCCAGGCGAGTATCGCGATCGGTGCCGGCCGCGGCCAGGGCAGCAAGTGCGGTGGCCACTTGCCGTTCGGCGGCGCCGAGAGAGGACGCCCGCTCGGCAACGATCTCGTGTTCGATAGAGGCGGTTCCGGCATCAGGACGCACCATGGCGATGAGATCAAGCGACGCGCGCAGGGACGACGGCATCAGTCCGGAACGCCAGTCTGCAGCGCCAAAGCATGGAGCGCGCCCCCCATATCGCCCTGCAGTGCGGCATAGACGAGTTGGTGCTGCTGCACCCGGGTCTTGCCGCGAAAAGTCTCGGAGATGACGGTGGCAGCCCAATGGTCGCCGTCGCCGGCCAGGTCGCGAATTTCGATGGCGGCGTCGGGCAGTGCGGCTTTGATGCGCCGCTCGATCTCGGTGGCTTCCATGGGCATGGCCGCTTCTCCTGCTGCCGGCAAAAATGATGCCGTCACTCCCTGATATGGCATGGGCGCCACATTGCTTCAATATCGGGCTATGGCGTTGGCGCCACGGTCGCACCGACGCAGCATTCGGCATCGGACCGGGTGGAAAAATTGGCGATGATAAAATCGACGATCGGGCGAGCCTGTTCGGCGACGGTGGTTGCGAACAGGCAATCCAGAACATAGCCGTGGCCGGCATCCACGGTTTCGGTGTGCACGATCGTCAGGGGCACGCCCATCGGCGATCCCGTGCTCTGGCCGTCATAGGTCAGTGCCGGGCCGCTCTGGTAAGCGGTCGTGCCCTTGGTGGCGACGGTGAAGCCGGGAAATGTTTCGGTCCAGTCGGCGGCAACCACGTCATCATCAAGCGCGGCCAATGCGCCTGCCGGGGTCCAATCGGTGTCCTCGACCGTGGGGACGACTTCCAGATTGCATTGCAGCGGCGCGTCGGGGTGGTTGATGGTCAGCGGCTCGGGGCCGCCGCCCGCTGCCGTCATGATCTCGGGGTAAATCAGGGTGTAGGGGCGATCGGCCAAAATCGAGCGGGTGACGCTGACACTGTTCTGCGCCAGAGCCATGGTCGGCAGCAGCACGATCGTGGCCAGCAAACAGGCGGGAATGGCCCGGCAATTGATCATCACGCTCTCCGTAGCAGCCATTGTTCACCACGCAGCCAAAGCACTCCAAAGAGCGGCGATCGTAAGGCAGGCTCTGCATTTAGCGAACCAGAATGGCGCGGCACGATCGCCGATACAAGGGCAGGCTATGGTCGGGCGGTGAGGCCGGTCCAGAGCGGCAGGCCCGAGGCGCGGGCGAAATCGGGATCAGCGGCGAAAACCGGCAGCTTGCGCTCGACAATGGCTTTGCAGACCGCCCGGTCGGGCAGGACATGGCCGCGCGGCACGGCGACATCCTTGGCGAAATGCCAGCCGGGCGCAAACGAGAAGCCGGACATGACGACCGGATTGGCGCCCTGCTTCAGCGCCAGTAAGGCGGCGAAGATGCCGTTCGAGATGCCCGCGCTGAGCCCGACGAGAGAGAGGCCGGACATTTCCACGATGATCGCGCCACGGACGTGGCGATCGAGTTCGGTGACGCGGTCGGCGCGGTAGTCATGGATGGCGAGTTGCGCGGTGGCGCCCTTGTCCTCGCTGCTGCCCATGATGGCGACAGCGTGGGCGGTTTGCCGGCCGCGCAGCGCAGCCCATAGCGCATCGTGAATCTCGGTGGGGACGGACACATTGCCGCGAAAGAAAATATTGTCGCGCAGGATCGTGAGGTTGGGTCGAGGCAAACCAAACTGCTCGGCAGTGACCTGGGAGGCATTGACGCTGATGACGAACCAGGTGTCGTCCAGCCCCTTTGGTGGGTGCGGATTGGGGGCGCTGCCAACCACGATAGCGGGGCCCGTTATCGTGGGCAGCTCGCTTAACGCGCGCAGATACGCGGTCTTGAACAGGCTCAGGTGCAAGCGTGCGCGCAGGCGCGACGCGAAACTTGCAGAAAACCGCGCCCAAGAGGTCATTCGCCGGCCATGAACGTGGGGAACCAGTTCTCGTGGGCGGTTTTGAGGGCGGCAATGGGAACCGGGCGGGCGTCGCCGAGGATGAGGTCGGCGCCGCCGGTGGAGCCGATCCAAGGGGCGTGGATGCCCAGGGATTTGGCTTCGTCCCAGAGGGCGACGATGTCTTCGCCTTGCGGGTCGAGATTGATGGTGACGAGGTAGCGGCCCTGGTCTTCGCCGAAGAATTGCGGGATCGGGTCGGCGCTGGTGATGTCGGTGACGGTGGCGCCGATGCCCGAAGCAATGGCCATTTCGGCCAGGCCCAACGCGAGGCCGCCGTCGGAGAGATCGTGGACGGCGGTGGCCACGCCCGAGCGGATCAGCTTGCGGACGAAATCGCCGGTGCGGCGCTCGTGGGCGAGGTCGACTGGGGGCGGCGGGCCGTCCTTGCGATCGAACAGGTCGCGCATGTAGATCGATTGCGCGAGGTGGCTGCCGCGGTTGACAGGCGAGCCGACCAGGAGAATCACCTGGTTTTCCGCTGCAAAGCCGATGCGCGCCATCTGCGACCAATCGGGCAGCAGGCCGACGCCGCCAATGGTGGGGGTGGGCAGGATGCCTTTGCCGCTAGTTTCGTTATATAGCGACACATTGCCCGAAACGATGGGGAAGTCGAGCGCGCGGCAAGCGTCGCCGATACCGCTGATGGCCTCTACCAATTGCCCCATGATTTCAGGACGTTCGGGATTGCCGAAGTTGAGGTTGTCGGTGGCGGCGAGGGGATCGGCGCCGGTGGCGGTCAGGTTGCGCCAGGCTTCGGCGACGGCCTGCTTGCCGCCTTCATAGGGGTCGGCTTCGCAATAGCGCGGATTGACGTCGGAGGTAAAAGCCAGCGCCTTGGTGGGATGACCCTCGACGCGGATGACGCCAGCATCGCCCCCGGGGCGCTGCAGGGAATTTGCCTGAATCAAGGTGTCGTATTGCTCATAGACCCAGCGGCGGGAAGCAATCTGGTGACCACCGATCAGGGCAAGAAGGGCGTCGGCGACATCCATCTGCGGGACGTCGTTTGGCGCCAGCATGCTGGATTTCTTGGCTTCGACCCAGGGGCGGTCATATTCGGGGGCTTCGTCGCCAAGGTCCTTGATCGGCAGGTTGGCGACTTCCTCCCCCTGCCACATCACGCGAAAGCGCAAATCGTCGGTGGTGATGCCGACGGTGGCGAAATCGAGTTCCCACTTGACGAAGACGGCGCGGGCCTCGGCTTCCTTTTCGGGATGGAGGACCATGAGCATGCGCTCCTGGCTTTCGGACAGCATCATCTCGTAGGGCGTCATGGCGGTTTCGCGGACCGGAACCATGTCGAGGTTCAGTTCGATGCCGAGGTCGCCCTTGGCGCCCATTTCCACGGCCGAGCAGGTGAGGCCCG
>NZ_CAXTKA010000012.1:0-122491 GCF_964244875.1 uncultured Devosia sp.
TTTCAGACCGGTCCGGCGCAACCTAGCGCCGCCACAATCAGGACAATTCATCCGTTCCTCCCAAATCACCACTCCAGCGAGCCGAGAAGAATCCTTTCCAAGTCTAATGTAAACACTCCCCCTTGATGGGGGAGGTTGGGAGGGGGTGGGGAGCCACGATGTTGCGGTGTTACTACCACCTTGCGGCCGGGGTGCATCTCGGGATGGGTACCGGCCTGCGCCGGTGTGACACCGTGGGTGGGGTGGTGTTGTGCCCAAGGCGGGCAAGAGGCGAGGGATCGGGGATAAACGACGACCCCAACCAATCCTAAACCGGCTCCATCACCGACGCGATGTCGATCGGCGTGCGGCCTTCGAGCCAGGTGGGGACGGGCAGGCCCTTGTCGCGCAGGAAGGTGGGGTTGAAGAGTTTGGATTGGTAGCGATTGCCGTAGTCGCAGAGGATCGTGACGATGGTCTTGCCGGGGCCCAGGTCGTTGGCCAGGCGCACGGCGCCGGCGATGTTGATGCCGCTGGAGCCGCCCAGGCACAGTCCCTCGTGTTCGAGCAGGTCGAACACATAGGGCAGGGCCTCGCCATCGGGGATCTGGTAGGCGCGGTCAATCTTGAGGCCCTCCAAATTCGCCGTGATCCGGCCCTGGCCGATGCCTTCGGTGATGGAATTGCCCGCCGATTTCAGCTCGCCGGTCGTGTAATAGCTGTAGAGCGCGGCGCCTTCGGGATCGGCAAGGCCGATCTGCACGTCGCTATTGCGCTCGCGCAGCGCTTCGGCGACGCCGGCCAGCGTACCGCCCGAGCCGACGGCGCAGATGAAACCATCGATCCGCCCGCCGGTCTGGCGCCAGATTTCGGGGCCGGTGGTTTCCACATGGGCGCGCTTGTTGGAGACATTATCGAACTGGTTGGCCCAGATCGCACCATCGGGCAATTCGCGCGCCAGCTTTTCCGCCAGGCGCTGCGACACCTTGATGTAGTTGTTGGGGTCCTTGTAGGGCCTGGCCGGCACTTCGATCAGCTCGGCGCCATAGAGCCGCAGAGCGTCTTTTTTTTCCTGGCTCTGGGTATCGGGAATGACGATCACCGATTTGAAGCCGAGCGAATTGGCCACCAGCGTCAGCCCGATGCCGGTATTGCCCGCCGTGCCCTCCACGATGGTGCCGCCGGGCCGCAAGGCGCCGCTCTTGACCGCATCGTGGATGATGAACAGCGCCGCGCGGTCCTTGACCGACTGACCCGGATTGAGAAATTCCGCCTTGCCCCAGATTTCGCATCCCGTCAGCGTCGAGACGCGGTTGAGGCGGATCAGCGGCGTATTGCCGATGGCGGAAATCAGGTCTTGGTGCTTGGACATGGCATGTTTCGTGCTGGAGGAAGGGTAATGTTAGGCGCGCCCCTGCCCGTCCACAAGCGCCAAGTGCCCGAGCGGCATGGCTTTTCCCAACCGCGCTGGTTTCGCGCATACCCTGCCGCCATTGCCCGCCAACCCGCAACGCCATTCCCACGATCAGAGCTCGCGCGCCACCTCAAGGGCGCGGACGCGCGAAGTTTTCAGATCGACGATGGGCTGGGGATAGGTCTGGCCGAGCACGATGCCGGCCTGCCGCAACACGTCGGCTGGCGCGGCAAACGGCTGCTGCACCCATTGGTCGGGCAGCTTGGCCAATTCGGGCACCCATTGGCGCACATAGGCGCCCTCGACGTCGAACCGCTCGCCCTGCGTCACCGGGTTGAAAATGCGGAAATAGGGCGAGGCATCCAGCCCGGACCCGGCCACCCATTGCCAATTGCCGGGATTGTTGGCGTCGTCGGCATCGACGAGGCAATCCCAGAACCATTGCTCGCCCCGCCGCCAGTCGATCAGCAAATTCTTGGCCAGCAAGGACGCCGTCAGCATGCGCACGCGGTTCTGCATGAACCCGGTTGCCCACATCTCGCGCATGCCGGCATCGACAATGGGAAAGCCCGTGCGGCCCTGCTGCCAGGCCGCCAACTCGCCTGGCGCATCCCGCCAGGTCATCGTGGCGTATTTGCCCTGCATCGGCACGGTGGCGATATCCTCGCGGTGATAGAGCTGGTGGTAGTTGAAATCGCGCCAGGCCAGCTCGGACAGGAATTTGTCGACCGTCTCCGCCCGGTGCGGCTCGCGTGCGGCCAGGCCATGTCCGGCATGCCATATCTGGCGCGGACTGATCTCGCCGAACCGCAGATGCGGTGACAGTCTCGACGTGACGGCGCGAGCAGGAAAATCGCGCCCCTGGGGATAATCAGGCAGGCCGCCGTCGATAAAAACCGCCAGCGCTTCGTGGGCGCCGGCTTCCCCGATGTGCCAATACGGGGTGAGCTTGCCGGCCCATCTGGGCTGTCGGTAATCGGTATCCACCGGAATGGGCTTGATCGGCGATCGGCCCTTGGGCGCCGGCAGCGGCGTGGGGATATGCTGGCCCTTCAGCGCCTTCCAGAACGGGGTGTAGACCGAAAATGGATTGCCAGCACCGGTCTTCACCGTCCACGGCTCCGCCAGGACATTGGCGGCAAAGGTGCCGATATCGACGCCCTCGGCGCGCAGCATGTTTTCCACCACGAGGTCGGTCCTGGCCTCTGCCGGGCCGTAGCGACGGTTCCAGAAGACGCTGGTCGCGCCACTGTCCTTGAGGGCGGCGCGCACCGTATCGAGGGCGCTGCCGGTATGCACCGACAGGCGCACCCCGAGCTTGGCCAGCTCCTCGTTCAAATCCGCCAGACTGTGATGCAGCCACCATCTGGCCGCGCCGCCGGGCGCCCGCACGTCCGGATCGCTCTGGTGGACATAGAGCGCCGCGACCCTGTCAGCCGCGTCGAAGGCGGCATGCAGCGCCGGATTATCCGCCAGCCGCAGATCGTTGCGCAGCCAGACCAGCGCGGTGCGTTCGCCCATGTCGATTTCCCCTTTTGGGGAACCCATACGCGCCGGAACAGCGGCTGGATCACTCCATCAGTTCGGCCAGTTGCTCCAGCGCGCCATTCCAGGCCTCGATGGAAAAAATCCGCGATTGCGGATCGGCATGCGCCACGCCGCGCTCCACGATGGTGATGCTGGTACGACCGTCTCCCACGGCCTTGAAGGCGATATCGAGCACGAAGATCAGCTCATCCCCGCTGTCGTCGTCCTTGTGCACCCAGCTCATCACCAGCCGTTCGTTCTCAACGAACTGCAGGAACTCACCCGAAACGATGTGCTCGCCGGGATCATCGTCATCCCCTTCGGTGACGAACTTGTAGTCGCCGCCCTCGAACGGATCGACTTCGGCATAATCGGCCTGCCATTGCTCGATCAGCGCGGGGTCGGTCCAGGCGGCGAAAACGTCCTCGAGGTCGGCCTCGATGATGCGGGTGAGGGTGATCTGGCTTTCGCCGTCCGTGTCGATTCCATTGCTCATGGCAGCGATACCTTCATGGGCGCGCACCGATGCCGTGCCGCACCGGGCTTACGTTTGCGGCTGTCCTACTCCGCTCTCCCGGTACTGGCAATGCGCCTGCCGCATAACCCGTCCGCGCGCAGGAACCAATCGGGGCGCGGACGCTTGAAGGATTGCAGATGCCCGCTGCGCCACTAGGAGCGTCCTATGCTTGTGATCCTGACCGCCATCGTCCTTGCGCTCATCGGCTTGGCGCTTGCCGGAGGAGGCGCATGGCTGACCGCGCTGGGTGGCAGCTGGTATTACCTGATCGCGGGGCTGGCGTTTCTCCTCTCCGCTTATTTCCTGTTTCGCCGGCGCAGCGCAGCGCTTTGGGTTTATGCGGCGCTCGTGGTCGGCTCGATCGCGTGGGCCGTCTGGGAAGTCGGCTTCGACTGGTGGCAGCTTGGCGCGCGGGGTGGGGTCATCGTCGTCTTGGGTCTTTGGCTGTGGATGCCTTGGATCAGGGGCCGTCTGGCCGGCGGGCGCGGCTGGAGCGCCAGCACGATCGGGCTGACCCTGGCAAATCTCGTGGCCATCGTCGTTGCCGTCTATGCCATGTTCCAGGACCCCCAGGACATCGCCGGCTCGCTGAACACCGCCTCGGTGATCGCAAACCCGAACCTGGGGGCCGATTTCGATGACGGCGACTGGCAGCAATATGGCCGCACGCCCTATGGCCAGCGCTATTCCCCGCTGGCGCAGATCACCACGCAGAATGTCGCCAGCTTGCAGCCGGCCTGGACCTACCAGACCGGCGACGTGAAGCGGCCCGACGACGTCGGCGAAACCACCTATCAGGTGACCCCGATCAAGGTGCGCGACACGTTATACATCTGCACGCCGCACAACCTGGCGATCGCGCTCGACGCGGCCACGGGTGCCGAGAAATGGCGGTTCGACGCCAATTCGGGCATGAACCCGGATCGCCAGCACCAGACCTGCCGGGGCGTGACCTATTGGGCCGATCCGACCGCTGCGCCGGGAACAGCCTGTGCCGAACGCGTTTACCTGCCGACGGCCGATGCACGGCTGATCGCGCTCGATGCGGCCAATGGCGCGGTTTGTCCCGGTTTTGCCGACCAGGGCACGCTGCACTTGGAAGCGGGCATGCCCTTCGTTCCGGCTGGCTATTATTATTCCACCTCGCCGCCCGTGGCGGTCGATGGCAAGCTGGTCATCGGCGGTGCGGTCAACGACAATTATTCCACCACGGAGCAATCGGGCGTCATCCGGGCCTTCGATGCCCTGACCGGGGCACTGGTATGGAATTGGGACTCGGGCAATCCCGGCCAGACCACGCCGATCGATATTGCCGGCGGCGCCACCTACACGGCCAATTCGCCCAATAGCTGGTCGGTATTTTCCGTCGATGCGGCTTTGGGGCAAATCTATGTGCCGCTGGGCAACCAGGTGCCCGACCAGATCGGCATTGGCCGCACGGCGAGCGTCGAGAAATATTCCTCGTCCATGGTCGCGCTCGACATCGCCACGGGCCGTGACATCTGGGTCAACCAGTTCGTTCATCACGACCTATGGGACATGGATGTTCCGGCCCAACCGGCGCTGCTTGATATCACAAATGCCGATGGCACGCCGGTTCCAGCGCTGGTGGTGCCCACCAAGCAGGGCGATATTTACGTACTGGACCGGCGCACCGGCGCACCCATCCTGCCCATTACCGAAGAGCCGGCCCCGCAAGGCGCCGTTCAAGGCGACTTTTCGGCGCCAACGCAACCCACATCGGCCCTCAGCTTCAAGCCGGCGCCGCTGCGCGAGCAGGACATGTGGGGCATCACCATGTTCGACCAGATGATGTGCCGGATCGAACTGCACCAGAACCGCTATGAAGGCCGCTACACGCCGCCATCGTTGCAGGGATCGATTGTCTATCCCGGCAACTTCGGCACCTTCAACTGGGGCTCGATCGCCATCGATCCCGAACGGCAGATCATGTTTGGCATGCCCACCTATCTCGCGTTCACCTCGCGCCTGGTGCCGGCAGCGGACATTCCCAAGCGCGGGCAGGGCGAAAAGGGTAGCGAGCAGGGATTGAACCGTAACGACGGCGCGCCCTATGGCGTGGTCATGGGCCCGTTCCTCGGGCCGCTGGGCATTCCCTGCCAGGCCCCCGGCTGGGGTTTTGTGGCTGGCGCCGACCTGCGTACCGGCGAAATCGCCTACAAGCATCGCAACGGCACCGTGCGCGACATGACGCCCTTGCCGCTGCCGTTCAAGGTGGGCGTGCCCGGAATCGGCGGGCCGATCATCACCAAGGGCGGCGTTGCCTTCCTCGGGGCATCGGTGGATGATTTCCTGCGCGCCTACGATGTCACCACCGGCAATCAGCTGTGGGAAGCGCGGCTGCCGGCGGGCGGCCAATCCACGCCGATGACCTATACGGTCGGCGACAAGCAATATGTGCTGATCGTGGCCGGTGGACATGGCTCGGTCGGCACCAAGCCGGGCGACTACGTGATGGCCTATACGCTGCCGTGACGCGGCTTTGATCGCAAGCCCTAGCGGCGCTTGTGGCGTTGCAGGTCGATGCTCAGAACGAAGATGAGGCCGATGGCGAACAGGCAGGAAATGGCAAACATGATGGTCCACTGGGGTTGCCAGACCCTTAGACCACAGGCGGGTTAAGCGGCGTTAAACGCGCACATCAAAGGCAAGCTGCGATACGTCAAAGCGAGGGCGAGCGACGCCTCTGATATTCAAGCTCAAGATGTGGGGGACCGGATGGTCGGAGGTCACAACAAATCGCAATATTATGGGGACGAATGGCTCCGCGGGTAGGATTCGAACCTACGACCAATCGGTTAACAGCCGATTGCTCTACCACTGAGCTACCGCGGAATACATTCGTGCGCCGTCTTGCGAAGGCGAGGTCCATGTAGCGAACTTGGTTTGCTTTGCCAAGCCCTCATTGCGCGCTGTCCGATGCCAATTGCGCGGCTCGACGTCCCAGCCGGATCAGATCGCCAAGCGTATTGAGGTTGTCGAAGGGATTGAGCGGGCTTTGTGCCTGCCAGTCATGCGGGTTGGCACCTAACTCGACCAGCGAGGCCCGCAGACTTTTCGGTGCCGTGCCGGCGCGAATCCGCTCTGGAAGCGCTGCAATACACTCAAGCCGCCAAAGAGCGTTGGGGGGGTAAAAATCGTTGCCCCAACTCGCGTACACCGCAGCGTTCGAGCCGAGCGCGGCGATCATGACCGCGACGAAATCCGGCGGCAGGAAGGGAGTGTCGACGGCCACGGAGACCAACAAGCCGTCGGTGGCGCCATTCTCGGCCAGCCAGTCGACCGCCGCCGCCAACCCTGCCAATGGTCCGCTCGGGGTTGCGGACAAATCCGGCACGCCCGGGTAATCGCCTTGCGGGACGCGATGCCCCGGACCGCTCGCCACCAGCAGCGGAGAGACCACAGGGCCCAGCGCGGTGCTGACGCGATCGATCAGCCGTTGTCCGCCCAGCCGAAGTTCGGCCTTGCGCACGCCGCCCAGGCGGTCGCCTTGCCCGCCGGCAATGATGACCGCGTGAGGTATGCTCATGATGCGATGGGTGGCGGCGATTTGTTGGCGCCAAGCCGCAGGACCACCAGCAAGGCTATGCCGCCGATCAGGCCCCAGAACGGCGCGCCGACCCCCAGGATCAAGACTCCCGAGGCGGTGGTGACGAAGGTGACGATTGCCGGCAGGCGCGCTTCTTCGTCCGCCAGGGCCCCGCCCAGCGCCGCCGCGAGACTGGACAGCAGCGCCAGCCCGGCAACGGCCTGGATCAGGATCGGCGGCGCGGCGGCAATGAAGGCGGCCGCCAAATTCGCGCCGGGTGCGAGCAACAAATAGACCACCCCCGCAGCCACCGGGGCGGGCCAGCGCTTGGCCGGATCGGGATGCGCCTCGGGGCCGGCGCAGATTGCCGCGGTGATCGCCGCCAGGTTGATGCTGTGCCCGCCGAACAGCGCCGTCAACGCGCTGCCGATGCCGGTCATGACGAACAGCGGCGCCGGCTTCGGCGAAAAGCCATTGGCCTGCATCACCGCCAGGCCCGGCAGGTTCTGCGAGGCCATGGTGACGATGAACATCGGCAAGCCGATGCGCAAGATGGCGTCCAGCGTGAACACCGGCATGATCGGCGCGATACTGGGCCAGCTTCCATCAAGCGCGCCCGGCGCCAGCCTGGTGGACAAAGCCAGCGCGATACCTGTCGCCACCACCGCGATCGGCACGGCATAGCGCCGCGCAAAGCGAAGCCCGATGGCCCAGGCGAGCAGGATCGGCAGCGCCAGTGCCGGCATTTCCGCGACGGCGGTGATCGGCGCCAGGCACAGCGTCAGCAGCATGCCCGCCAGCATGGCATTGGCGATCGGCGCCGGAATGGCGGCTACCAGCCTGGCAAAGGGTTTGATCAGCCCTGCCAGCACGATCAGCCCAGCCGCGACGAGGAACGCGCCAGCTACCGCCGGATAACCGCCCACCGGTTCGCCCACGGTCAACAAAAAAGCCACGCCGGGCGTGCTCCAGGCAAAGCTGACGGGAATGCGGCTGCGAGAGCTGACCGCGATATTGAGGATGCCGATAGCGACGCAGACCGAAAACAGCCCGGAGCCCGCCTGCTGCGGCGATGCGCCGGCGCCGCTTAGCGCCGCCAGCACCAAGGTGAAGGTGCTGGCATAGCCAACCACCGCCGCCAATGCGCCCGCCATCAGCGGTTGCGCAAAATCGCTGCGGGCCATGTGCTGGCCTCTTGCTGTGTCGGTCACGGTCATGCCCTCGCTTTTGCGGGCAAACCTATGCAAGTGCCACTGATTGGTGAAGCGCCAATCGGTGTCCGAGCGCCCGTGCATGTCGCAAAGGCGCTCGGCCCGGATTTTGATCAGCTTCCGACGACACCGCCGTCGCGCTTGGTCAGGACCACGAGGGACGGACGCGCCGGCATGGCGTCGGCGAAGTCCGGCCAGGACGTGCCGGCGTCGGCCATGGACGAAGCGTCTTCCATGTCGTCCATCCGCAGCTCGCCCGGATGCTGTACCGACAGGAACAGGCTGGTCGCGTCCGGCGTGAAGGTCGGCGAGCAGGCTTCCGAGCCGGTCGGCGGAATGTAGAACAGCCGGGGCAGGGCGCGGCCATCGCCTTCAGTATCCATGGCATAAACCGCATCGGCCATGCCCTCGGGCGGCGGACCGTCGGTCGTGACCCAGATGCGCCCGGCCGGATCGACCCCGATATTGTCGGGATCGGTGAACCAGCCATTGGCCGTGGTGTCGGGGTGATAAAGGCACTCGTCCTCCGGCTTGCCCGGATCGCCGCACAGCGCAAAGACGTCCCAGGTGAAGCTGTCGGCGGCATGGTCGGGCGCATCGGGCGCGCCTGGCGGCACCAGTTCAAGCAGATGACCATGCGGATTTGGCCCGCGCGGATTGGCGGCGTTGACGCTTTCGCGGTCATCCTCGCCCGCCGGCAACCGGTCCTCGTTTTCGGTCATGGCCACATAGAGCTTGCCGGTGCCGGTGTGGGGAATGAAACCCTCGGGCGCATCCATCGGGGTGGCACCGACCAGGTCGGCGGCGGCACGCGTGTTGAGCACCACGTCGGCCTGGCTGGCAAAGCCGGCTTCTGCCGTCAGTGGGCCCTCGCCGGCAACCAGCGCGATCCACGTCATCTTGCCGTCGCTGGCGAACTGGGCGACCGACAGCGTGCCATTGTCGAGCAGATCCTTATTGGCCGCGCGGTTGTCCGGATCATATTTGTCGCGCGTAACGAAGCGGTAGAGATATTCGAAATCGTCGTCGTCGCCCATGAACACCACGACCCGCCCATCCGGCGCCAGGCTGACCTGAGCGCCTTCATGGGTCATGCGGCCCAGCGCCGTGCGCTTGATCGGCTTGGCTGTGGGGTCCAATGGGTCGATCTCGACCACCCAGTCGAACTTCATCCATTCATTGGGTTCGTTCTCGAACTTGAAGCGCGGCTCGACGCGCGATACCGCATAGATGTCGTTTTCGTCTTCGTCCCAGCCTTGGCGCTCCACCAGTTCCTGGTTGGCCAGCGTCGTGTAGTCGCCGGCGAACACGTCCATCGCGCCTTCTTCGCCCGACAGCATCGTGCCCCAGGGCGTCAGGCCGCCGTTGCAGTTGGAAATGGTGCCGAACACCACGGTGCCGGTCGGATCGGCCTTGGTTTTCAGGCGATCATCGCCCGCAGCGGGGCCGGAAATCGCCATTTCGGTGCCCATATGAATGCGGCGATTATACTCGCCGTCCTTGACCACCGCCCACTGCGCGCCGTTGCGCTTGATCTCGACGACGGAGACGCCGGTTGAGGCCATGACCGCGCGGATCTGGTCCTCGGTCATCTTCTCCTTATAGTCCTCGATGGTCAGGCCGGGGAACATCAGGAACGGGCTGGCATATTCGTGGCTGACCAGCAGCAGGCCGCGATCGTTGCTCTTGGAGCCAAGCGGCAGCGGCAGGAACACCGTGAAATCGTTATTGTAGCCGAACTGACGCTCGGCGGCGGCGCCATTGAGCGTCGCGAGATCGAAGTCCGGGCTATCGGGAAAAATCGCATCGCCCCAGCGCAGCAGCACTTGGCGATCATAGCCTTCCGGCCAGTGATCCTGGGCATCGCGCACCCGGGACAGTTCCGTGAAAGTCAGCGTCGAGGCACCCTCGGCAGCGGCCGCGCGGCCAACCCCAAAGCTGCCACCCATGGCTGCAACGGCGGAACTGGCCAGGAAGCCCTTGAGCAGGGTTCGGCGATTGAACCCCTCATTGAGCAACGAGCCATAGCTCTGGGCAAAGGCACGGCGCGGGTTGGGACGCTCGCGCGTCTTCTGGCGATCAGTCATCGTCGGCTCCTGGGGCTTGCTGGTCGCCACCAAGCATGCCGAGACGACGCTTCAATGACAGTGTTTGTCGCCCGTCCAGCATGGCCGTCCGAGATGCGCCAAACCCACTTTCCGGCACCAAATTCCAGCTGAGCCCGATTGCCAGCCGCCTAAAATTGGCGATGCATGAGCGGCATTGATTCGACCGCATGGAGTTTGCTGATGAAGACGGATGTCCTTGTGCTTGGCGCCGGGATCGTCGGCGTCAGCGTGGCCATCCATCTGGTCAAGCGCGGTCGCTCGGTCGTGCTGGTCGATCGGCAAGGCGCGGGCGAGGGAACGTCGTTCGGCAATGCCGGGCTGATCCAGCGCGAGGGCGTGGCGCCGCATCTGTTTCCGCAAAACCTGCCGGCGCTGCTCAACTATGCCCGCAACCAGAGCACGACCATGCGGTTCCAGTGGCGCGCGCTGCCGCAGATTTCACGGTTCCTGGCGCAGTATTGGTGGGCTTCGCGCGCTTCGTCCTACCGCGCCATCGTCGAGGATTATTCCAAGTTCATCGCCCATGCCGTGAGCGAACATGCCCCGCTAATCGAAGAGGCCGGCGCCGCCGATCTGATCGGCAAGGCCGGCTGGATGCAGGCCTATCGCAGTGACGAAAGCTATCGGGCCGCGCGCGAACAGGCGGAGTCCTTTGAGCGGTTCGGCCTCGATCACGAGGCGCTCGACGCCGATGCCCTGCGGTTGCGGGAGCCGGGCGTCACCGCAGAACTTGCCGGCGCTATCCACTGGACCCAGCCCTGGACCGTGCGCGATCCCCTCGCCCTGACGCAGGCCTATCTGCGCCTGTTCCAGAGCTTGGGCGGCCAGTTGGTGACCGGCGATGCGATGACATTGCGCAGCGTGGCCGGCCGCTGGGAGGTTGATGGTGCGCATGGAGCAATGAGCGCCAGGGAGGCCGTCATTGCCTTGGGGCCGTGGTCGGACCAGATGCTGCGCAAGCTCGGCCGCCGGCTGCCGCTGGGCGTCAAGCGCGGTTACCACATGCATTATGCCCCCCGTGGCAATGTTGGCATCACCATGCCGATCTACGACGAGGCCGGGTTTTTGCTCGCACCGATGAACCGCGGCATTCGCCTGAGCACGGGGGCAGAGTTCGCCCTGCTCGACGCGCCGCCCAATCTCGCCCAACTCGATGCCGCCGAGAGAATCGCCGCCGTGTCCTATCCATTGGGTGAGCGGCTCGACCCAAGCCCCTGGATGGGCGCGCGTCCCTGCACGCCGGACATGAAGCCGATCATTGGTCCCGAAGGCCGCGAGGGACTGTGGCTGGCGCTGGGCCATGCGCATCATGGACTAACCCTGGGACCCGCCACGGGGCGGCTGCTGGCCGACATGATGACCAACCAGGCGCCGTTCATCGATCCGACGCCCTATAGCGTCACCCGGTTCGACTAGGCTTTCGGGTCCGGCAGGGATGCGTGCACGATCCCCGTCACCGCGTCCCCATGGATGTCCCGCGCCCATTGGGCCGCATGGGCTGCGGCGTCGATCTGGGGAAAGCTCATTACGGCCTGGGGCAGGGCCGCTTTCAGGGCCGGCTTGATGCCCGGATGCAGCGTGATGATGCCGCCGATGAAAGCAACGGGCAAGGGACCGGCCCTGGCAATCAGCGCACTGGCCAGACGCGCCAATTCGATCGCCGCGCGCGCCAGGATGTCGTTTGCGACCGGATCCCCCTGGCTTGCCGCGCGCGCCACTGCCTGCGCCAGGGCGCCGATGCGGCCACGATCGCCGCCATAAACGAAGCTGCGGGTCTGCTCCCAGCCTTCGCCGCCAATGTCGGCATAGAGTTCGGCAGCGAGTAACGCCGCGTCGGCTGGACCGCCGGTTTCATCGATCCGTCGATAGAGCTGGTCGAGGGCGTTGAGTGCGATCCAGGTGCCGGAGCCGGCATCGTCGATCAACAACCCGCGGCCGCCGACGCGGATCAGTTGCCCGTCGGTGGTCAGGTGCAGCCCGATCGATCCGGTGCCCGCCGAGATCAGGTGCCCCGTGCCCGGCGCGAACGTGGCGCGAAATGCCAGCTCCATATCGTTGCCAAGCTGAATGGCCGAAGGTGCTATGCCCAAGAGGGCAGCCACCATGTCACGCACCACATCATGCACGCTGTCGCCCAATCCGGTAATACCCAGGCAGGCGGCGGTGGGTGAGAAATTGCGCGCGGCTTCGGCAATGGTGGAGAGCGTCGCCAACAGGCGCTCGCGTTCGGCCGGATTGAACACATGGCCTGTCGCGCCGGCAGCGGAACCACGGGCGATGACGGCCCCATCAGCATCTAGCAGAACCCAGCGCGATGCCGTCCCGCCGATATCAACGCCGAGGTACGCGGTCATGCTTCGGTCTTGAACTCTTCTTGACCTCACGCAAACTGAGTAAGGCCATGCTCGTTCCTCAAAACCATACCAGTTCAATACCACAAGATCGGCCACCATTGCGCTGATGTAAAGGCGTGGTCATCCCGGTTGGTTCGAAGCTGCCATTGGCAGTGTCCGACCCGCACCGGCCGCGCGGGCAAGACGACGCTGTTGCGGGGTTTCTGCGCGTGACAGGTCGCGCTCGTTGCGTTAGCCTTCCGCCATGGGCGATTTCCACTTCATGACCGGCAAGCGGCACGCGACGGCGCATTTTGTCCGCGCCATGATGAAGGCCGACCTTGCCTGATCCCCGCCTGACCCTGGCGCGCGAGGGCATCGCTGCCCGCTCGCTGAACGGCATCGTCCCGGCTTCCCGCTACATCGACACGACCGTGCGCCAAACCGTGATCCCCTCCGCCGCCCTGCGCCGCGCACCGTCGCCTGGCGCCGAACAGCTCGACCAGGTGCTGTTCGGCGAGCTATTCGAGGTACTGGACGAGGTGGACGGCTGGGCTTTTGGCCAGGCGGCGCGCGATGGTTATGTCGGTTATGTCGAGGCTATGGCACTGGGCGGGCCGCCGACGGCGCCGACCCATACCGTGCGGGCGCTGCGTACCTACGCGTTCAGTGCGCCCAGCATCAAGGCCTCACCCACCGGGATCTATTCGATGAACGCCCTCATTGCCGCCGAGGGGCAGGAGGGTCGCTTCGTCAAGACGACGGGCGGTTGGTTCGTGCAGGAGCATCTGGTTCCCATCGGCCAGGCCGAGCCAGACTACGTCGCGGTCGCCGAGCGGTTCGTCGGTACGCCATATTATTGGGGCGGGCGCGAGAGCCTGGGGCTCGACTGTTCCGGTCTGGTGCAGCAGGCGCTTTACGCCTGCGGCCGAGCGTGCCGTCGCGACAGCGACCAACAAGCGGCGATGGGCGAGCCGGTTGCGGCGCTGCGGCGCGGCGACCTGGTCTTCTGGCGCGGCCATGTGGCGATCATGACCAGCGAGACCGACATCATTCACGCCAACGGCTGGCACATGGCTGTAGCTATCGAGCCGCTGGCCGAGGCACAGGCGCGCATCAGCCGTCTTGGCGGCGGGGAGCCTACGGCATTTCGGCGCATTTGACGCCGCCTATGCCGGCATTGGGCGAATGAAGTGGTTGGCGCCGACCTCACGCACTTCGGGTTGCGCGATGGCTGATTGCCGGCGGATCACTTCGATCTGGCTGAGCTCGTCACCGAGCCTTGCGTCGGTGAAGCGGCGGTCGGGATCGGGAACGGCGGAGAGCAGCAGCCTGGTATAGGGGTGCTGGGGATTGCCCAGCACGCTTTCGGTCGCGCCCCATTCCACGATCTGGCCGGCATACATGACCATGATGTCCTCCGCGACGTAACGGGCCGTGGCAATGTCGTGGGTGATGTAAAGCACCGCCAATCCCAGCTGGCGCTTCATGTCGTTGAGCAGGTTGAGGATGCCCAGGCGCACCGAGACGTCGAGCATGGAGGTCGGCTCATCGGCGATGATCACCTCGGGATCGACCGCCAGGGCGCGCGCGATGCTGATGCGCTGCCGCTGGCCACCGGACAGCTCATGGGGGTATTTGGCCGCGATCAGTGCTGGATCGAGCTTGACCCTTGCCAGCAGCTCGGCGATGGCCGCCTGGCGTGCTGCGCCGCTCAGCGTCGGCTGATGCAGCCGTAGTGGACGCTCCAGGTGATAGCGGATGGTATGGACGGGGTTGAGCGAGGAAAACGGGTCCTGGAACACCATCTGCACCGCCCCCCGATACGCCTTGAGGCTGCCATCGACGGGTGAGCCGCGAAACAACAGGCGTCCTTCGTCCGGCCGGTATTCGCGCATGATCAAGCGGGCCGCCGTGGTCTTGCCCGATCCGGACTCGCCGACGAGCGCCACGGTGCGGCCTGGATGGAGGGCAAACGAGATCGAGCGCGCCGCATAGACGCGGGCCTCGGCGCGACCGAAGACTTTGGAGACATTGTCGAGGGCGATAATGGGCGCGGTATCGCTCATTTGTCATCCTGCGCGATCTGTTGGCCGTGCAGGCGCGGCATCGAGGCCCAGAGTTTTCGCGTGTAATCGTGGCGCGGCGCGGAATAGATCGCCTGCGCCGCATCGACCTCGATCAGCTCGCCTTCCAGCATGATGCCGATCCGATCGCTCACCTGCACCATCAGCGCCAGGTCATGGGTGATGAACAGCACCGAAAAACCCAATTGCCGACGCAGCGCATCGATGCGCTGCAGGATTTCGCGCTGCACGACCACGTCGAGCGCGGTGGTCGGCTCGTCCATGATCAGCAGTTTTGGATTGAGCGCCAGGCAGATGGCGATGACGATGCGCTGGCGCATGCCGCCCGAAAGCTGGTGCGGGTAGGCAGCCAGGCGGTCGATTGGGATGTCGACTAGGGCGAGCAGCTCAGCGGCGCGCTGACGGGCCGCCGCGCGCGACATGCCGCTATGGGTCTTGAGCACATCATAAAATTGGGCCTCGACAGTCAAGACCGGGTTGAGCGAGTTCATCGCGCTCTGGAACACCATGGCGACCTCGCGCCAGCGGAACCTGCGCAACTCGGCATCGTCGAGCGCGAGCACGTCGCGACCATCGACCAGGATTTTGCTGCCCGAGCGGATCAGCGCCGGTGGGCGATGGAGGCGACTGATGGCGAAGGCGATGGTGGACTTGCCGCAACCCGACTCCCCGGCGAGGCCGAAGAATTCGCCGGGCGCAATATCGAAGCTCACGTCCTTGACGGCGTGGAAGACGCTCTGCGTGCCGACATAGTCGATGGAGAGGTTGGCGATCGAGAGAACGTTCATAGCTTGCCCTCCCCCGCGCGGACCATTCTGGTCCAGCGCCCCAGCATTCCCCCGGTGCGCAGGCGCGGATTGGCGACTTCGTCGATGGCGAAGTTGATCAGCGCGAGGCCAAGGCCCAGCAAAGCCAGCGCGAAGCAGGGCGACAGCAGGTCCCACCACGCGCCGACCGAGAGGGCCGAGGCGTTCTGGGCGTTGTAGAGCATGATGCCCCAGGAGACGGTATTGGGATTGCCCAGGCCAAGGAATTCCAGCGTCGCCTCGGTGATGACGGCGAAGATGACGCTGCCGATGAAGTTGATGCCGACGATGGAGATCAGGTTGGGGAAGATCTCGAAAGCCATGATGCGCCAGCTCGGCTCACCCAGCATCTCGGCGGACTTGACATAGTCGCGCTGGCGGATGGACAGCGTTTCCGAGCGGGTGACGCGCACGCCCCAGGCCCAGGAGGTCAGGCCCAGGATGACCGCGATGACCGGCGGGCTCGCCTGGCCGACAAAGGCGGCGATCACCAGCAGCAAGGGCAGGTTGGGTATAACCAGCACCAGATTGGTGAAGAAGTTGATGATCTCGTCGACCACACCACCCTTGTAGCCGGCGATGATGCCCAGCACGGTGCCGATGACGGTGATCATCAGTCCGGCCCCGAAGCCGACGGCCAGCGAGACGCGCGCGCCGTAGATCAGGCGAGTGAAGACGTCATGACCCAGGCGCGTGGTGCCAAGCCAGTGCTCGAGCGATGGCGCCTGGTGCGGGCGGCCGACGCGCTGGGTGGGGCTGTATTCGGAGAGGAACGGCGCGAAAATGGCCACCAGCAGGATGACGGCCAGGATAACCACGCCCACCAAGGCCTTCTTGTTCTGCAGGAGTTGAGAAAACAGCTGCATGGGTCAGGCCTTTTTCAGGCGCGGATCGAGCAGCACATAACTCAGATCGACGACGAAGTTGGCGACCAGCATGGCTGCGGTCATGATCAGCAACTGCCCCTGGATCACCGGGTAATCGCGGGCGAGAATGGCCTGGTAAAGCGTATTGCCCAGTCCCGGATAGTTGAACACCACCTCGGTCACCAGCGAGCCACCCAGTATCGTGCCGATGGATATCGCCAGGGCCGACACCGTGGGCAGCAAGGCGTTCCGGGCGGCGTACCAGAGCATGACCCGGTTGTCGCTGAGCCCTTTGGCACGCCCCATGACGATATAGTCCTCACCCAGAAGGTTGATCATGTTGTTGCGCATGGTCACCGCGAACCCGCCGGTCAGCACGATCACCATGGTGAACATGGGCAGCGCACCGTGATGCAGCACGCTCGAGATGTAGCCCCAGCCAAAGGCCGGATCGAGCATCGGATCGGCGGCATAGCCGTTGGGAAACCAGCCCAGGCTATAGCCAAACACGAACAGCATGGTCAGCGAGATGACCACCGCCGGAACCGAGCTGGAAAAGATCGCCAGCAGCGAGACGACCGCATCGAATAGCGTGCCGCGGCGCCAGGCCGCCATCACGCCAAGCAGGGTGCCAATGGTGAAACTGACGATGGTGGCGCTGCCGACCAGGCCCAGGGTCCACACCAGCGCCCGTGCCAGAAGCTCGGTGACCGGCAGCGGGAAATACTTGATTGAACGGCCCAGATCGCCGGTGAAGACGCTTTGCAGATAGGCGAGATATTGCTGGCCGATCGGGGCGTCGATGAAGCCGAAGGTCAGCTTGAGGGCGTTGAGGTTTTCCAGCGACAGGTTGGAGCCGGCGCCGGCGAACATGATCTGCACCGGATCGCCCGGCATCAGGCGCGGCAGGAAAAAATTGATCGTTGCGGCGGCGAGGAACGCGGCCAGATAGAATGCCAGGCGCCGGAGCAGAAAGGCCATGTACGATTTTTCCTTCATCCACCGGAGGCTCCTGCCCCTGGAGGGGGAGGGCTATTGAATATGGGTAAGGGCACTCACTCGTCAGTGCCACTGATCGGCTCCTCCCCCTGGTAGGGGGAGGCGTCGACTGATGGTTCGTGGAAAGTCGTTCCGAAAATCGACCGGACGCTATGGCGCCACCGGCCTCAGCGCCAGGAGCTGGATCAGGCGGCCTGGATTGGCATTTGAGATCACCGGCGAGGTGATGGGATTGTCCGCGCTGGCCCAACCGGTAAAGCGTTTGGTGCTGTATTGGTAAAACGACGGGCTGTTGTAGACCGGGATTACCGGCATGGCTGCCGCCACCTTGAGCTGGATGGCATCCATGATCGACTTCTGCTCGGCCGGGTCCTTCACCTGGGTATATTTGTCGAGCATGGCCACGACTTCTGGATCGGTCCAGCGTTGCGCCGAGAAGCGGCTCTTGCCGAAATCGGCCGGATTGAACGAGCGGATATACGGGAAGTACGGATTGGCGGCCGACGCGATGGCATTGAGCGACATCGAATATTTGGCGTCGATCAGGTCGGAAGCCCAGACCGATTCCTCGGGCGTGCTCATCCTCACGTTAAGCCCGGCCTGTTGTAGGCTTTCGATGGAAATCTGCACGGCATCGATCCAGTCGGTCCAGCCATTGGGGATTTCGATATCGATGCTGATCGGCGTACCATCGGGATTGTCGCGGAAACCGTCGCCGTCCTTGTCGACATAGCCCGATTGGTCGAGCAGCGCCACGCCGGCATCGAGGTTGAACTTGCCGTATTGGCCGAACTGGGTGGCGACTTCGGGATTGCCGAACGTCTTGTAGAACTCACCCAGCATGGCAGGATCTTCGTTGATCAGCGGATAGCCATAGCCGGCAATGTCGACGATGGTTTGGCGATCAATCAGCATGCTGACCGCGCGCCGGAAATTGACGTCCGTAAAGGCTTTCTTGTTGTTCGCGTCGGGCGCCTCGAAGTTGAGCGTATAGGCGACGAGGCTGGAGGGCAGGAACCAGTATTTATTGTGCTCGGGATCTTTGGCGACAAAGGTATTGTCGATATCGGGAATGAAGCTGGTCGCCCAATCAAGCGTGCCGTCGGCCAGGGCCGCCAGGACCTGCGGATTGTCGGCAAGCTGGGGCAGGCGCATGCAATCGACCTTGAGGCTGGCTGCGTCCCAATAGTTGGGATTGCGGCATTGCTCATAGACCTGCGGCGTGAAGCGCGTGATTTCGGTGAGGGGCCCCGAGCCGACCGGCGTCTCGTTGGCGAAGGTCACCGGGTCGGCAACATCCTTCCAGATATGCTCGGGCACGATGGGCATGGCCACAATGGTGGTGGCAATCAGCGAATTGGGCTGCACCAGGTTGAAGCGAACCGTGTGCTCGTCGACCTTTTCCACCGAGGACATCAGAGGCGAGATCGAGTTGAAGTCGAGCGCCGGGAATTTCTTCAGATAATCGTAGGTGAACACCACGTCGTCGACGGTGAGCGGCTCGCCGTCGGACCATTTCAGCCCATCGCGCAAGGTGAAGCTGATGGATTTAAGATCATCTGCCAGCTCGAAGTTTTCCGCCAGGCGGTGTTCCCACTTGTTGCCCGCCAGGCGGTTGAAGATCGCCAGGGGCTCATAGATGAAGTCCTTGGTCGTGGCGCGGGCAGAGGTCTGGTTGAACGGGTTAAAATTGCGCACCCAGGTCGTGGTCTGCTCGGAACTGGCGGTCAATACGCTCTGGGCACTGGCCGGCGCTGCGGCCAGTGCCAGAACCATGGCGGAGGCTGCCAGGATCACGTTTTTTTTCAGCACTGTTTTCTCCTCTGCATCTGAATATCGCCTAGGCGATGCCATTGTCGGTGAAGATCTGTTCGACTTCGGCGTGCAAGGCGGCGATGTCCACCCGCTTGGCCCCCCGCATCGCCTGCGCGCGGGCAATTCGCGCCAGGCTTTGCTGGCTCAGCGGACGTGCCGCCCGGGCCGCCGCCTGGCTGGCCGCCAGATCCCCCTGGCTATGCAGCGCAATATCGTAGCCGGCATCGAGCGCCGCGGTAACACGTTCGGCCCAGGTGCCCTTGAGCGCCTCCATGGTCAGGCAATCGGTAATGATCACGCCCTCATAACCAATGTCCTGGCGGATCAGATTGCAGACAAGGGGCGAAACCGAGGCAGGACGCTCCGGGTCGATCTGGGTGAAGATGAGATGGGCCACCATGGCCCAGGGCGTGTCCCTGAGCGCCATGAAGGGGCGGAAATCGGTGGCGGCCAAGTCCTCGCGGCTGGCATCGACCACCGGGCAATCGAAATGCGGGTCGACGGTGACCCGCCCATAGCCGGGAATATGCTTGATGACCGGCAGTTCGCCCGCCTCCAGCATGGCATTGATCACTTCGCGCGCCATGGCGATGACGAGGTCCGGGTCGTCGCCGAAAGCCCGCTGGCCGATCACCTCATGAGTGCCCTTGCGGGCCAGGTCGGCCACCGGCGTCGTGCCGCTGTCGATGGTGAGTTCGGCCATCAGCGTCGCCATCGCCTGGCTCGACAGCCGCATCGCGCGCTGGCCCAGTTCGAGGTCCTTGCGCGCCAGCGCGCCGAATTCACCCAAGGCACGAAAGCTTGGCCATCTGCCATTGTTGAGACGCTGGACGCGCCCGCCTTCCTGGTCGATGAACACCGGCGCATCCTCGCGGTCCACCGCCTCGCGGAACTGCCGGCAAAGGCGCCGCACCTGCTCGGGATTGTCCAGGTTGCGCCGGAACAGAAACAGCCCGAACGGATTGGCCTCGCGGAAGAAAGCGCTTTCGTCCACCGACAATTCATGTCCAGGCATGCCCACGAAAAGCGCCAGCGGTGGTGTGGATGCCATATTAATCGGTGCTTTCCGACTTGGGCCGAACGCGCAACAGACCCTGGTAGATGTCTTGCCTGTCCGCTTCGATCGGTACGGCGCCTACAGCCTTGACGTAAAACTCCACGGGGCCGGCCGAACCGATCACGGCGTAAGCATAGCCCTGAGCCTTCATCGCAGCCAGCGTGTGATAGAACAGCGCCAGCCCGATAGCCTTGCCGCGCTGGTTTTCGGCGACCCCGGTCGGACCGAAAAACCCCCGTGCCGTGGCATCGTAGCAGGCAAAGCCAACCAACTCGCCCTCGACCACGGCGATCAGGCAACCCGGAGGCTGATGCGCCATGGCCACCGTCACCTCGCTGACCCAATACTCGCTGAAGTGCTCCCGCACCCAGCCCTGGACGAGGTGCAGTTCCGGTGGAAGCGCCACGCGGATCGTCGCCTCGACAGACCGGATTCGCTCCGCCAGGGCCGCCATCCTTCGAGAATAAAGGTTTACCAAGCAATCCATGGGCAAGCGACCGATCAAATCCCGGTAACAACCAACAAGCGCCTGGCACGCGGTCTATGCCTAAGCCGGGTGCCTGTGGGGCCAGCCATCGGCCAACGACTCAAAGACCAAGTGTCCGCTATTCGCGTTTCAGATGCCAGGACCTTCACGCCGCTCGCAAGTACAGCCGCCAGGCGATGCAACGTCTAAAACTTGCTCGGGCGGCTGGACGGGGTGTTGCAGGATGGGATGCGACGGCCTTGAAGTCTCCCCTGGCGGCTTTGGCCTGGCGTCCCAGTTTGGAAAATTCATCCTTCGAGACGCGGGGTCTTGCATAAGCCCTTGTCGTTCAATAACTACAGCCATCGTGAGGCCGCGTGGCGGAGTGGTGACGCAGCGGATTGCAAATCCGCGTACTCCGGTTCAATTCCGGACGCGGCCTCCAAATTTTTCCATATTGACAGGTGATTGCAGTCGCGGCGGGCTTCCGGCGGCGGATCGATTGCGTGCATTTTACAGGCTTTTTGTCGCGCCACGATGGTCTTGGCTTGCCAGAATGCGGCGCTGGGGATATTCACAACCGGCATATGACCGGGACGGGCAGGGGGCTGCTGCAGGATGATCGACTACGAACGCGCGCGCAAGATGATGGTCGACAACCAGTTGCGCACCCACCAGGTGACGGAGCGCCGGTTGTTGAACGCCATGGGGCGGATGCCGCGTGAACTGTTCGTGACGGATGCGCGCAAGCCCCTGGCCTATATCGACGAAGCCCAGCCGCTGGGCGTAGCGGGATCGTCGCGCTTCATGGCGCCGCCCGCCCTGTTCGCCCGGCTCGTGCAACTGGCCGAGGTGCAGGCGGGCGATGATGTGCTCGATATCGGCGCGGGCACCGGTTATTCGGTCGCCGTGCTGGCGACGCTCGGCGCGAGCGTTCTGGGCCTCGAGGACGACGCCGCGCTGGTCGCCCTTGCCAATGGCAATCTGGCGACGCTCGGCGTAAGCAATGCAACGGTGATGCAGGGCTCAATCGGCGATGTCACGGGTTTGTATGATGTTATCGTTATAGAGGGGGCGCTGCACCATGTGCCGCCCGCTCTGTTGACGCGTCTCAGGGAGGGTGGGCGCCTGGTGGCCATGATCCGCACGGGCGCGGTCGCCGTAGCCAATGTTTACGTGAAGTCCGGCACCGGGGTGACGGCGCGGGCCGAGTTCGATGCCAGCCTGCCGCCGCTGCTTGGCGCACGGCCGGTTGAGCAGTTTGTATTTTGATAGCTATTTGCCTTCAAACTGTTGCCGCTTGGGCACGGCCCGCAATTATCTGGCGTACTGGTTGTTGTTGAGCTTGCCGAGACTCGCCCTGGTGCACAAGTCCCGGCATAAGAGTGGTGGAACTGGAGAGGCTGTCATGTACCCAATGCGTGTTTTGTTGGCGGGGGCCCTGGCCATCGCCTTGGGAGCGCTGCCCGTTGCGGCGCAGGCGGAAACTCTGGCGGAGGCTCTGGCCAGCGCCTATACCAACAACCCCAATATCGAATCCGCGCGCATCAGCGTGAAATCGGCAGCCGAGGATATCGCCCTGCGGCAGGCCAACAAGCGTCCCACCATCGCCGCCAACATTACCGGAAGCTATGACTGGTCGCTGGCCGACGGCAATTACAGCTCCACGGACTCCCTGACCGGCGGGTTGAGCTACAACCAGAACCTGTTCGACAATTTCCAGACCGACGCGCAGATCGAACAGGCTCGCGCGCTGGCGGACCTAAGCGGCCAGACTTTGCGCAACGCTGAGCAGAATGTGCTGCTCTCGGTGGTCCAGGCCTATATGAACGTCATCCGCGATACCCAATTGGTGTCCTCGCGGCAGGAAAGCATCACCTTCTACGACGCCCAGTTGAAGTCGGCCAACGACCGGCTCGAAGTGGGTGAAGGCACCAAGATCGACGTCGCCCAGGCCCAGGCGCGCCAGGCTCAGGCCGTCGCCTCCCTGCGCGCGGCGCAGACCAGCTTGCAGACCAGCCAGGCCAGCTATCAGCGCTGGGTCGGTCATCGGCCATCCAATCTCAGCTCCAATGTCGGCTTTGCCGGCCTGATCCCCGGCAGCATCGATGCGGCGATCGCTAGCGCCGAGGAACGCCACCCCGCCATCCTGAGCGCCAAGGCCGCCATTCGCTCCGGCCAGGCCGGCACCGATGCAGCCCAGGCCGCCTTCGGGCCGACGCTCGACCTGATCGGCTCGCTCTGCGGCTTTGGCTGCTTTGGTGAACAGGATGTTTCGGGCGTCAGCGGCTCGGTTCGCCTGTCGTTGTCGATCCCGATCTATGCCGGCGGTGCTCTTGGCGCCAGCGTGCGCAAGGCCAATCTCGAGCAGATCAAGAGCGAAGTCGACGCCATGTCGACCTATGACGAAGTCCGCGAGTCGGTGATTACCTCCTGGGCCACATTGCAGAACTCCGCCGCCCAGATCGAGTCGGCGCAGGCCTCGGTATCCTCGGTGCAGCAGGTGCTCAACGGCGTCATCCAGGAACGCGATCTGGGCCAGCGCACCACGCTCGACGTGCTCAATTCCCAGGCTGAACTGACCACGTCCAAGGAGACCCTGATCCAGGCCAGCTCGAGCCGGGTCATCGCCATGTTCACCCTGATCGCTTCGACCGGACGCCTCTCCGCCGCCGAATTGAACCTGCCGGTGTCGCTGAAGTCGGGCGACAACTATACCCGCACCGTCGAAGACGTGTGGCAGGAACTGCGCGTCGTCGCCGATTAGGATACCGCGCTGCACGCAGCGCAACCCACCCTTGGTGGCCGGACAATGTCCGGCCACAAGTTTTAGGGGAAGACCGCGCATTCACGGCCAACATGATTCCTTAATCCCCTTGCGCGGTTTAAGGTATTGGTGACGAATCAGGTGGCCGCATTGCGGTTGGTCACCGGCGCGATGTCTGCAGTGAGTAAGAGGCACCGATGAACAAGCCAGCCCCCAAAGAGCCCTCGATGGACGAGATTCTGTCCTCGATCCGGCAGATCATTGCCGACGACGACGCTGCGGGGGCCCCGCGCCGGCCGGCAATCCAGGCGGCGCCGCCCCCGATGCAGGCAGCCCCGGCCCGGCCGGCCTTGGCCGCAAGTGTCGATCGCGACCTGAGCGACATGCTCGAGGACATCGAGCCTTTGGCGCTGTCGTCCTCCCAGATCGTCGCCGACGAGGACGACGGGGACCCGACCGCCGGCTTCAGCTTTGACTCCATCCTCGCCGATACTGAAGCCGATGAAGACGAGCCGATAGCGTTTGCGCCGCCCGAACTGGTCGAGGCCGAGGACATCGCCTTCGATATTGCCGAGCCGGAACCGGAGCCCGAGCCGGAACCCGTTTTCACCCCGCCACCTGCTGCCGTCTTCCGGCACCAGCCGTCGGTGGCGCAAGCGGCCCCGATGCCCGATCCGACTTTGAGCGCCGACATTGCCGAGCAGTTGCTGGAGCCGGCGACCAAGGCTGCCGTGCGCAGCTCGATCACCAAGCTCAATGGCCTGGGCATGGGCAATGGCGGCGCCACCATCGAATCCCTGATGCGCGACATGCTGCGCCCCATGCTCAAGGAATGGCTGGACGAAAACCTGCCCTCCGTGGTCGAGCGCATGGTGGAAAAAGAAATCACCCGCATCGCCCGCGGCGACTGACCTTCGTTCACGGAGCCGATGGCGCGTCGCTGTTGACCCCGCGGCGCGCATTTGCTTGAAGTCTGCCCAACCCTTTTGGACCGGCCCGCCGCGTCGCTCGACTTGGCGGGTTGTTGCCGTTGTGAGTGACGTGATGATCGAAAAAAATTATGAGCCGGCCGCCGTCGAGCACCGCATCTATGCCGATTGGCTCAAGGCTGGTGCTTTTGCAGCCGGGGCAGGGGCTGCCGAAGGCGCCGAAACTTTCACCATCGTCATCCCGCCGCCCAATGTCACCGGCTCGCTGCATATCGGGCATGCGCTCAACAACACCATCCAGGACATCCTGGTCCGTTTCAATCGCATGCTGAAAAAGGACGTGCTGTGGCAGCCGGGCATGGACCATGCCGGCATCGCCACCCAGATGATCGTCGAGCGGCAGTTGATGGAACGCCAGCTTCCCGGTCGGCGCGACATGGGGCGCGAAAAGTTCCTGGAACGCGTTTGGGAATGGAAGGCCGAGAGCGGCGGCACCATTTTCAACCAGCTCCGGCGCCTCGGCGCCTCCGCCGATTTTTCGCGCGAGCGTTTCACCATGGGCGACAATGGCGCGCCGGACGACCAGATGGTCCGTGCCGTCACCAAGGTCTTCGTCGAATTGCACCAGCGTGGCCTGATCTATCGCGCCAAGCGCCTGGTCAACTGGCACCCGGACCTGGAAACCGCGATTTCCGATCTCGAAGTGGAGAATATCGAGATCAAAGGCCATATGTGGCACCTGCGCTATCCGCTGGCCGACGGCGTGACCTATCAGTTTCCCATCGCCCACGATGAGGACGGCAAGCCCACCGAATGGCAGACGCGCGACTATATCGTCGTCGCGACCACGCGCCCCGAAACCATGCTGGGCGACAGCGGCATCGCCGTGCACCCCGATGACGAACGCTACGCGTCCCTTGTCGGCAAGTTCGTCGACCTGCCGCTGGTCGGTCGCCGTATTCCCATCGTGGCCGACGATTACGCCGATCCGGCGCTGGGCACTGGCGCGGTCAAGATTACGCCGGCCCACGACTTCAACGACTTCGAGGTCGGCGTTCGCAACACGCTCGAGCAGATCAACGTGTTCACCACGCGCGGCGAAATCGTCTCGGACGATTTCATTCCGGCTGCCTATCGGGGCTTGGACCGTTTCGTTGCCCGCACGGCGATCGTCGCCGACCTCACGGCATTGGCCGAGGAAAACCCCGTTCGCGGTCTCGATCACGTCGAGGACAAGAAGATCATGGTGCCCCATGACGAAAAGAGCAAACTCGTCGTCATCGAGCCGTTCCTGACCGACCAGTGGTGGGTCAAGGCCGATGTGCTGGCCCAGCCAGCCATGGCTTCGGTGCGCGAGGGCCGCACCAAGTTCGTGCCGCAGCAATACGAGAACACCTATTTCGCCTGGCTGGAGAATATCAAACCCTGGTGCATTTCGCGCCAGCTCTGGTGGGGCCACCAGATTCCGGCCTGGTATGGCTTCGGCACGGACGAGCAGATCGGCTCTTACAGTCTGGACGTGGACGCGCAATCGTTTGTGGCTCTGTCCGAACCGGATGCCCGTCAATCGGCGTCTGCGCATTACCAGACCGAGGTGGTCCTCGTGCAAAATCGGGCGGCGGCCGTTGCCCTGTGGACCGACGCCCTGGCCAAAGGCGAAATGTTATCCTCCATGCCGATCTGGCGCGACGAGGATGTGCTCGACACCTGGTTTTCCTCTGCCCTCTGGCCGTTCTCGACGCTGGGCTGGCCCGACGAGACGGCGGAACTGCGCCGCTATTATCCCACCGACGTGCTGGTCACCGGTTTCGACATCATCTTCTTCTGGGTTGCCCGCATGATGATGATGGGGCTTGAATTTCTCAAGGAGGAGCCGTTCCACACGGTCTATATGCATGCCCTGGTCCGCGACGAAAAGGGCCAGAAGATGAGCAAGACCAAAGGCAACGTCATCGATCCGCTGGAATTGATCGACCAATACGGCGCCGACGCAACACGGTTCACCTTGGCCGCCATGGCGGCGCAGGGCCGCGACATCAAGCTGGCGACCTCCAGGGTCGAGGGCTATCGCAACTTCGTCACCAAGCTATGGAATGCCGCGCGCTTCCTCGAAATGAACGAATGTTTCCGCGTCGAGGGGTTTGATCCCAGGGCAACGACCCTGCCGCTCAATCGCTGGATCATCGGCGCCACGGCGCGCGGCGCGGCAGCGGTCACCAAGGGCATCGAAGACTACAAGTTCAACGAAGCCGCCAACGCTGCCTATGATTTCGTCTGGGGCACGTTCTGCGACTGGTACGTGGAATTTGCCAAGCCCGTGTTCATGGGCAGCGATGAGGCCGCAAAGACCGAAACTCGCGCCACTGCCGCCTGGGCGCTCGACCAGATCCTGGCGATCCTGCACCCCTTCATGCCCTTCGTCACCGAAGAGCTGTGGGCGGAAACCGGCAAGACCGGGCCAGCTCGGCCCAATCTGCTGATCCTGGCCGAGTGGCCGGACCTTGAGGGTCTTGAAGACCCCAAGGCCGATGCGGAACTCTCCTGGCTGATCGACGTCATTTCCAATGTCCGGTCCGTGCGCAGCGAAATGAACGTGCCTGCAGCCGCCAAACTGCCGCTGGTCGTCGTCGGCGCGGGCGAGGCAACGCTGGGCCGGCTGGTCGCAGGCACTTCGCTGATCACCCGGCTGGCACGGCTTGAGAATATTTCCCCACAAGCCGCCATCCCTGCCAATTCGGCGCAGTTCGTTGTCGGCGAGGCGACCTGGGCGCTGCCCCTGGCCGACTTCATCGACCTGGCGGTCGAAAAAGCGCGCCTGTCCAAGGATGTCGATAAGCTCGATGGCGAGATCGCCCAGATCGACAAGAAGCTTGGCAACGAGCAATTTGTCGCCAAGGCGCCTCCCGAAGTGATCGAGGAGCAGAAAGCCCGTCGTGAAGCTGCCATCGATCGGCGCAATCGTATCGCCGAAGCCCTCAAGCGTTTGAGCTAAATCCAGATGGACGATATTCCACACCCGCCACCGGCCGAGTCTGCCGTAGCTGGCACGGTCGGCGCAGCGATGCTGTTGATTTTCGATGGCAAGGGCGGCGTCGTTCGCAAGGAGCCGACCGAGCACAAACCCGCCGTGCCCGCGCGCGGCTTCATCGTGGTCAGCGGCAAGTCCAAGGAGCCGGCTTTCAAGGTCTGGCTGAAGGGCGAGTTGGGATCGTTCAATGCCGACCTGCTGACGGTGCCCAGCACGCGCTCGCGCTGCATCGTGCTCGACGACCGTGCCATGGTGGTCATGCGCGTGGCGCGACCGGGCGCTGAGCCCGACGATATTGGCCGGCAGCTGATGACGCTGTGGATTGAAAAGGGCCGGGTAATCATTTCATCCGAGCTCAACATTCCCGAGTTCCTGGGGATCACCCATTGGGAGCAATCCCACCACGCACCGGTGTCGCCGGCCGATCTGGTCGCTCGCCTGGGCCTGCGCGCCGCCGATCGGCTGGAGCCGCTGATCGAGATGCTGGGTGACAAGCTCGACGATATCGAGGAATCCCTGATCGTCCAGCACACCACCAAGGCCCAGGCCCGGCTGTCGCATCTGCGGCGCACGCTGATCAGCTTTCGCCGCCTGGTGTGGCCGCAGCGCGACATGCTGAACACGCTTGAAATCGAGGACCTGTCTTTCTTTTCCACCCGCGACCGGCTGCGGTTGCGCGAAGCCTCCGCCCGCGCCGCCCGCATTGGGGACGAACTGCAGGCCATGTCCGAACGCGCCGTGCTGGTGCACGAGCAGATCATCGATGCCCGGGCCGAGCAGATGAACAAGACCATGCTCATCCTTGCAGCCGTGACCGTGGTATTCATGCCGCTGACGCTTCTGACCGGCGCGCTGGGCATGAACGTCGCCGGCATTCCCTTTTCCGACAATCCGCACGCGTTCTGGAGCGTGTGCGTCGGCCTGCTGATGATCTCGCTCGGCATCGTGTGGTGGATGCGCGGCAAACGCTGGCTGTAGACCGAGACATCCAGCATGCCGGTCAAATGCGGGCCTGCATGCTGTGCAACCGCGCATAAACCCCGCCTGCTGCCATCAGTTGCTCGTGGTTACCCTGTTCGCCTATGCCTTCCCGCGTCAGCACCAGGATACGGTCCGCATGGCGCACCGTTGACAGCCGATGGGCGATGACGATCGTCGTGCGTCCCCGCGCCAGTGCCAACAACGCCTGCTGCACCGCCCGTTCGCTGTCATTGTCCAGCGCGCTGGTGGCCTCGTCGAAGATCAGGATGGCCGGATTTTTGAGGAACGCCCGCGCGATGGTCAGCCGCTGCTTTTGCCCGCCCGATAGCTTGACGCCGCGCTGGCCGATATCGGTGTCATAGCCATTGGGCAGGGCTACGATGAACTCATGCGCATTGGCCGCCCTGGCCGCCGCCAAGATCTCATCGTCCGATGCCTCAGGCCGGCCATAGCGCAAATTCTCCGCCACCGTGCCGCTGAACAGATACACATCCTGCTGCACGACGCCGATATTGCGCCGCAGCGACGCCAGCGTCAGATCGCGGACATCGGTGCCATCGATGCTGATCTGTCCTGAACTGACGTCATAAAACCGCGGAATGAGCGCGCAGAGCGTGCTCTTGCCCACGCCCGACGATCCCACCAGCGCCACGAACTCGCCGGGCGCGATATCGAGCGACAGCCGGCTGAAGACGTCGGCAACGCTGTCCTCATAGCGAAAGCCCACGTCGCTGAACCGGATCGCGCCCGACACCGAACCCATCGGCACGGCACAGGGCCGGTCGGCAATGTCGGGCTTTTCCTCCAGCAATTCCATGGCGCGAACGAAGCCGGTGTAGCCTTCCTGCCAGAGGCGGATGAAGTTATCCAGCCGGCGAACCGGATCCACCAGAACGCCTACGCAGAGCAGGAACGTCAGCATTTCCGCCACGCTCAGCTCGGCGCCGAGAATGCGCACTGCACCACCAATGATCACCAGGATCGTCACCAACTGGGCAAAACCGTCCATGCCCACCCAGAGCAGCGCCTCGCTGCGATAGCCGTCGCGGCGGCTTTCGAAAAAGCGCTGGTTCTGCCCCTCGAACCGATCCAACTCGATCGCCTCGTTGGCAAACGATTGCACCACGCGGATGCCGGCCAGCGCATCCTCTACCCGTTCGTTGACTGCCGCGATCCGCGCCTTGCTGCTCGTCAGCGCAATATGCATGCGCCCGTTGAAATGGCGGGCATAAAGCACCGCAAATGGAACCAGCATAGCGATGAGCCCGGCCAGCACCGGATCGATGTAGATCAGCACCGCCATGGCCGCCGCGAATTTGAGCACGCCGATGGCCAGATCCTCGGGGCCGTGGTGAAACAACTCGCCCAGCCACAGCGAGTCATTGCCGATCCGGCTCATCAACTGCCCAACGCGCTGCCGATCGTAAAAGCCGAATGACAGCTTTTGGCAGTGCTCGAACAATTCCTTGCGCACATCCGCCTCGATGCGCGCGCCCATCACATGGCCCTGGTAATCGACGAAATAGGTGGCCAGCGACTGGATCAGGAACACCCCGAGCATGACCGCGCCGATGCTCAGGATTTGCTGCAGGCCATCTGGAGCCGCCGCCAGTTCTGGCAGGCGCGCGGTGATGACACTGGCGCAGAGGGGTAGGGCGATGGCGGTAGCGGCAACCAGCACCGCGCAGGCCAGATCTGCCACGAGCAGCCAACGGTAAGGCCGATAATAGCCTGCGAATTTTCGCAGGCGCGTCGACGCCCTGTCCGGCCGTCGGGATAGGGTGTTATCGCTGGTGTCGGAGTTTAGCTTGAATGTGCCGGTCGGTTTTGCCAGCCAGGGAAATTGAAGGGGCATGAAGCGCCGTGTCCTGTTGCGGAAGGGTTCCTTTCGTTAAGGACAAAGGTTTTCATGGCGCGCTCCCGAAGCGAGGTTCAGCGCTCCCACTATGCCGAGCCACGGACGATCACACAAGCGCACGCGGCACCTCAGCCAGCTCTGTGACGTTTCAGCAACAGCGTTTGCGATTCCATTTCACCGCCCCTTCCGTCAACCATTTGGCGATGTTTCCTGCCACAATCTGACCCTAAACCAGAGTGGCACAATGATCGTCTGACAGTGCACTTGGTTCGCCCGGTTGGGAGGCATGGGCGGCAGGATAACCAGCACGGTAGAGCTCATTAGGCAGTGAACGGTCTTGAAGTTTTCTGTCGATCTGTCGACGGATTAAACTGGAGAGTTGATCGACAGCATTATCGTCGTTTGCGGATGGGGAGACCAAGCCCGTAAACCACGTTTGTGCTTGACGGCAAACGTGAAGCGGTCGGCTCAAATCCGGTCACAAAGACGGTCTATTGACTGCTCAACGCCACCTGCTCTCGCCATCCCGGCGACGGCAGCCAGGCAAGATAATGGTCGATGACGGCCCGGCGGGGACGGTCATCGACACAAAGCAAGATTGCCGGCTTGGTGCCGGCACAAGGAGCAAGATGCGGGTCTTGAGGGACCGATTGTTGATTTCCGCCGCGGCGGCGCTGCTGATGACGGGTTCCGTCACCATGCTGCCCGCCTATGCGCAAACGGCTGCCGATGCCGCGCTCGGCATGGCCAATATGCTCGATGGGGCAGGCGGCGGCGTGTCGCGCGACGACTTGATGGGCGCGCTCCAGAATGCAGCCGATGCCGGCCAGCCCATGGCCATGTGGCAGCTTGGAACCATGTATGAAAATGGCGAGGGCGTGGAAAAGGACCAGGCCAAGGCCTTCGGCTATTTCTCCCAGATTGCCAACCAGCACGCCGACGCGGCCCCCAAGGGCATCGAGGCCGATATCGTGGCGCAGTCCTTCGTCAAGGTCGGCGAATATTATCGCGACGGCCTGCCCGATGCCGGCATTCAGGCCGACGCCAATCGTTCGCACGCGCTGCTGCTGCACGCAGCCTCGTACTTTGGCGATGCGGACGCGCAATATCGCGTTGGCGAGTTGTATTTGCAGGAAGACGGGCTCGGCATCAATCCGCTGCAGAGCGCCCGCTGGCTGTCGCTCGCGGCGCGCAAGGGCCACGCCTTGGCGCAAGCCAGGCTGGGCGACCTGCTGTTCAACGGCATAGAAGGCCTGCAGCCCCAGCCCGTCGAGGGCCTGATGTGGCTGACTGTCGCCCGAAAACGCGTCGCCGGCACCGCCGACGAGGGCTGGGTGACCGAACTGCTCAACCGCGCCATGTCCATTGCCCCGCCCGAACAGCGCACTGAGGCGGTCAAGTTGGCCGATAGCCTCGGCACCCAGTTCGGCGGGCTGTAGCTAAAAGCTGAACTGCCCTTCGACGGGGACGTGATCGCTGGGCTTGTCCCATCCGCGCACGTCCTTGTGCACGGTGACGCCATCGAGCCGGTCGGCAGCCTGGGGCGACAGCATCAGGTGATCGATGCGGATGCCGGCATTGCGCCGCCAGGCGCCCGCCTGGAAATCCCAGAACGTATAGACCGGCGCCGCTGTCGTCGCCCGCAACGCGTCGGTCAGGCCCAGATGCGAGAGTGTGCGGAACCGCTCCAGGCTCTCTGGCCGATAGAGCGCATCGCCCCACCACGCCTGGGGGTCATGGGTGTCCACCGCCGCCGGGATCAGGTTGAAGTCGCCGAGCAGCACGAATGGCTCTTCCAGCGCCAAACGCTGTTCGGTAAACGCCGTCAGCCGCTCCATCCAGGCCAATTTGTAGGGAAACTTCTCGGTATCGACCGGATTGCCATTGGGCAGGTAGATATTGCACACCCGGATCGCGCCGCTTTCGACCGAGAACACACCCTCGATCAGCCGCGCCTGCTCGTCGGTATCGTCGCCGGGCAGGCCCCTGGCGACCTCGTCGAACGGCACCAGCGACAGGATGGCGACGCCGTTCCAGCTTTTTTGCCCATGGGTTTCGATATTGTAGCCCAAAGCCTCGATCTCGCCCCGCGGAAAGCCTTCGTCCACGGTCTTGATTTCCTGCAGGCAAACAATGTCCGGCTTTTCCTCGGCCAGCCACTGCAGCAGCACTTCGAGCCGCGCCTTGATGCCGTTGATATTCCAGGTCGCGATCCGCATGTCAGTGCTCCTTGCCATAAACGGCATCGCGGATTTCATTCCGGAACGCGCCATCGCTGCCCTCAAGGCCGGTATTGGTCATCGCTACCACGCTGAGCCCCTCCACCGGGTCAACAAACCAGCTATGCCCGTAAATCCCGCCCCAGCGCGAGGTTCCCACCGATTGCGGCGTCCGCGCGACCGCGGCATCGGTCAGGACGGCGCCGAAGAAGCCGAAATGCCAGCCTTCGGACTGCGAAAACGCCAATTGCGGAACTTGGTTCGACAGCCCCGCCGTCGCCGTTGCGGGCCGCAGGATGTTGCCGCCGCCGCTGCGCAGCGTTTCCAGCAGGATCATGAAATCGAGCGCCGTGCCCGCCATGCCGCCTCCGCCCGAATGATAGGCCTTGGGATCGAGAATCCGCCCCGGCGCATAGTTCACTATCTGGCCCCATGGGCCGGGCACGCTGTGCGGATCGCCCATCCGCTCCGGCCCGTTCGGGCTATCCGCATAAGGTACTGCCAGTCGCGCGATATCAGTCACATGGAACGCGGTATCGACCATGCCCAGCGGCCCGGTCACGTATTTGGCCACGGCATCGCCCAGCGTTCCGCCCACCAGCCCGCCGGCAATAGCGCCCAATACGTCGATCGATTGCGAATAGGACCAGCCGGTGCCGGGTGCAAACAGCAGCGGCACCTGCACCAGCCGCTCCATATTGTCGTCCAGTGACAGATGCCAGCGGTTCAGGTCCGCCGCGCGGAACTTGGGATCGTCTTTTTCCGCCTCCGTCAGCGGCAACTCGCCACCCAGGCCCGCCGTATGGGTCAACAATTGCGCGATAGTGATCGGTGGCGTGCTGCCATCGGCCAATTTGGGGATGAAATAGGCGAGGTAATCCGTCGCCAGATCGTCCAGCCCGAGTTGTCCATCGTCCACCATCGCCAGGATCGTTGCCGCCACGATTGGCTTGGTCAGCGACGACAACCGGAAAATCTTGTCCACGCTCATCGGCGTGCCGGCCTCGCGATCGTTGAGGCCGCGCGCGCTCTGGTAGATCAATTCGCCCTGCCTGCGCACGATCACCACCGCGCCGACGATGCGCCGATCGGTTATGGCACCATCGATGCTTTGGTCCAGGCGCTCGGCAATGCTCATGAAAAAGTCCTCCGCGACGGGGAGGACTTTAAGCAGCACTGTGACAGGTTGGAAGGCTGTTAAACGGCAAAACTTGTGCCGCATCCACAAGATGCGACCGCGTTCGGATTCTTGATCTGAAACGACTGCCCAATCAGGTCATCGGAAAAATCGATCTCCGAACCGCCCATGAATTCCAGACTCATCGCATCGATCAGCACGGTCGCCCCGTTCTTGGCCAGAACGACATCGTCGTTGGCCGGCGTTTCGCGCACCAAGTTGTATTCGTACTGAAAGCCCGAACACCCGCCCCCGGCCACGGAAATACGCAGCACCGTGCCGTCCGGCTCCTTGGCAAGGATGCGGGCCACGCGCTTGGCGGCGCGATCGGTCAGCACCACGTTGGGCGCGTCCGTCGGAGCAGAAACAAGGGCAGCTTCGGTCATCTTGATGTCCACGCCGTTTGGTAATGACAGAACGGTCGCACTAAAATAGGAACTTTAGCGCGCGATGGAAAGGCCTTTAATCGCAAATGGACGATAGAGCCTCTTACGCCAGCAATCCCGAGCATTCGCGCGGCCGGCTGTTCGGCACTGGACCCAGCCCGACGCGCTCGGAATTTCAACGCGATCGCGACCGTATCATCCACTCGACCGCCTTTCGCCGGCTGCAGCACAAGACGCAGGTCTTCCTGCACCATGAAGGCCGCCATTTTCGCAATCGGCTAACCCATACACTAGAAGTCAGCCAGATGGCGCGCTCGATTGCCCGTGCGCTGAAGCTGGACGAGGACCTGGCCGAAGCGGTGGCGCTGTCGCACGATTTGGGCCACACCCCGTTCGGTCATGCCGGCGAGCGGGTGCTGCATGACAAGATGGCCGCGTTTGGCGGCTTCGATCACAATATGCAGGCCATCCGCGTCGTCACCCGGCTGGAAAACCGCTATGCCGAGCATGACGGGCTGAACCTGACCTGGGAAACGCTGGAAGGCATTCTCAAGCACAACGGCCCCTTGCTGACCGAAGGCGGGCGCCCCGCCCTCAGATATGCGCAGGAGGGACTGCCGTCCGGTCTGGATGATATCCCCGCCAGCGCCGATTTGATGCCGGCCACCTATGCGTCGCTCGAAGCCCAGGCCGCTGCGATTGCCGATGATATTGCCTACAACGCCCATGATATCGATGACGCTCTGCGGGCCGGCCTCCTGGCACTGGACGATCTGGCCGGGGTGCCTTTGGCCGGCCCCATCGTTGCCGAGGTATTGGCGCTATATCGCGATGTCGCGCCCAAGCGGCAGGCGCACGAAGTCCAGCGCCGCCTGATCACCCGTTCCATCGAGGATGTGATCGCAACGACACAAGCCAACATCGCGGCAGGCCGCGTCCTTTCGGCCGATGATGTGCGCCATGCCGGACGCACTTTGGTTGGCTTTTCGCCCGAGACGGCAGCGGCCGAACGCGGGCTCAAGCAGTTTTTGTTCGAGCGGGTGTATCGGCATCCTTCCGTCATGGGGCCAGTGCGCCAGGGCGAGTCGGTCGTCGCCGCGCTGTTTGATCGCTACATGTCCACGCGCGACCTGCCGGGGCGCTGGGGCATTGCTGCTGGAGTAGAGTCATCGCCCGACGTCTTGGCGCGCGGCGTTGCCGATTTCATTGCCGGCATGACCGATCCCTATGCCATCGACGAGTATGCCCGGCTGTTTGACGCTCGCCCGGAATTCCGTTAACCCCGGCGCCTCTTTCCCCAATCGAGTTCATCATGGACGTTTTCGCCCTGTTCGCATCGCGCGTCGCCAACGCGCTTCAGGTTCTTTATCCCGAAATCGGTGCTGACCTGCTGGCGCGCATCGTGGTCGAGCCCCCGCGCGATGCTGCCCATGGCGATCTGTCCACCAATGCCGCCATGGTCGTCGCCAAGCCGCTGGGCAAGAACCCGCGTGAGGTGGCCACTGCCCTGGTCGAGCATTTCAAGCATGATGCCGATGTGACCAATGTCGAGGTCGCCGGGCCCGGCTTCATCAATTTCCGTCTGGCCGACGCCATCTGGCATCAGGTGCTGCGCTCGATCGGAACCCAGGGCGCGGATTACGGCCGCTCTAATCTGGGCGGCGGCGAAGCGGTCAACATCGAGTATGTTTCCGCCAATCCAACCGGCCCCATGCATGTCGGCCATACGCGCGGTGCCGTATTCGGCGATACGCTGGCCGCGCTGATGGCCTATTGCGGCTACCAGGTGACCCGCGAATATTACCTCAACGACGCTGGCAGCCAGATCGATACGCTGGCCCGGTCCACCATGCTGCGCTATCGCGAAGCCCTGGGCGAAACCATCGAAATTCCCTCCGGGTTCTATCCCGGCGACTATTTGGTCCCGGTGGGGCAGGCGCTCAAGGCCGAATTCGGCGACAAGCTGCTGGCCATGCCGGAGCCGGAAGCGACTGCGATCGTCAAGGAGCGCGTGCTCGCGGCCATGCTGGAACTGATCAGGTCCGACTTGGCTCTGCTCAATATCCACCACGACGTATTCTTTTCCGAGCGCACTTTGCACGGGCAGGGTGGCGATATCGACCTGACCCTTGCATGGCTGCGCTCCAAGGACATGGTCTATCAAGGCCGCCTCGAACGGCCCAAGGGCGGCGATGCGGAAGGCGATTACGAAGACCGCGAGCAAACCCTGTTCCGCGCCACCAATTTCGGCGATGACGTCGACCGGGCGCTGATCAAGTCCGACGGCTCCTACACCTATTTCGCCGCCGACATCGCCTATCACCGCAACAAGTTCCTGCGCGGTTTCAAGCACATGATCAACGTGCTGGGCGCCGACCATTCCGGCTACGTCAAGCGGTTGCAGGCAGCGGTGAAAGCCGTCTCGCTCGACGCCGCCGACATGGATGTGCGCATCTGCCAACTGGTGCGGCTGATGAAGAACGGCGAGCCGTTCAAGATGTCCAAGCGCTCCGGCGATCTGGTGACCCTGGCCGACGTGGTCGAGGAAGTGGGCGCTGACGCAACCCGGTTCATGCTGATGTTCCGGCGCAACGACGCCTCGATGGATTTCGACTTCGCCCTGGTCAAGGAACAGACTCGCGACAATCCGGTGTTCTATGTTCACTACGCCCATGCGCGGACCTATTCGATCTTCCGCACGGCCGAAAAGGAGCTTCCCGCGCTCGATCTGTCGCCCGCCAGCCTGAAAGCCGCCGAGATTGGGCGCATCGTCACCCCTGCGGAGATGGACCTCATTCGGGTCCTCGCCGCCTGGCCCCGCACCGTGACCGCCGCCGCTATTGCGCATGAGCCGCATCGTATTGCATTCTATGTGCACGACCTGGCGGCCGCGTTTCACGGCTTCTGGGCCAAGGGCAAGGATGACCCGCAGTTACGCTTTGTTAACGTTGAGGACCCAAAGCTGACTCTGGCCCGACTCGCCCTCGTCGACGCTGTGCGTCAGGTCATCGTCAATGGCCTGACAATATTGGGTGTCTCCGCGCCTGAGGAGCTTTCATAATTCGGGCGTAATAGTGTGGTGACTGGCGGAAAATGCCCAGAAGGGGCGCCGTTTCAGCAACATAAAGGGCGCTGCTAACATGACGACAGGCAAACCGCAGCCGGTGGCCACCCCGTCCAACCCGTCCGATGATCTGATTGCCGAACTCTCGCGGCTGATGGCCCAGGATGCGCAAGGCAGCCGCCAGGATGCGCCCATGCCCACGGCACCCGCACCCGAAATGACCAATAGCCAGGTTTCTCCATTTGCCGTGCGCATTCCCGGTACGGCCCCGAGCATGCCGGAAGCCGTCCAGGCGCCACGTGTCGATGTCGCTCCCGAGGCCGCCGCCGTCCCGCAGCGCCAGGAACCGTCCTTTGCCGCCCCCGTGGCACCCGAGCCGGTGCCGGTCGAGACTGCCGCCGATCCCGACGAGCCGACGCCGTTCAGTTTCGATTTCGATTTCGGCAAGCCGCGCCAGCAACCCGCACCCGAACCCGTGCCGCAGCCGGCCGATGCCCTCAACACCCCTGATGACCACGACGCGATCGCCGATCTGATCGCCACGGAATTGCTTGCCGGCGGCCCGCCACCAGCCAGCGTGATGGTCAGTCCTCCGGCAGCCGCTGCCGTTGTTGAGCAGATCCGCGTTGCGCCGGTGACGCCGGAGCTGGTCAAGCCCGCATCCTGGATGCCCACGCCGGTCACCCGGAACGCTCCCGAGCAGGCGGCGACAGTCCGGTCTGCCTTGCGCCCGGTCAATCTCACGCCCATTCAGCGCACCGAAAAGCCGCAGGACGATGCCGCGCGCGTCTCACCGGCATTCGCTGCGCCAACAGCGCCAGTCGCCGTGCCGCCAACCGCTGTGCCCGCCGCACCCGAGCCCGTGGCGTTCGTCAAACCGCGCGCCGAACATGGCTATCTGTCCCCGGTTCCCAGCGAGCCGGCAATGGCCCCACCTGCCAATGATCTCGAGCTGGGCCTTGACCCAATCGAGGAGATCGAGAGCCTGATTGGCCGCGCCGTCAAGGTCGAACTGGAAAGCGCCCGCGGGGCGGCCCGCCCCATCGCCAGCCCGGCTCTGCGCAGCCTTGCCACGCCGGTCGCTCCGCCGGCCTATCGCCCGATTTCGGGGGCCGACGAAGCGATCATGGCCGCAGCTGCCGCCACGGGCGCCGAGGTCGGCTGGGTCGAGCAGCACGAAGAGCAACAGGTCATGGATACCGGCGAGCGCCGCCGCGCGCCGCGCCGTGGGGGCCTGCTGCGTGCCGTCGCCGGTCCCCTGATTGCCGTAGTCTTACTTTTGGCTGCCGGGTTTGGCCTCTACTCCGTGCTGGGTCTGGGTGGCAGCGATGGTCCGGCCCCGGTGCTGGTTGCCGACACCACGCCGATCAAGCAGGTGCCCCAAGCTACCACCACGGCCGACCCGGTGCCCCAATCCATCGTCTTCAACGAAATGGATGGCGTCGTGCCGGGCGCCGAAGAACAATTGGTGTCGCGCGACCAGGCCGACGTCAACGAGGTTACCGCCATTCCGCCCGCCGCCGATATCAGCACGGAGGGGCTCGCCAACCGTAAGGTCCGCACCGTGACCGTGCGCCCCGATGGCACCATCGTCAGCGGCGAGGACAGCGTTGCCGGCACGGCCATGTTGCCGGTCGATCGTCCCAATGTGCCCGAAGTCCCGGGCGCCGACACGCCGACCAGCGATTTGCTGGCCAGTGCGCAAGCGATGCAACCCACGCCGGCCCCCGTAGCGCCGGCACCCGAACCCCCAGCAGTGGCGCCGCTGGTGCCCGGCTCCGAGATTGCCGTCATCGATGCTACGGGTGCCCCGGTAGCCGGCAAGACCGCGCCGGTCCCTTATGCTCGCCCGGCCTCTGTCGGCGATGCGCCGGCCACCGGCCCGGTTACCGCCACGATTGAAACGCCGCCCGCACCCTTGCAAGCCGCGCCCCTGGCCCAGCCGGTCTCGGCCGAACTGGCCGCGGCGCCCCAGGCCCCTGCCGCCGTCCCGGCCGTTGGGGCGGCCGGCACGCGTGCGCCAATCGTTGCGCCGGCCTATGCGCAGCTCTCCTCGCAGCGCTCGCCTGAGGATGCCCAGCGTGTCGCCGACGATCTGTCGGCCCGCTATGCCTCGATGCTCAACGGCACCAATCTGGAAGTCAGCCGGGTCGATCTGGGCGCTCGCGGCATTTACTATCGCGTTCGCGTTCCCGCCGCGACGAGGGAAGGCGCTGCCCAATTGTGCGCCAGCATCACCGGGGCGGGTGGCGACTGCGTCGCCATGTAATTTGGCGTGGGGCAGGGCCTATTCCTTCCCCCGCCATGCTTGACGCTTGAAGGCTCAAGCGCCAAGCTTGCCGCAAGACGATCCAACTGCGGCCCCTGTTTTCATGACCACGACTGCGCCCACCGATTGGTTCGACGCCCCCGCGCCTGTGGCTGTGGAAGACGTCATGTATGTCGATGTCGGTGGCTATGAGGGTCCGCTCGATCTGCTGCTCGATCTGGCGCGCCGGCAGAAGGTCGACCTGGCTGGCATTTCCATTCTGGCTCTGGCCGAACAATATCTGGCCTTTATCTCGACCGTGCGCGATCAGCGCCTGGAAATCGCCGCCGATTACCTGGTGATGGCTGCCTGGCTGGCCTATCTCAAGTCCCGCCTCATGGTGCCCCAGGCCCCGGGGGACGATGAGCCATCGGGCGAGATGCTGGCTGCCATGCTGCAGTTCCGCCTCAAGCGGTTGGAGGCCATGCGCCGCGCCGCCGGCCAGTTGATGAACCGTCCCCGGCTGGGTTTCCAGGTTTATGCTCGCGGCGCGCCTGAGCCGGTGCAGATTGCCCGCAACGCGGTTTGGGAAGCCACCCTGTTCGATCTGCTTAAAGCCTATGCGACCCAGCGCGAGCGCGGCATCTCTACTGACTATGCCCCGACCTTGCGCAGTGTTTGGTCACTACAGGACGCGCGTGACATCTTGCAGCGCCTGATCGGCGACAGCTTCGATTGGGTGCCGATGGATTTTTACCTGACCCGGTATTTGGCGGTGCCGGGGGAGCGGGCCACCGTTCGCGCCTCCAGCTTTGCCTCCAGCCTCGAACTGGTGCGCCAGGGCCAGATCGACCTGCGCCAGACCGAAGCCTTCGGCCCTTTGTTGATGCGCCGCCGCCAGGGCGACCCCCGGTGAGCGATGACGATATGGCGCACGACCGCCCCGAAATCGTCCACCGCAATCTGCGTATCCTTGAAGCTCTGCTGTTCGCCTCCGCCGAACCGTTGGCTGCCGCCGACATGGCGCCTTATCTGGGCGAAGGCGCCAATGCCGAGGCGCTGCTTGCCGAACTGACCGGGCGATATGCCAATAGCGGGGTCAACCTGGTGCGCCGCGGCGATCGCTGGGCTTTTCGAACCGCCCAGGACCTGGGTTTCCTGCTGCGCCGCGAAACCCACGAGACAAGGCCGTTGTCACGCGCGGCGCTCGAGACCCTGTCGATCATTGCCTATCACCAGCCCGCTACCCGTGCCGAAATCACCGAGATACGAGGCGTCGATACCGGCAAGGGCACCGTCGATCTGCTGATGGAAACCGGTTGGGTGCGCATGCGTGGACGCCGCCGCACGCCGGGTCGCCCGGTGACCTATGGCACGACCGACGCATTCCTTGATCATTTTGGCCTGGAAAGCCTGGCGGACCTGCCCGGTTTGGACGAACTCAAGGGCACCGGCCTGCTCTCCGCCAGCCTGCCGTCCAATCTGCAGATACCCTTGCCGTTCGACGGCGCCCTGCGCGAGGACGAGGATCCCCTTGATCCGGACGATCGTGACGACGATGCCGTACATGAGGAGGAGGCCGGCGGCGATCTGTAGTCCATTTGGCAACACGTTCTTGTGTTGAGCCGCGATTAAACCTATTTCTCCTCATAGCTATCGATGTATCGCGTTCCAAAGCAGTTCAAGGGAGCCTAAAAATGCACGCGCCAGGAATTTGGGGCATTCTCGTCGTTGCCGTGGTCGTCATCCTGCTGTTTGGCCGTGGCAAGATTTCCGGGGTGATGGGCGAAGTCGCCACCGGCATCAAGGCCTTCCAGAAGGGCATGAAGGACGACGACAAGCCGGCCGAACGGGTCACCACGACGGCTGATATCGACGCCCGCGAAGTCGATCGCAGCAAGGACGTCTAGGCGTTTCGGGCCGGTCATCGAAGGAATAAGAACACATGCTCGGCTTGGGCTGGACAGAGATGCTGGTTATCGGCGTCGCGGCGCTGATTTTCATCGGTCCCAAGGACCTGCCCGTGGTCATGAAGCGTCTTGGCCAGCTGACCGGCCAGATCCGTCGCATGGGTAACGAGTTTCAGCGCGAGATCAACAAGACCACCGGCCTTGATGAAGTGCGCAATCTGCGCAATGCCATCACTTCGCCGCTCAAGCAGACGACCGATCAGATCCGCAAGGATTTCAACGCCATGACGCCTTCGGGGGGCGTCAAGCCCAGCGGCGTGATCAAGCCGGCCGATCCCAAGGCGGAAAGCGTCGTCGCCGAAATTCATGCTGCCGCCGGCATCACGCCGCCGGTTTCTCCAACGGAGACCGTTGCCGTGATTAAAAAGCCCGCCGTCAAAAAAGTGCCTGCCAAAGCCAAGCCTGCGCCGACCGCGCCGGTGACCACGACTGATCTCGAGGCATTCGACGCCGTGCCGTCGCCTGCTGAAACCCAGCCTGTCGACGTCAAGCCGGTTCGCGCCAAACGCACGCCGAAGGTGGCGCCTGGCAACACCGTGCCGGTCTTGCCCACCGAGCCCGCCGACTCACCCGCCACGATTACCCCGCGTGTTCGTGCCCCGCGCAAGCTGCCTACACCACCTGCGAAAGCCGGAACCGAATAAGCTATGGTTGACGCACCGCTCCTCGAGGATAAATCCAAGCAGCCCGTCGACGAACTCGCCGGCAGCGAGGCGCCGCTCCTCGAGCATTTGATCGAGTTGCGCAAGCGCCTGATCTACTCGGCCATCGCTTTGGTCGTGCTGATGATCGTGTGTTTCATTTTCGCCGGCCCGCTCTATGACCTGCTGCTGCAGCCCTATCTCAAGGCCGTGCCCGGCACCAAGCTGATCACCACGGCACCCCAGGAGCAGTTTTTCACCTACCTGAACGTGGCCATGTTCAGCGCCATTTTCCTCGGCTTTCCCATCGTTGCCAGCCAGATTTACATGTTCGTGGCGCCGGGGCTCTACAAGCACGAGCGCCACGCGTTCATCCCCTACCTCGTCGCGACGCCGGTGCTGTTTTTCCTCGGCGGATGCCTGGTCTATTTCGCTGTTCTGCCCATGGCATTGCATTTCTTTGCCGGCATGCAGACCGACCATATCGAGATGATGACCAGCGCATCCGAATATCTCGGCTTTGCCATGACGCTGATCCTGGCCTTCGGCGTCTGCTTCCAATTGCCGGTGGTCTTGACGCTGCTGGCCCAGATCGACCTGGTCAATGTCACCATGCTCCGCCACGGCCGGCGCTACGCCATCGTCGCCATCCTGGTCTTTGCCGCCTTCATCACCCCACCTGATCCGATTTCCCAACTCGGCCTCGCCGTGCCCATGTACCTGCTCTACGAGCTGTCTATTTTGTCGGTCCGCATGGTCGAAAAGCGCCGGGCGCGGGACGAGGCCGCCAGGGCCGCAGCCGACGAAGCTGCGTCGGAGTAGGCCCCCTCATCCGCCCTTCGGGCACCTTCTCCCACGAGGGGAGAAGGGGACTGAACCGAGAACTTTCAGTCGTCACCCCTCGCCCCTTGTGGGAGAGGGACAGCTTGCGCCGCGTTCAGCGGAGCAAGCAGGGTGAGGGGTGCTGAACCATCCGCCTGCACCTTAGGGATTGCAGCTTCCCCCGACCATCCTTAGACATGCACGCATCTTACAACACCGCCAGAGGCGGGGCCACACCCCGACTGAACATGTTCGATATCAAATGGATCCGCGAAAACCCACACGCCTTTGATCGGGCGATGTCTCGTAGGAAGGGTCTATATCCGACAGCGGCGGCATTACTTGAACTTGATGAGACTCGTCGCGCCGCGATTCTTCATCTCAATGAGCTTCAAGAACACCGCAACAAAGCGTCGAAAGAAATCGGCCAAGCCGTCGCCTCAGGCAACCAAGCTGAGGCGGAGAGGCTAAAAATTGCAGTTTCACTATCTAAGGCCGCCATCCAAGTAGAGGAAAGGCAGGAAAAAGAGCTTGGGGAAGATCTAACCCAGCGCTTGGCTGAACTTCCCAACATCGCCTTCGACGACGTGCCCGACGGCACCGATGAAACCGACAATGTCGAATATTTCGGCCGCAACGGTTCTCCCCAGACGGCGGCTAAGGTGCGTGCCCCCAAGCCCAGCTTTTCATTTGCCCCCAAGGAGCACTACGAGGTTGGCGTCGCCGCCAATGGCAATATGGACTTCGAAATCGCCGCCAAGCTCTCCGGCAGCCGCTTTGTCGTGCTGAAAGGCCAGGTGGCCCGTCTCGAACGCGCCCTCGGCCACTTCATGCTGGATTTGCACACGACCGAGCACGGCTACCTCGAAGTTCAACCGCCGCTGTTGGTGAAGGACGACGCGTTGTTCGGCACCGATAAGTTGCCGAAGTTCGAAGAGGATTTGTTCTTCGTCGGGCATGGCGACGGACGCCTTGGGCTCATTCCCACCGCCGAAGTTCCCCTTACCAACCTCGTCCGCGAGTCAATCCTCGCCGAAAAAGAACTCCCGCTCCGCTTCACCGCGCTCACCCCATGCTTCCGCTCCGAAGCCGGCTCGGCCGGGCGCGATACCCGCGGCATGCTGCGCCAGCATCAGTTCAACAAGGTCGAGATGGTCTCGATCACCACGCCAGAGACCTCGGTGGATGAGCATGAGCGCATGCTCACCTGCGCCGAGACCGTGCTGCAAAAGCTCGGCCTGCACTATCGCGTCATGAACCTGTGCACCGGCGATCTCGGCTTTGGCGCCAGGAAGACCTATGACCTGGAAGTTTGGCTGCCCGGCCAGGACACCTATCGCGAGATTTCTTCGGTGTCGGTCTGCGGCGATTTCCAGGCCCGCCGCATGGACGCCCGCTATCGCCCCGCCGGCGAAAAGCAGGCGCCGCGCTTCGTGCACACCCTCAACGGCTCGGGCACTGCTGTCGGCCGCTGCCTGATCGCCGTGCTGGAAAACTACCAGCAGGAAGATGGCTCGGTGCTCGTCCCCGACGCGTTGCAACCCTATATGGGTGGCCTCAAATCGATCGGTGGCCGCGGATGAGCCAGCGCATCCTCATTACCAATGACGACGGCGTGGATGCCCCCGGCATCGCCGTGCTCCAGGCTATCGCCGCGCAGATCAGCGACGATGTATGGACCGTGGCGCCCGACACCAACCAGAGCGGGGCAGGGCACCGCTTCACCCTGCGCCGGGAACTCGAAATCGAGCAGCACGCGGATCGCGTTTTCGCCATTATCGGCGGCTCGCCCGCCGATTGCGTCGTTGCCGGCATGACCCATATCCTGGGCGACAAGCCCGCCGACATCGTCCTGTCGGGCGTCAATGCCGGCCAGAACCTGGGCGATATCATCCATGCCTCGGGCACTGCCGCCGGCGCGCGGGAGGGTGCACTGCAAGGCGCCATCGCCATCGCTATGAGCCAGTCCATCGATTTCAAGGAAGGGCAGGAGATTATCTGGGACACTGCCGCCCGGCACGGTGCCGCGACCGTCCGCGCCATTCTCGCGGCCCATGCCGGCGATGACGTCTATTACAACGTCAATTTCCCCGCCTGTCCGCCCGATGCGGTCAGCGGCATCGCCGTCGTGCCGCACCAGCGCTTTTCGCGCTCGCCGTTCCGCTATTATGCCAGTCACAATGCCGGCAAGTTCTTCGTCGCCATTCCCGAAACGCCGCTGCCGCTTTCCCCTGACCACGATTTCGAAGTCATGCGCCGCGACAACGCCATCACCGTAACGCCGCTCCTGCTGCAGCAGACGGACATGGCCATGGTGGAGCGGATGCGGGGCACGCTTAAGCTCTGAGCGGAGCAAAAGCCTCTCGCCTTAACCTTACCCAATCCAGAATCACCGCCGCGTAATTTCAGGCAAATCGCATCGGCCTTAAACTCGTCTTTACCTTACCGGCCTAGATTCACACTCGTGTTGAGGTCCTGCGTACGAGTAAACTGATGAGTATCCGCGTATCCCGTCGGGCGCTGAAAAGCGCCACAGCGATTGCAGGCATCACATTGGGCGGCCTTGCCCTTACAGGATGCGCCTCGGTTGGTGGCCGTGCGTTTGGCGATGGCACCGTGACCGGTTCCACCAACCAGTCGACACCCTCCAATCTCGGCCAGCCGATGCCGTCCGCTCTTGGCGCCCCACCGATGCAGATGGCCGACAGCCAATTCCTGCCTCCGGCCAATGTCGGTGGCTTCGGCGCCCCGCAACAGGGCTACGCGCAGCCCTCTTACAATCAACCGGCCGGCGGCATCACATCGCCGATTTCAAGCGGGGGCGGCATGCAGTCCGTGTCCTCGCAAGACCTTCCAGTGCTCAATTCAACGTCTCCAATGGGAACACCGCAAGCCATGCAACCTCAGCAGAACCTTGCCCCGGTCGCAGCGATGCCCATGCCCGCTGCCCTGGGTGCACCAGCCCAAGTCGGCATGCCCGCGCCTCAGCAGGTCGCCATTCCGGCCAATGCCTATACCCACACTATCGCCGGCGGCGAATCGCTCTACACCATCGCGCGCCGTTACGACGTGACCACGCAAGCCATCGTGCAGGCCAATGGCATGTCCTCGCCGGACCGGATCGTCGTCGGCCAGCGCGTCATCATCCCCGGCCGCGCCGATCTGCTCGCGTCCAAGGGTCCGCAATCGCCGACGCAACTGGCCTCAGTCAATTCGGCCCTGGCACCCATGCCCATGCAACCCAGCCCGACGCCGCAGACCCCCCGCGTCCAACAGGCCGCCACGCTGCCGGCCGCGCCCGCGATCGTCTCGCCGATCCAGCAACCCGCTCCGGTTGCCGCTCCCGTGGTGCAGCAGGCCAGCGTCCAGCAGCCGGCCGCCGAGCCTGTGATGTCGGGTAGCGACAAGTTCCGCTGGCCCGCCAGTGGCCGTATCATCACCGATTTTGCCAGCTCCAAGGGCACCGGCATCAATATCGAAGTGGCCGAGGGCTCTACCGTCAAGGCGGCCGAAAACGGCACCGTCATCTATGTCGGCTCGGGCGTCGAAGGCTACGGCAACCTCATCCTGCTGCGCCATCCCAACGGCTTCGTATCGGCCTATGCCCACCTCAAGTCGATGTCGGTCGCCAAGGGCGACACCGTCAATCGCGGCGACGGCATCGGCACTGCCGGCATGACCGGCTCGGTCTCCAAGCCCCAGCTTCACTTCGAGCTGCGCAAGGGCGCCACCCCGGTCGACCCGGTGCCCTTGCTCGCCAGCTAACCAGTTACGAGGCCACTCGTGACGAAGATCCCCGCTTCGGCGGGGATTTTTGTTTGTCCTTCCCTTCGCCTCGAGAAAAGAGCTATCGCAATTAGCCGAGGCTCCTGACGCACCGCCTCAGTCGACGCCTCCCCCGACCAAAGGGATGAAGCTGGGGGTTTGCCATCCCCCATATCGGGGCGCTCGCACCCCCACCCAACCTCCCCCTGGCAGGGGAAGGAGCCGTCCTGTGGTATTTGGCAGGATCGTGCCAACACACATGCGATAGGCCTCGCCAAGGAAGCTGAAGATCAAACCCTCCTGCCCATCTCCCCCGCCAGTGTGCGCACCAGCTGGATCGCCACGCGCCCCGAGCGGGCGCCCCGCGTCGCCGACCATTCGATCGCGCGGGCCCGTAGCGTCTCGTCGTCGATCTCCAGCCCATAGTGGTTGGCATAGGTCCGCACCATTGTTAAAAACGTCGACTGGTCGCAATTATGAAAGCCCAGCCACAATCCGAACCGGTCGCTGAGCGAAACCTTTTCTTCCACCGCCTCGCCCGGATTGATCGCGGTCGAACGCTCGTTCTCGATCATGTCGCGCGGCATCAGGTGGCGCCGGTTGCTGGTGGCATAAAACAGCATATTGTCGGGCCGCCCCTCCAGCCCGCCATCGAGGATGGTCTTGAGCGATTTGTAACTCGTCTCGCCGGTGTCAAAGCTCAGATCGTCGCAAAACACGATGAACCGCGCATCCTCCTTGCCGATCACCCGCATCAAGGCCGGCAGCGTCTCCAGGTCCTCGCGCGCAATCTCGATCAGCACCAGCCGCTCAAAACCCTCGCGCTCCAGGATATCGGCATGGATCGCCTTGACCAGCGAGCTCTTGCCCATGCCGCGCGCGCCCCACAGCAAGGCATTGTTGGCGCCATGTCCTCGCGCGAACTGCTCGGTATTGCGCAACAGGATATCCTGGACCTGATCGATGCCCTTGAGCATGGCCAGCGGCACGCGGCTGACGCGCGGCAGCGCCATCAATTGTGCGGCACCGGCATCCCAATGATAGGCATTGGCGCTGTCCAACCCGTTGGCCGGACCCCCTGAAACCGGGCTCATTGCGGCCAGGGACCGCGAAATGTCGTCCAGCCGGGCTGCGATCTCCGCGAGATAGTCTTTGCTCTTCACTGGGCGTGTTCCTGTTCAGTCCGCGGCAATATGGAACCCCTGAATGCCTTTGCAATCGCGGGGGTGCAACTGTATAGTCCGCGCGATTTTGACCGGGGCGCAAGTGCAATTGCCCCAAATGCGTCCAGTCCCTGCGCGCAAGCGCAGTCGGGTCCTGTCGCGTCCCCTCCCAAACAAGAACAATATAAGGAGCTCGCCTCATGTTCGTCACCCAGGCTTTTGCCCAGGCCGCCACTGGTGCCCCCGTCGCCGGCGGTGGCATGACTGATATTCTGGTCCAGCTGGCGCCGATCCTGCTGCTGGTGGTAATCTTCTGGCTGCTGATCTTCCGTCCCCAGCAAAAGCGCGTGAAAGCCCAGCAGGCCATGCTCTCCGCGATCCGCCGCGGCGATACCGTGGTCACCACCGGCGGCATCGTCGGCAAGGTCACCAAGGCGGTCGATGGCGAGGATCTTGAAGTCGAGATCGCCCAGGGCGTCAAGGTCAAGCTGGTGCGCGGCATGGTTGCCGACGTTCGCTCCAAGGCCGAGCCGGTCAACGACAACAAGCCCGCTTGATAGCGGCGCCTGCGCCGGGGCCTGTTTGCTCCGGCTTTTTCTGTCTTCAGGACACCACCAATGCAGTTCTCGCCGATCCGTACCGCCATCATTGCCATTGTCGCCATTGTCGGGTTGCTGCTCGCCATACCGACATTTCTCAGCAAGGACCAACTGGCCGCCTGGCCTGGCTTCCTGCCGCATCAGGCGGCGGTGTTGGGGCTCGATCTGCAGGGCGGCTCGCACTTGCTGTTGCAGGTCAACCGGCAGGGGATCGTCACCGAGCGGGTCGGCGAGCTGCGCCGCGATGTCCGCACCGTCCTGGCCAATGACAACGGCATCGGCAATCTGATCACGCTCGACGCCGCCGGCAATGGCATCGAAGTCGAGCTGACCGACCCCACCCAGAAGGACGCCGCGGTCGCCGCGCTGGCCACGTTGCAAAACACCGTCTCCAACTCGATGTTCGCCGTTGGCGGCGTCAACGAACTGGAGTTCGGCGAAACGCCGGATGGCAAGCTGACCGCCAATTTGACCGACCAGGGCGTCGCCGAGCGCATGTCCTCGCTGGTGGCCCAGTCCATGGAAGTCATTCGCAAGCGCGTCGATGAATTGGGCACCACCGAGCCCTCGATCCAGCGCCAGGGCACCGATCGCGTCCTGGTCCAGGTGCCCGGCTTTGCCGACAGTACCCGGCTCAAGGATATCATCTCACGCACCGCCCGCCTGACCTTCCATATGGTCTATCCCGGGCTGACGGCCGACCAGGCCGACGCCCAGGGCCTCCCGGCCGGTACCTTCATCCTGCCCAGCAATGATGGCGGCCGCGAACTGCTCTATGAGGACGTGGCCATCGGCGGAGAATCGTTGGTCGATTCCCAGCCCAGCTATGACAGCCAGCGCGGCATACCCGTTGTCAGCTTCCGTTTCGATACCCGTGGCGCCGTCACGTTCGGGCAGATCACTTCTGCCAATATCGGCAAGCGCTTTGCCATCGTGCTGGACAATCAGGTCATCACCGCACCGGTCATCCAGTCTGCGATCACCCAGGGCACCGGCCAGATCAGCGGCAGCTTCACCACTCAAAGTGCCAACGATCTTGCCGTGCTGCTGCGCGCCGGTGCGCTGCCCGCCTCGCTCGATATCGTCGAGGAGCGCTCGGTCGGCCCCAGCCTGGGTGCCGACTCGATCCGCTCCGGCCTGACTGCGGGCGTGGTGGCGGCCGTCGCCGTCGTCACGTTCATGGTCGTGGCCTACGGTCTGTTTGGCCTTTTCGCCAATGTCTCGCTGGTGCTCAACATCGTTTTGATCTTCGGCGCGCTGTCGGCTCTCGGCGCCACGCTCACGCTGCCCGGCATCGCCGGGATCGTCTTGACCATCGGCATGGCCGTGGATGCCAACGTGCTGATTTACGAGCGCATCCGCGAAGAACAAAAGGCCGGACGAACGCCGCTGCAGGCGATCAATGCCGGTTTTGCCCGCGCCTGGGGCACGATCATCGATTCGCACCTGACGCAGCTGATTGCGGCTATCGTGCTGTATTTTCTGGGCTCGGGCCCGGTCCAGGGCTTTGCCGTCACGCTTGGCCTGGGCATCCTGACCTCGCTGTTTACTGCCTATACGGTGACCCTGTTCATGGTCGGCATCTGGTTCCGCGCCCGTCGCCCCAAGACCCTGCGCATCCAGCATTTCCGCTTCATTCCGGACGGCACCAACATCAACTTCATGAAGATCTCACATTACGTGATCATCTTCTCCATCGTCATGAGCGTGCTGTCGGTCGGCTCCGCTGTGGTCAAGGGCTTCAACTTCGGCATCGACTTCAAGGGCGGTTCTGCCATCGAGGTGCAACACACCGCCGATGGTCCGGCCGATCCTGCGCGCCTGCGCGAAATCATGGATAGCCTGCAATTAGGTGATGTGCAGGTTCAGGGCTTCGGCACGCCCGAGGATGCCCTGATCCGTATCGAGGCGCAGCCGGGCGGCGACATGGCCCAGCAGGAAGCCGTCAACAAGGCCCGCGACGCCCTCTCGACCGAAAACTACGAGATCCGCCGCACGGAAATCGTCGGTCCGTCCGTGTCGGGCGAGCTGGCCTTCGCCGGCATCGTGGCGCTGCTCATCTCGTTGAGCGCCATCCTGATCTATGTGTGGTTCCGCTTCGAATGGCAGTTCGCGCTGGCGGCGATCACCACCACCACGCACGACATCATCATGACTATCGGGCTTTATTCGATCACCGGATTGGAGTTCAACCTGACCTCCATCGCCGCCGTCTTGACGCTGGTCGGTCTGTCGCTCAACGAAACCGTGGTGATTTCCGACCGTATTCGCGAAAACCTGCGCAAATACAAGAAAATGCCCCTGCCTGAATTGATCAACCTCTCGATCAACCAGACCATTGTGCGCACCTCGCTGACGGCTTTCACTATCTTCCTGGCTCTGATTCCCTTGGTGCTGTTCGGCGGCGAAGTCATCCGTGGTTTCACCATCGCCATGACCTTTGGCGTGTTCGTGGGCACCTATTCGTCCATCATCGTCGGCGGCCCGATCCTGATCTTCTTCGGCCTCAAGGCCCGCGCCGACCAGCCCGCAGACGACAAGTCCAAACCCCGCACCAATGATGGCGCGGCAGTGTAGGCATGTAGCTCTGCTGCGCCATCGTCTCCTGGACCTCTCCCCGATGGAGCGAGGGGACTGTCGAGGGGATGGTCGCGGATGGTGCCACGCCGCCGATCCGTCCCCTCGCCCCCCTGGGGAGAGGGCTAGGGTGAGGGGTCGATCGCCTAGCATGTAAAGTCCGACCGATCATGACCGAGGACCTATGAACACCACTGGCCATTACCCCACGCAGGTCATGATCGACGCCTATGGCAATGATGGCTTCCGTTTTGCCGACATGTCCCATCGCGGCTCGCTGCTGTGCCTGCCAACCGGCATGTTCGCCTGGCCCGTCGCCACGGCGTCCGAAATCACCCTCGATACAATGGCGCCCGTCCTCGCTGTCGCTGACCAGATCGATGTGCTGTTTATAGGCTTGGGCAAGGACGTCGCCTCCATCGACCCTGCCATCCGCACCGCCTTCCGCGAGCGTGGCGTCATCATCGAGGCCATCGCCACCGGCGGCGCCTTGCGCACCTACAACGTGCTGATGGCAGAACACCGTGCCGTGGCGGCCGCCCTGATCGCCATCGATACGGCGCGCTGATGGCTGGCGAGAACCTCACTCACGCCTCCAATGCCCTGCGCGCCACCGACCGTGACCGCTTCCTCGCGACTTTGGTCCTGGCTGGACCGCATCGCGACGGCGTCGTGGCGCTCTATGCGTTCAATGCCGAGATAGCCGCCATCCGCGACCGCGTGTCCAGTCCGGCGCCGGGCGAGATTCGGCTACAATGGTGGAATGACGCTCTGGAAGGGCAGGGCCACGGTGCCGTTCGCCAGAACCCGGTCGCCGACGTGCTGCTCGACACCATCGTGGCTTACGCTATTCCCACCGGCACCCTGCAACGTCTTCTCGCTGCCCGCCGCTTCGACCTCTACGACGACCCCATGCCTGATCTGCCCACCTTCGCAGGCTATGCCGGCGAGACCGCCTCCACGCTCTATCAGCTTGCCGCCATGATCCTGAACAATGGCGAAATCATCGAGACCGGCGATGCGGCCGGTCATCTTGGCGTTGCCCATGCGCTGATCGGCCATCTCCGCGCCTTCGGCTATACGGCCGGACAGGGCCGCATCATGCTCCCCTGGTCGATCTTCGCCGCCAATGGCGTAGAGGAAGGCGAGATTTTTTCGCGAACGCCAAGCGAAGGTCTGCATGCGGCCCTTGGGCAGATAACCGACATGGCCCACGAGCATATCGCCAAAGCCGAAGCCGCAATTGCCGCTCTGCCGCCGGGCCTGCGCCCGGCCTTTGCCCAGTTTTCGGTATTGAAGGCACAACTCGCACTGCTGGACCGTCGCGCCGACCCGTTCGCGCCCGCGCCCGATGATACCGACTGGCGCAAACTTGCGCGTTTGGCGTGGTGGACCTTCCGCAACCGACGGTAAGCCGCCTCGCCTACGCCCAGGCGCCGATATCGACCAACGCTCGCCCCGTGATGGCGCGGCGTTTGGCAATGACCTTGTCATTGCCCTTCCACTTGACCCCTTCGGGCTTGACCACCTTGACCTCGGGGAACAGCCCAAAATTGACGTTCATCGGCTGAAAGCTGCGGGCACCCGAATAGGCCTCGCCCTCAATGTGTCCACCGGTGATGTGCCCAAGCAACGCGCCCAGAGCAGTCGTGGGCGGCGGTGTTGCCAGGACCGTACCGCGCACCTCGGCCGCCGCAAACCGCCCGGCAACCAGTCCGATGGCGGCACTCTCCACATAACCCTCCACGCCCGTGACCTGTCCGGCGAACCGGATGCGCGGATCGGCCTTGAGCTTGAGATCGGGTCCCAGAACTTTGGGAGAGTTGAGAAACGTGTTGCGATGCAATCCGCCCAGCCGCGCGAATTGTGCCTGCTGCAAGCCGGGAATCATGCGGAAAATCTCAGCCTGGATGCCGTAGCGCATCTTGGTCTGGAACCCAACCATGTTCCACAACGTGCCCAAGGCATTGTCCTGCCGCAACTGCACGATGGCATAGGCCTTGACCGTGGGGTTGCGCGGATTGGTCAGCCCCACCGGCTTCATCGGCCCATGCCGCAACGTCTCGCGCCCGCGCTCTGCCATCACCTCGATGGGCAGGCACCCGTCGAAATAAGGTACCTGCTCCCAGTCCTTGAACTCATGCAGTTCCGCCGCCAACAGCGCATCGACAAAGGCGCCATACTGCTCCTGGTCCATCGGACAGTTCAAATAATCGGCCCCATTGCCTGATGGTCCCACCTTGTCGTAGCGCGATTGCGCCCAGACGATATCCATGTCGATGCTGTCCTTGTGGACGATCGGCGCGATGGCATCGAAAAACGCCAGCGAACCTTCACCCGTCAGCGACTGGATACCCGCCGCCAATGCCGGCGACGTCAGCGGGCCAGTGGCGATGATCACATTGCCCCACTCCGCCGGCGGCAATCCATCGACCTCGTTGCGATCGATGGTAATATTGGCATGCGCCTCGATCGCCGCCGTCACTGCCGCCGAAAACCCGTCGCGATCCACCGCCAGCGCACCCCCCGCGGGCAGGGCGTGTGCGTCGGCCATCCGCATGATCAACGAACCGCAGCGCCGCATTTCCTCGTGCAGCAGGCCGACTGCGTTCTGGTCCTTGTCGTCGGATCGGAAGCTGTTGGAGCAGACCAGTTCGGCCAGCCCGTCTGTCTGATGCGCATCGGTCTTGCGGACAGGGCGCATTTCATGCAGCACGACCTTGACCCCGGCCTCCGCCGCCTGCCACGCCGCTTCCGAGCCGGCAAGACCGCCGCCGATGATATGAATGATATCTGATTTTGCCATGGCCGCAGATAGCAAGTGCCAGGAGATAGCGCAACGGGGGCGTCGATGCTAACGGGATGCTAACGGATGGACAGCGTGAAGGCGCTTCAGCAGTACAACATCGGAAAAAGAAAACACCCGCATCTCAACAAGAGGCGGGTGTTCGGTTCAGTATGACGCTCAGTCTGGCGAAGTAAGCCTTACAGCGAGGAAGCATGGTCGCGGGCGATACGATTGATATCGGTGCGCGAAATGCCCAGATCGTTGAGCTGACGATTGTCCAGAGCAGCGAGTTCACGAACGGTCTGCTGGTAAGCCGACCACTTCTTGAAAGTCTTGCGAATGTCCATTTGAAGTCTCCTTGCGTTTACGAGACTATATCTAATGGTGTTCTGCGAGGATGAGCAGAGGCTCATTTATCAAGGAAGCCATGCGATCTGTGCGGGGCTTTAACTATCGCTGTTCATTCCGCGTTAATGCTCGCGGCCACGGGAACACGGGGCGAGCAACTACAGCGGCTGTGTGCTAACGATCAAACAGGCCGCGCGTCATGCTGGCGAAGTCGGGAGCGCAAATCCCCAGAAGGCCGGCATCTCGCGTCGAGGGAACGTCCATTTCCCGGGCTTTTTGCTTGACGTCGATCAGGCGCCGGGAGCGCCATACAGCACGCACAAACATGAGTAAAACCCCAGCTTCGGGTGGCGACAACCTCAAGATGGGCCGATTTGCCAGGCCGCGCCATGCCGTAAACGTCAGGCTCGACATGCGTGGCTCGCATAGCATTTTCACAATTTTGTCTTATGGCGGCTTATATCGAGGCGTTCGCCCTAATGGCGCGGTGAGCGACATACGCTAGCATTCCGCTAACGCCGACACCCGCATTTGCCTCACTCCGCTGCCTTGCTGGCCGATTGCGGTCGCCGCGACATCACGTCCTTGAGGAACGTGCCGGTATGCGAGCGCCGGTTCTCGGCAATGGTCTCGGGCGTGCCGATCCCGACGATCTCGCCACCCCCGTCGCCGCCCTCTGGACCAAGGTCGATCACCCAATCGGCGGTCTTGATGACTTCCAGATTGTGCTCGATGACGATGACGGTATTGCCGCCATCCACCAGCTCGTGCAGGACCTCGAGCAATTTGGCGACATCGTGGAAATGCAGGCCCGTAGTCGGCTCGTCCAGCATGTAGAGCGTGCGCCCGGTCGCCCGCTTGCTGAGCTCCTTGGAGAGCTTGACCCGCTGCGCTTCGCCGCCCGACAGGGTCGTGGCCGGCTGGCCAACCTTGACATAGCCCAGCCCCACCCGCTGCAGCGTGGCGAACTTGTCGCGAATGGTCGGCACGGCCGAAAAGAACTCGACGCCCTCATCGATCGTCATGTCCAGCACGTCGGAAATCGACTTGCCCTTGAACTGCACTTCCAGCGTTTCGCGATTGTAGCGCTTGCCCTTGCAGACATCGCAGGTGACGTAAACGTCTGGAAGGAAGTGCATCTCGATCTTGAGGACGCCATCGCCCTCGCACTTCTCGCACCGCCCGCCCTTGACGTTGAAGGAAAACCGCCCCGGCCCATAGCCGCGCTGCTTGGCTTCCGGCAGACCGGCAAACCACTCGCGCAGCGGCGTGAACGCGCCGGTATAGGTGGCCGGATTGGAACGCGGCGTGCGCCCGATCGGGCTCTGGTCGATATCGATGACCTTGTCCAGGAATTCCAGCCCGGTCAGCGATTGATGCGGCGCCGGCATAACGCGGGCGCCGTTCAGCCGTCGCGCGATGGCCGTATACATGGTGTCGATCATCAGTGTCGACTTGCCGCCGCCCGAAACGCCGGTAATGGCGACGAACATGCCCAGTGGCACATCGACCGAAACATTCTTGAGATTATTGCCGGTCGCGCCCTTGAGGCTGAGTGCCTTGCCTTTTTTGGCTTCGCGTCGTTCGGCAGGTATCGGAATGCCCATGCGGCCGCTGAGATATTGCCCGGTCAGGCTCTCGGGATGCCGAAGGATATCGTCAGGCGTGCCTTCGGCAACGATATGCCCGCCATGAACGCCCGCGCCCGGGCCGATATCGACCACATAGTCGGCAGTCATGATCGCGTCTTCGTCATGCTCGACCACGATCACCGTGTTGCCGATATCGCGCAACCGCCGCAGCGTATCGAGCAGGCGGGAATTGTCGCGCTGATGAAGGCCAATCGAAGGCTCGTCCAGCACGTAGAGCACGCCGGTCAGGCCGGAGCCGATTTGGCTGGCGAGGCGAATGCGCTGCGATTCGCCGCCCGACAGCGAGCCGGAATTGCGCGCCAGCGTCAGATAATCCAGCCCCACATCGTTTAGGAAATTCAGCCGCTCGCGGATTTCCTTGAAGATACGCTCGCCAATCTGGCGTTGCGTGTCATTGAGCTTGCCGTTCAGCGTCTCGAACCATTCCGAAGTGGCCCGGATCGACTTTTCGGTGACCTGGCCGATATGCATGCCATCGATCTTGACCGCCAGGGTCTCCGGCTTCAGCCGATAACCGCCACAGGCCACGCAGGGCGCCTGCGACATGTATTTTTCGATCTCTTCGCGCATGCCGGCGCTTTCGGTCTCTTTATAGCGCCGATCCAGATTGCCGATTACGCCTTCGAACGGCTTGGTGGTCTTGTATTGGCGCAGGCCATCGTCATAAACAAAATTGATCTGCGTCTTGCCGGTGCCGTAGAGCACCGCATGCTGCACCTCGAACGGCAATTCGGTCCAGGCTGTGCCGGTCGACGCGCCGAAATGCTTGACCACGGCATTGAGCGTTTGCAGGTAATAGGGCGCCGAGGTCTTGGCCCATGGCAGGATGGCGCCGTCACGCAGCGACAGCGTGGGATCGGGTACGATCTGGTTGGGATCGATCTTCTGCTCGGTACCCAGCCCGTCGCAGACGGGGCAGGCGCCGAATGGATTGTTGAACGAGAACAGGCGCGGCTCGATTTCGGCAATGGTGAAGCCGGAAACCGGACACGCGAATTTTTCTGAAAACGTGATCTGCCGCGCCGCGCCGTCCGCGCCTTTTTCGTCGGCAAATTCCACCAGGGCAATGCCATCGGCCAGCTTCAGCGCCGTCTCGAAACTTTCGGCGAGCCGGCCGGCAATATCAGCGCCAACCACGACGCGGTCGATCACCACTTCCAGATCGTGCTTGAGCTTCTTGTCGAGGGCAGGGGCCTCCTCGATCTCGTAATATTCCCCATCGATCTTGACGCGCTGGAAGCCCTTGCGCATCAGGTCGGCCAGCTCCTTCTTGTATTCGCCTTTGCGGCCGCGCACCATCGGCGCCAGCAGGAACAGGCGCGTACCCTCGGGCAGTTCCAGCACCTTGTCGATCATCTGCGATACGGTCTGCGACTCGATCGGCAGGCCGGTGGCCGGCGAATAGGGAATGCCGACGCGCGCGAACATCAGGCGCAGGTAATCGTAGATTTCGGTAACGGTACCCACGGTCGAGCGCGGATTGCGGGAAGTGGTCTTCTGCTCGATCGAAATCGCCGGCGACAGACCCTCGATATGCTCGACGTCGGGCTTCTGCATCATTTCGAGAAACTGCCGCGCATAGGCCGACAGCGACTCGACATAACGGCGCTGGCCTTCGGCATAGATGGTGTCGAACGCCAGCGAGGACTTGCCGGAACCCGACAGTCCCGTCATCACGATCAGGCTGTCGCGCGGCAGGCGGACATCGATGCCCTTCAGATTATGCTCGCGCGCGCCCCGGACGATGATTTCGCGATTCTGGCTGGGCTTTGGCGTCATCTTGATGTCCATGGCTCGGGCACGCGCCATCGGGCGCGTGGGCAAATATAGAGTGGTCTGGCGTACGGGGTAAGCCGCAGAAGTAGGAACAATGGCCCTGTGTTGCAAGTTCCGCACCGCCAACGGCGCGGCTTAGGAGAACGAATAAAACCGCCACTTAGAACATAAAAAGAACGAAAGCGGATTCGGTCAAGCGGAATTGCTTCATTATGGGACTTCACGCCGTATTCATGGCGTGACCGTACAATCGAGTTTGGAACATTAAGCGAACATTGCTGGTTCGACTTGTGGCTTTTTCGTGTCGATAATGTAGAAGACGGCTTTGATCCAGTTGCGGGTTTGTCGCCTCAACGCTAGCCTTGTTCGAGCTAGCAAGTGCTGCTGACAGGAGATGTCAGGAGCGATCGACCGGACCGTTCCACCGCTTTATGGCTTGCATCGACCGTATTGACTTTCACTTCATACAAGAACATAACAAGAACGGAAGCAACAGCCTGTTCAAAACGCCAATTTGCCGCGGCAGCGCCTGCGGCGAAGCGGTAGGATAGGTCATCGGATCGGGGCGAGACCCCAGGTTGCGATAGTCGAAATATCGGCCTTGGCTTCGCGCGCGGGTCGGCAGTGTAAGGAAGTCATCATGGCGGGCAGCGTCAACAAGGTTATCCTCGTCGGCAATCTGGGGGCCGATCCAGAAGTGCGCAACCTGCCCAACGGCGGTAAGGTGGTGAACCTGTCGATTGCCACCTCGGAAAACTGGAAAGACAAGAACACCGGCGAGCGGCGCGAAAAGACCGAATGGCATCGCGTGGTGATCTTCTCGGAAGGTTTGACCCGCGTGGCCGAGAGCTACCTGAAAAAAGGCAGCAAGGTGTATATCGAGGGCCAGTTGCAAACGCGCAAATGGCAGGACCAGAGCGGCGCCGATAAATACTCCACCGAAATCGTGCTGCAAGGCTTCAATTCGAACATGACCCTGCTCGACGGCCGCGGCGACGGCGACAATGCGGGCGGTGGTGGAGAAACCGGCTTCCGCGGCACCCGCCAATCGGACAATGGCGGGGGCGGCGCCCGCCGGCCATCCTCGAACGCTCCAGCCTTCGAGTCCGGCGGCATGGACGACGATATTCCGTTCTGAGACTAACCTAGTGTGCCGGGTCTGTTGCTTGCTTGAAGGTAGCAACCAGACCTGGCAGGGCGCTGGCCAATCGGTCTGCTGCCGCCAGAGCTGGCGCCGAGCGCTGGAGATTGAACTGACCGTAAGAATGCATGACGCGGTGGCGAAAGCTGCGCGTTTCGTGCAAGTCCGCCGCTGCGGCCGGTGTCAGCAGTGCAGGCCGCGCGTGTTGGCCCTCGACAACTCGAGCCAATCGATCGATGAGCCGGGCGTGCCAATCATCACCGGTTGGCCGCTCCTCATCAAAAATTCGCAATATCCTGAGAAGGCCAGCCTCCGTCGCGGTGTGGGCCGACTGCATCGCATGCATCAGGGCCATTTCAGCGCGATAGCGATCAAGTCCGACACCGTCGAAACCGCCCGTGCCGCTAAGGGCTATAGCGTTTTCAAAGTGCCGGACGGCTGTTGCGATATCGACATCGACATCGAGCCAACGAGCATCGCTCATGGCAGCATGATCCCATCCCGGTCGATGCGCAGACGCAAGTCCTGCCCGATCTCGGCAATGAAATATGCGTCGGCACAAAGGCCCAAGCCGGTGCAGAGCGTTTCGACGTAATCACGCGCCTGTGGCCCCAGTTCGCCAGGAAAATCAACGACAACGTCGAAGTCGCTATCGAAGCGGATGTCGTTCCGCGCGACGGAGCCGAATATAATGAAGTGGCCGGCATGTTGAATGGCATAGGCCCGCAAGTCGGCGATGGCCACTACAGCCGCTTCGCGAAGCTGCTGTACCTTGCGAGTTTTTCGCTCAGGAACTGTGACGACCATGCCTGCCTCCACGACGTGCGCAATTATAGGCTGCGTAGTGAGCTTGGACAACCAGGCCGGTCAAGCAACGCCTGTGCTCCACCCTAGAGCATGTCGGTATCGCCGGTTCACTTCGTGAACGGCACTTCGGCGCGCAGGCTTTCGCCGGTTTCCACATAGACTACCTGGAAGCCCACATCGATCTGCTGGGCGGTCAGCGTGATATCGGCGGTGATGCTGATGTCGCGGCCGTCTTCGTCCTGATCGCGCTCGCGCAGGTTGAAGACCAGGCCGCGACCGCGTTTCTGGCCCACGGCAATGCCTGAAAAGGTGGCGTTCGAGGTCATCGCTGCTTCAAAGCGCGCGCTGGCATCGATATAGGCCAGCGTGCCATTGATCGATAATGTGGTGCCGGCCAGCGTGCAGCGGCCCGAATAGTTCACCTTCTCGTCATTGCCGTCCTTGAGGGACATGCGGCACACGACGGTTTCCGTCTCCGCCCCGGTCAAGGTGCCGCGCCCGCGCCATTCCCCGACATAGGATTTGAGCAAGGCCACGTCAACGGGCGCCGCAAATGCCGAGCCTGCGGCCATCGATGCCGCTAGGCCGGCAAGCATGACACGGCGCAACAGCGGTCCAACAATCGTCATGGCCTATTTCTCCAGTTGAGCGCCAAGCTTGAGCCGCGCTCAGCAGATGGCGGCCGGTGCAACCGCCCAGCCTTGTCATAACGGCATTGGCCGCCACTTGATCCACGACGCCGAATCGATTGCGCCATCTAAACGGGCCATCGGCATGCGGGCAAGCCGACGCACACGCCGGGCCGTTGTGCATGAAACGGGCAGCCGATCGCGAATGGCGTTCGAGGCGTGGCGTGTTAATCCGAACGGCGCAAATTATTTTTGGGCTTTGTCCGTTTGCGGAGCACCACGCCGTCAGAGTGTGCAGAGCCGGATGGTCCGGCTCAGCAACTCAAGGAATATCGCATGAGCCATCGTCTTGTTGGTGCCGCGATTGCGGCAATGCTCGCATTGCCCGTTCAGGCCGCACCGTTTACGCTGTTTATCTACGAAGATCAGGCCCAGCTCGACCTGCGCCCCGGTACGGACAGTGCGTCGCAGGCCTATTGGTCGGCCTATGATGTCTACGGCAAGGATCTTGCGGCGGCCGGCGTGCTGCGCGGCGGGTCGGCGCTCAACACGAGCGGCAGCGTCGCGCTGGTGACGGCAGCCAGGGCCGAGGTCGCTTCGTCTGCCTATGCCCCTTCGTCCTTGGCGCTTGGCGGCTATTTCCAGATCGACGTGCCCAGCGAAGCTGATGCTGTCCAGTGGGCACAGAAGGCACCGCTGGGTGGCGAAAGCCTGATCGAGGTCAGGGCTGGCTATCCGGTGCCCGCCATGATGATGATAAGCAACTGAGCAGGGGGACAAAATGCAATACATGCTGATGTTTTATGAGAACGAGGCCGAGATCGCCGCCCAGCGCGACCAGGCCGAACGTGCCGGACCCTATTGGGGCGCGTGGAACGCCTATATCGGTGCGCTGTACGAAGCAGGCATCGTCCTCAGAGGCGACGGGCTCCTGCCCCCTGCGGCGGCAACCACGGTACGGCTCGAAGGCGGCAACCGCCTGGTGCAGGACGGACCAGTGGCGGTTACCAAGGAACAGCTGGCCGGTTACGTCGTGATCGAGGTACCGGACCTCGATGCAGCGCTGTCCTGGGCGGCGCGCAGCCCTTCGTCTTCCCACGGGGCTACCGAAGTGCGCCCCGTGCTGCCTCCGCCCAACCAAGGCTAAGCGGTGGACGGCAGCCTTCAAGAACACGGGCGGCGGACGGCGGAGAACGCTGCCCGCACCTCCTATGGGCGCCTCCTCGCGTATCTCGCGCGAGCATGGCGCGACGTGGCGGCGGCTGAAGACGCGCTCGCGGAGGCCTTTGCCCAAGCGCTCGACATCTGGCCCACGAAAGGCGTGCCGGCCAACCCCGATGCCTGGCTGATGGTGGCGGCGCGAAACCGGCTGCGCGATGGCGCGCGGGCGCGCAAAACACGCGAACAAATGGCCAGCAGCCTCCTGGTGCTGGCACCGACCGACAGCGAGGACATGCCCCGGATTGCCGACAGACGGCTGGAACTGATGTTCGTGTGCGGGCACCGGGCCATCGATGCCGCCGCGCGCACGCCGTTGATGCTGCAAACAGTGCTCGGATTGACGGCGGAGCGTATTGCATCTTCGTTCCTGGTTTCGCCCGATGCGATGGGGCGGCGGCTGAGCCGGGCCAAGGCGCGTATTAAGGACACCGGGATTGCCTTCGAAGTGCCGGGGGAAGACGAGCTGGGCGAGCGCATGGACAATGTGCTCGAGGCCATCTATGCCGCCTATGGGCAGGGCTGGGACAGCACGGGCAGCGACGACCAGACGCGCAAGGGGCTGACCGAAGAGGCGATCTGGCTGGCACGCGTGCTGGTGGACGTGCGCGCCGACGATGCCGAGGCGCTGGGCCTTCTGGCGCTGATGCTGTTTTGCCAAAGCCGGGCCAGCGCGCGCCGGGTCGCCGGAGGCTATGTGCCGCTGGCGGAGCAGCGGACGGAACTGTGGGACCTCGACATGGCGCGCGAGGCGGAGGCGGTTTTGCGGACGGCCGGTGCGCTCAAGCGCTCCGGCCGGTTCCAGCTCGAGGCGGCGATCCAATCGGCCCTGGTGCAATCGCGCCTGACGGGAAACGACATGCGGCACCCGATCTGGGCCTTGCACGCGCTGCTTGCCCAGCAGGCGCCAACGGTCGGCAATCTCGTCGGGCTTGCGGCAGCAACCGCCGAGGTCAAGGGTCCGCAGGCCGCCCTCCATGAGCTGTCGCGAATCGCGCCGGAGCGGACCGCGGACTACCAGCCCTATTGGGCGCTGGTCGCGGACCTGCTGCGCCGGATCGGCACCGATCCCCAGGCGCAGTCACAAGCGTTCAATCGGGCGATCGGGTTGACCGAGGATCATGCGGTGCGACAATATCTGCTCGAGAGGTAAGCCATCTAGCGGGGCGGTGAACCGGGATGGGGCGCATCGGTCGTGGTGTCGCCGGTGGGATCGTCGGGCGTCGGATCGTGATCGGCGGTGCGCACGCGCAGCCGGCCGAGCGGATGAAAGAACTTACCGCCCGCCGCCAGCAGCGAGGGCAGGATGAACAGATCGCCGAGCACCGCCAGCGCCAGGGTGATGACGAACAGCGAGCCGAACAGGGCAACTTGCGGCAGTCCTGAAAACATCACGATCGACACCCCCGAGCACAGGATAAGGGTGGTCGCCACGATGGCGCCGCCGATCCGGTCCAGCGTGTGCTTAAGCGCATCCATGTGATCGCGCTTTTCCTCGCGCCGCGCATGCAGGTAATGCGACAGGAAATGGACGGTGTCGTCCACGGCAATGCCGAAGGCGATGGTCAGCGCGATTCCCGTGATCAATTGCAGTCCTTGCCCGGTGAAATACAACCACGCCTCGGTTCCCAGGACCGGAAACAGATTGGGAATGGCCGAAGCCAGCGCCACCCGGAACGACTGGAAGGCGAAGCCGATCAGCGCCAGGTTGACCAGCACCGACACCGTCAGGTCGAGCTGCAAACCGCGCACGATCTGGTCGGTGGCAAACGTGGTCATGATGCGGAAGCCGCCGATTTCGGCACCCTTGATGCCGGCCTGGTCCAGTTTGGCCGTCACGTTCTCGACCAGTTTCTTGAGCACGTCGCTGTCGATGATAGTGGGCATGAAGCCGGTGACCAACGCCTGCGCGCCATCCTCGGTGACGAAACGCCGGCGCAGGAACGGCCCGACGGCGTCGAACACCTCCTCGCGGATGAAACCGGTATCGGTGTAGTTGCTGATGCTGGCGGCAGAAATGACCTTGTTGGTGCCCAGCTCGCTTTCAAGGATAGCGTGCACCGTGCGGATGGTCTGGAAGTCCGTGTCGCTTATAGTGGGGTCATTCCCCGCCAGCGGCACGCGGATATAGAGCGGCGCCACGCCGCCGACGCCGCTGTCGATCTGCTCCGCCGTGGTCAGCGCATCCGACCCCTTGGCCACGAAGTCCTCGAAGGAAAAGTGCGGCTGGATCAGGGCGTAAGGCACGAACAGCAGCAGCGTGACGATGATGGCCAGGATCGACATCGGCCGCCCAAAGCGGGAGGCGATGAACCAGCTTAGGGGCAGGGGCGCGGTCAAAACCAAGCTGGAGCGCTTGGGGGGCTTGAAGCCGAGGCGGATGGCGGCCTTGAGCAGCAGGGGCAGGAAAGTCATCAGGCAGGCGAATAGCAGGAAACAGCCGATGGCGCCGGCAATGGAAAATTCCTGCACGCCCTTGCCCGGCGTCAGCGACAGCGACGCGAACGACACCAGCGTGGTTAGCATGGTCAGCGATGTCGCCGGGCCGACCAGCTTGACCGTGGCATCCACCGCCTGGTTGGGCGCCATGCCGTCATCGCGCCAATAGGCTAGCCAGTTGAAAACGAAGAACATCGATTCAGCAAAGCTGATCACCAGGACCAGCGTGGTGACGATGATGGTCAAAAACGAGAACGAGCCGAAAAACAGCAGCACGATGCCCATGGTCCACATCACTGCCAGAAACGGCGTCGCCGCCACAAGCAGCGCGCCAGCCAGCGAACGCAGCGCCAGGAGCGAGATAATTGCGCCCAGGGCAAAACCATAGACGGTGAACTTGATCTGGTCTTCCACCGCTGCATCGAGCATTTCGGAGGTCCAGATCGGCGGCCCGGTCAACTCGATGCCGAGGTCCGCGCTCTGGTATGGGGCGATAACCTGGCGCAGGCTGGCGAGCATGGCCTTGGTTCCATCGCCCTTGGTCAGCTCCGGATTGGGGAACATGATCAGCACGACGCCGGAGAGATCGGGCGTGATCAGGTTGCGCATCATCGGATCGTTCTGCTGCAAATCCGACAGCGCGATGGCGACCTGGGCGAAGTCCGTCATGCCCTCGGGCACTGCCGGAACGGAGCCGCCCTGGCCATCGGGCTTGCGCAATGTGAAAGGCGACATGGTGCCCAACGCGAATTCGTTGAGTTCCAGGTCGAACGCCAGGTTGCGCACCTGTTCGAGCACGACGGGGTTGGTCAATTGGGGCGAGTTGACCAGCACATAGATGTCGTTCTCGAAAGTGCCGAACGTATCGGCCAGGCGCTCATAGGCGTCGTAGTAATGACCCGAATTCGCGTAGACCCGCAGCGGGTCGCCATCGACATTGGCCCTGGGCACCTGGGAAAAGCACAGGATCGAGAACAGCAGCACCCCGATTGCCACGGCGCGGGGATAACGCAGTGTCAGCAGCCCGATATATTCAAGCCCGAAGCCGATGGAGCGGTCGTAACTGATGTACGCCCAAAGGCGCTTGAGCCCGAACCCCTTAGCCAACCAACCCGACTCCGCAGCGTCCGCAAGGTAGCGCGATTGGTACGCGGTTGCATCGATCTCGTCCAGCGGCCGCGGCCCTAGGCGGAATGTCGGCTGACCTGATCAGCCAATCGATCGGCACTTCAGACCGTATGGTTGTCGGCTATCCACTGACTGGAAAATTCTTCAAGCCATGCAATTTCGAGCTCGAGCTGGCGGATGGTCAATGTCACCATGGATTGGGCCACCACAATGCGCGCGCCCTGATCGGCATTGATTTCCAAGAGCGTCATTTGCTCGCGAGTCAATTCCGAAACCAGAAAGGCATGCCGCTGTTGAACGATCCGGACGACATCGTCATGGCGGGCGTGGATTGACAGGGCCAGCCAAGTCGCGAAGGGGTCGGGAATGCGCGACGTCGCCCATGATGCCCTCCCGAGTGCATCGGCGAGCGCCGCTGCACCATTTGCTCCAACGCTATAGACGGTTTTGGCCCTACCACCCCTCTCGCCGGCGTCGATAAGCGCCAAGGCGGACAGCTTTTGAATCGCGTAGTAGACGTGGGCCCTCGAGACACTTGCCCAATCGCGCACCTCCTGGCGCTCATATTCGCGCAAGAGTTCGTAGCCGTGCATGGCGCGCTCCGATAGCAGGCTCAACACCACAAGATCGGCGGCCGTCAAGACCGAGCCTCCTGTTCGCCGACTGGCGACTCCCCTTAGCGCTGCTGTTTCAATTGACATGGACCGGTGCTCCAGCTATTAGTCTGATTAAGATTATTAGAACAGTTCGGGGCGAGAATGCAATTCCGATACACCATAATCTATGTGCCTGACGTAGCCGCAGCGGTGAGGTTCTACGAGGCCGCTTTCGGCCTTTCGTCTCGGTTCATTCACGAAAGCGGGCAATACGCGGAGATGGAAACCGGCAGCACCGCCCTGGCTTTTGCCGGCGAGGAGTTTACGACGACTTGCCATCTGTTCGCGCCGAACCGTAAAGACGATAAACCGGCGGGCGCAGAGGTCGCTTTTGTTACAGATACCGTACAGGCGGATTTCGAAAAAGCAGTCGCAGCAGGCGCGACGTGCGCAGTTGAACCCATGGTGAAGCCTTGGGGACAGACCGTTTCCTATGTCCGCGATCTCAATGGCTTTCTCGTCGAGATTTGCAGCGAAGTGAGTGCTTAGCGTGCAGGGCGATGGTTCGTTCGAGTGTCGCTAATTATCTGTGCTTTGAAATGTCGCGCAGCAGCGTCAGCGATTTGAGGCTCCTTGACATTGAGACATGGCGCGTTGGCGGCGCAGTCCGCTGGCGCAATTGACATTCGCCTCTGCATCCTTGATGAGCACAGCCTAAGGCCCACGACCTTTGTCCCGCCACCATGCATGAGGCATGATTGGCGAAGCGCAGGATTGCCGGACCGTCACGCCCCGGCGTGGTGCCAGGGCGCGCGCAGTCCCAATCTAGTGTGTCCAGCGCAACAAGATTGCCGATGCTGGGACGACCTTGGTTCCCGCTTCCGCGACGACCTGGTCTCACGAAGCGTTGAACACGCAACAGCCTCCCAATAGCCCCGGCAATCCTAGCTACAGCCGCTTTCAATCGGGTTGGAGGCGACTGCCGTCCAGAGTTCCGTCGCTCTTGACGACTTGCAGGCGTGGGGCGCGGCCGTGTGTCAAGTGTGTCGTAAATCTCGTTCAGGGTAATGGACCTAGCCAATGAGGGTAGCGGGATCGCGACAGCGTAGTCCTCGATGGTCTTTTCGGTCCAAGTGCCGCCTTGCTGGGGTCTGCTAACCTTGACGAGGGCGATCTCGGACTCGATTTGCAGCACGGTATCGATGCCGTCCACGCCTTCGTACTCGCGAAGCTTAGCGCCGCAGTCGAACACCGCAGTGCCGGGCGAGGAGACGTCAACGACAATTGTGGGTTTAGGGGCGGTCAGCGCAGAGGCATTGGGCGGGCCACAGTCAACTACTTGTCGGGACACCGCACGCTGTCGGGTGCCGGCTGTCTGGCGGTGTCACTGGACGTGGTGCGACACCCTTTCGCCTTCCCGGCCTGAACCAGAGCCGTCTGAACGTTACCGAACACGACGTTACGCCCCTGCCTCGTACCTGCCATCGCATAGGCAAACCCCATCCGCGAACTCGTAGCGCCCCGCGAGGCCGGAGATTGCCGCGAAGAATTCGTCCACTGTCAGCTTGTCGCGCTCTGGAAAGCGCATGGCATTTTCATACTGACTGGCACAGTCTACCGTGCGCAGGGTGATGGGGCAAACGGCATGTGCGAAGTGCAAAACGTCACCCGGCGCCTTTAAAATGGGCGCCCGGCGCAGGATGGGTCGGGCCTGAGACGCTGCCGTTTTCGCTTCGAAAGCGATCGGACCAGTCACGGCTCGTCCGGTTCGACATTTTGGTGGTTCCAACACTGATTCCCACGGCAATTGCCGGATCGCGACCCAGCGCGGCCAGAATGATCGCCAAAGCCGCCTGCGGGTCCAGCGCCATCGCCTCGTAGACGAGACGCACCGGCTGGATATCGTGGCTCCGGAAGAAGTCCTCCCAAGCTGCATCGTCGCGGGTCAACTCATTGAACACTTCGCCGATGCGTGGACCGTCATAAACGTTTGGTAGCGGCGTCGCCGTTCCCTCGAACACACTGCCATCGGCGGCCAGGTGCCAGAGGCCGCTTTGTTCGGCCCGGACCAGTGATATGGCCTGGGCCACTTTGTCCAGTCGGGACAGGTGAATGTAGAGCGTGGGGCTAAAAGCGGCCAGGAATTGGGCGGCAAGGTCCATGGGTCCGCCGTTCGCGCGGACGAGACGCCGTGTCGCGTCGGCAGCGCTGCGCCACATCAGCCGAAGGCCGAAAACGCCGGTGTCATTGTTAGCCTCGCGCAGCATGGCGGCCAGATAGAGGCGGTCAAATTGAGCGTCTTCGGTGCCGTTGGTTCGCTCGACGCCCCAACCATCCGCCCAATCCGCAATGCTTTGCTGGCGAAAGTAAGAATTCGGGTGGCCGGAAACGCCGGTGGCGGCCAGCATCTCACACAGCAGCGTACTGCCCGACCGCGGCGTGCTGCAAATAACATAGGAGGCGTATTCTGACATTGCAAAACTCCAGATGAAGCATGCCGACAGGCCACAAGAAACGGCGGCAGCATGGCAAAGTGAGCAGGACGGAGCATGCGACATTGCCCCGCTGTTGCCCAGTTGGCCTATTCACAGGCTGACCGCCTCGAAAATTGGCATTTCTGCCCATGGTTGCCTATATTGAACGCAGTTCGAACAACACAGAATCACCCCAGTGACAGATACGCCCGAAACCGGCAGCGGCGGCCTTCCGTCCTCCGACATCTCCGTAATTTCCATCACCGACGAGATGCGCAAATCCTATCTTGATTACGCCATGAGCGTGATCGTGAGCCGGGCGCTGCCCGACGTGCGCGACGGGCTCAAGCCCGTACACCGCCGCATTCTCTTCTCGATGAACGAGAACGGCTACGAGTGGAACAAACCCTATCGCAAATCGGCGCGCGTCGTCGGCGACGTCATCGGTAAATATCATCCGCATGGCGACGGCGCCGTTTATATGTCGCTGGTGCGCATGGCCCAGGACTTTTCCATGGGCGTGACGCTGATCGACGGACAGGGCAATTTCGGCTCGGTCGATGGCGATATGCCGGCGGCGATGCGCTATACCGAAGTGCGCATGCAACGCATCACCGGCAATTTGCTGGATGATCTGGACAAGGACACTGTCGATTTCCGCGACAACTACGACGGCTCCGAGCACGAGCCGGTCGTGCTGCCGGCGCGGTTTCCCAACATGCTGGTCAATGGCGGCGGCGGCATTGCCGTAGGCATGGCCACCAATATTCCCAGCCATAATCTGGGCGAGGTGATCGAGGCCGCGTTGCTGGTGCTCGACAAGCCGCACGTGACCACCGAGGAGCTGATGGCCGTGATACCCGGCCCCGACTTCCCCACGGCCGGCATTATCCTGGGCCGCCATGGCATCCGCTCGGCCTACGAGACCGGACGCGGCAGCGTCATGATCCGCGGCCGCGTCGCCATCGAGGAAGTTCGCAAGGAACGCGAGGCGCTGATCATCACCGAATTGCCCTATCAGGTGAACAAGGCGCTGATGGTGGAAAAGATCGCCGATCTGGTGCGCGAAAAGCGCATCGAGGGCATTGCCGACATGCGCGACGAAAGCGACCGCAACGGCATGCGCGTGGTCATCGAGATCAAGCGCGATGCCTTGCCCGACGTGGTGCTGAACCAGTTGTATCGCTTCACCTCGCTGCAATCCTCGTTCGGCTGCAACTTCGTGGCGCTCAATGGCGGCAAGCCGCAATTGATGAACTTGCAGGAGATCTTGAGCGCATTCATCGCCTTCCGCGAGGAAGTGGTGACGCGCCGTGCGCGCTTCATGCTCAACAAGGCGCGCGACCGCGCCCATATCCTGGTCGGCCTGGCCGTGGCCGTGGCCAATATCGACGAGGTCATCGCGCTGATCCGCACCGCACCCGATCCCGCGACCGCCCGCGAGCAGCTGATGACGCGCCGCTGGCCGGCGCAGGACGTGGCGCCGCTGATCGCCCTGATTGACGATCCGCGCCACCGGATCAACGAGGACGGCACGTTCAACCTCAGCGAAGAACAGGCCCGCGCCATTCTCGAACTGCGCCTGGCGCGCCTGACGGCCCTGGGTCGGGACGAAATCGGCGACGAGCTGAACGGGCTGGGCACCGAAATTGCCGATTATCTGGATATTTTGCGCTCCCGCGAGCGGGTCATCAGCATCATCCGCGACGAGTTGACCGCGATCCGCGACCAGTACGCGACCCCGCGGCGAACCGAGATCACCGACAGCGCCGCGGACTTCGAGGACGAAGACCTGATCGCGCGCGAAGACATGGTGGTGACCGTCACCCATGGCGGCTACATCAAGCGCGTGCCGCTCTCGACCTATCGGGCGCAAAATCGCGGCGGCAAGGGCCGCTCCGGCATGGCGACGCGCGACGAAGATTTTGTCTCGCGCCTGTTCGTGGCCAATACCCACACGCCCATCCTGTTTTTCACCAGCGCCGGCATCGTCTACAAGCTCAAGGTCTGGCGCCTGCCGCTCTCGGCGGCCAATGCCCGCGGCAAGGCCTTGATCAATATCCTGCCGCTGGAGCAGGGCGAGCGCATCACCTCGATCATGCCGATGCCCGAGGACGAGGCCACCTGGGCCGATCTCGACATCATGTTCGCCACGACGCGCGGCACGGTGCGGCGCAACTCGCTGGCCGACTTCGTCGAAGTTCGCCAGAACGGCAAGATCGCCATGAAGCTGGACGAGGGCGACGGCATTATCGGCGTCGATACCTGCTCGGCGGCCGATGACGTCTTGCTGACCACCGCCGGCGGACAGGCCATTCGCTTCCAGGCCGATGAGGTGCGCGTCTTCAAGGGTCGTGATTCGACCGGGGTGCGCGGTATCCAACTGGCCAAGGACGACGTGGTCATCTCCATGGCCATCATCCGCCATTTCGAGGCGATATCGGAAGAACGCGTGGCCTATCTCAAGATGAGCCGCGCGGTGCGCGGTGAGGGCGACAGTGACGAGGTCGCCGCCGATGACGAGGACGTGGTGGCCGGCGAGCTCGGCCAGGATCGCTATGTCGCCATGAGCGAAGCCGAGCAGTTCATCTTGACCATCTCGGAAAACGGCTATGGCAAGCGCACCTCGAGCCACGAATACCGCATCACCGGTCGCGGCGGCAAAGGCATCACCGCCATGGCGGTCAATAAGCGCAATGGCCGGCTGATCGCGTCCTTCCCGGTAGATCCGGAAGACCAGATCATGCTGGTGACCGACAAGGGCCAGATGACGCGCATGCCGGTGGAGGGCAAGAAGCCGATCCGCATCGTCTCGCGCGGCAGCCAGGGCGTCATCGTCTTCGACACGGCGACCGATGAAAAGGTCGTCTCGGTCGAGCGCATCAGCGAGCCAGAAGAAGATGACGAAGGCGATGCTCCCGAGGCGGTGGATACGCCGGATGGTCCGGATGGTCCCGAAGCGCCGGATGAGCCGGCGGCGGAATAGAGCATTGGGGGGCGCTTCGGCGCCCTTTTTCCTGGTGAGCGTCCCCCTCATCCGGCACTGCGCGCCGGCTTCTCCCCGATCGGGAGAAGAACAGAAGCGCTATTACCGGTTCCTCTACCCACAAGGGCAGTGCGATCGCATATGGCCTTTGGCTCGATCTTGCCAGTGCGACAGTGCGGCTCCTCCCCCTGTCAGGGGGAGGTTGGGTGGGGGTTCGGGGCCGCGATATCGGGGGTAGGAGACCCCCACCTTGATCCTCCCCCTTGATGGGGGAGGTGTAGACTGAGACGTTTTACCAAAGGCTCGGTCAGATGCGACAGCCCAGATATCAGGGAACGAGGCAAGCGCAGGGGAGGCATGGTGACGGGATTTTATAAACTTTTATGAGTCCACCGCTTTGCCCTTAAGGCATGCTCCGAGGTTCTTTCTTACGAAGCCATCGCCGCTCAGGCGCAGGACCGGCCGCCGGGCTTAACGTCCTTCAGGATTTCCACCACCATGGGTGAGGCGCCCATGCCCATGAACACGCCGAAATCGCCGACATTGAGCAGGCCGGCAGTTGCCAATCCACGCAGGTCGGCTTTGATCTCATCGTGGAAAAACTTCATATAGTCGAAAGTGGATTGCATTTGCAGGTCATAGACGCCCGCGCCGGCGCTGGCTTCGCCGCCCAGCAGGTTACCATAAAAGTTGATCGGCATGCCCTGAAGTTGCAATCCTGCGATCAACAGGTCGGTACGGTGGAAATAGTCCATCACCGCATCGACAAGGACGGCCCGTTGCTGGCCATCGCAGAAGCGCATCGGCTTAGTGGTCGCCAGGCAATGGACTCGCTTGGCGATACGCGAATAGCCGCCCGACGTGATCGCCGGATCGGCCAGAGTCATTTCGATCGACGCATCGGCGCTCGCTGCGGTCGTGCGCGCTTTTGCCGTGCAACTGGCCTCGTCGGCCACGCTCCAGCTCAAATCATCGCTGCTTGCGGCGATCAGGGCTGCGGAAGCCGGCCCCGATCCCATCCAGCCGAAGCCGACATAGGAGCATGCACCGACCGCCATGATGGCGACGACGATGAGCACCACATCGAGCCCGCCCCACTGCGATTGTGGCTTGGCCGACACCATCGTTTCGCGCCGCGCCCGGATCAGATCGCGCCCTGACATGCGATTTCCCCAAAAATCGATCGGACGCACCTTAACCGTCAGGGATGAAAGGAGATTTAAGCGCACCGGCGACAATTCGAGGTTCATCGGGCGGCGACGCTTGCGCCCCGATAGGGGTCATGAGACAAACCGTCTGCGTTTTGAGGAGGCCATGATGAGCAAATTGGTGGGCTTTTATCCTGGCTCGTTCGACCCGGTCACCAATGGCCATCTCGATGTTATCGAGCGCGCCTGCAAGCTGGTCGATACGCTGATCGTGGCGGTGGGCATCAATGCGGGCAAGAAGGCGGCGCTGTTTGCCCACGCCGATCGCCTGGCGTTGCTGGAGCAGGTGCTGGCGCCGATCGGCAAGCGCACCGATACCGAATTCAAGGTGGTCGATTTTGGCGGTTTGATGGTCACGGCGGCGCGCGAGCACGGCGCCAAGCTGATCATTCGCGGGTTACGCGACACCACCGACTACAATTACGAAATGCAGATGGTGGGCATGAACGCGCAGATGGCGCCCGACCTGCAGACCGTGTTCCTGCCGTCCAGCCCGCCCGTGCGGCACATCTCGGCCACATTGGTGCGCCAGATAGCCGAAATGGGCGGCGATATTTCCGCCTTCGTCCCGCAGCTTGTCCTCAAGGCCCTGAAATCCAAATGAACGCTGTTTCCCGTCGCCTGTTTGGTGCGCTTGCACTCGCCGCCGCCGTTTTCGCCGCTCCCGCCTGGGCCCAGACATCGGAAGGCACGCCGCATCTGCTGCTGACGCTGCCTGCGGGCGTCGTCGACATCGAGCTGCTGCCTGCGCTGGCGCCCCAGCATGTGGAGCGCATCGTCACCCTGACCAACCAGGGGTTTTACAATGGGCTGGTGTTCCACCGCGTCATCGATGGCTTCATGGCCCAGACCGGCGATCCAACAGGCACCGGCATGGGCGGCTCGGACCTGCCCGACCTGCCGGCCGAATTCAGCGGCGCGACTTTCGGGCGCGGCGTCCTCGGCATGGCCCGGGCGCAGGACCCCAACAGCGCCAATTCGCAGTTCTTCATCACCTTCGCCGATGCCAGCTTTCTGGACGGGCAATATACGGTGTTCGGCAAGGTCGTTTCCGGCATGGAAGCGGTGGATGCGCTCAAGAAGGGCGATCAGGCCAACAATGGCCAGGTAACCGATCCGGACAAGATCGTGTCGGCCAAGATCGAGTATAAATAGCACGCTTTATTGCCACGCCCTCGTGGTTCGAGGGTCGCTTCGCTCCCGCCTCACCATGAGGTCTACTGAAGCTCGATACAACAGTAGTCCTCATGGTGAGGTGCGAGCCCTTGCGAGCCTCGAACCACGAGGGCGTGGAACAACGGTGCCGTTGCGCAGTTGCACCCACCGCCCATTCCCCTTACATGCGCACCACCCATCCACAATCAGAGAAAGCCCAGACCATGGCCGATTACGCCGATCCGGAAAACACCCTCGTCATCGAAACCACCAAGGGCAATGTCGTCATCGCGCTGCGCCCCGACCTGGCGCCCAATCATGTCGCCCATATCAAGAAGCTGGCGCGCGAGAAGTTTTATGATGGCGTCGTGTTCCACCGCGTCATTGAGGGCTTCATGGCCCAGACCGGTGATCCGCGCGGCACGGGCACCGGCGGTTCGAAATATCCGGATTTGAAGCAGGAATTCAACGCCGAGCCCCACGTGCGCGGCACGACCTCCATGGCGCGTTCGTCCAGTCCGGACAGCGCCAACTCGCAGTTCTTCATCTGCTTTGCCGATGCGCCGTTCCTCAACAAGCAATATACCGTTTGGGGCCAGGTCATCGAGGGCATGGAAAACGTCGACCAGATCAAGCGGGGCGAGCCGGTGATCAATCCCGACAAGATGGTCACCGTGCGGGTTGCGGCCGATCTGACCGAGTAGACGATTCGAGCGGCGGCCGCCTTGGCGGGCCGCCGCCTGTCTCGCGGATCGCCGCTAGCTTGGCGGTGCCGACGTCGCCGAACCGGCCAGAAAATTGCGCAGCCGCCGTGCCGTTGCCTCGGGCTTTGCTTTGGAACGAAATGCTCGCCGTCGACGGCCTGGGGCCTGGACCCGAGGGGCCTATGATCGCCAGATCGCGGCCGGCCCGCCAACTGCCTCGCACCACTAAGTGCGGTTATGGAGCCCTGCGATGGTGATATCCATGATGGGCCCATGAATTTGACGGGCACGCCCAGCGTATCGTTCGGTCGTCCCGAGGGTCTTCGAACAGGCAATGCCTCGGGAGGGGAGCGTTCCGTGCCGCTCACCAGCTTTGCCGATAATGGATTTCGGAGGTTACATTGGCGTGCTAACGACGGCCCATGCGTGTTTCCGATTTTGACTTCCAGCTTCCCGAATCCCTCATAGCGCTCCATCCCGCCGAGCCGCGCGACAGCGCGCGCCTGCTGGTGGTGGACCCGGTGCATGGCTTGGCGGACCGGACCATCCCCGACCTGCTGTGGCTGCTGAAGGCCGGCGACGTGCTGGTCGTCAACGACACCCGCGTGTTGCCCGCCGAACTGCGCGGTACGCGCGTTCGCAGCGAGAGCCGCGCCAGCGTATCGTTCAACCTCCACAAGCGCGTCGATGGGCATACCTGGCGAGCGTTTGCGCGTCCGGCCAAGCGCCTGGCGCTGCTCGACCGGCTCGAACTGGGAAATGGCGATGCCGCAGCATTGACCGCCCGCGTTGCCGGCAAGGGCGAAACCGGCGAAGTCACGCTGGAGTTCGACCTGGGCGGCGCAGCGCTGGACGAGGCCATCAAATCCCACGGCGCCATGCCGCTGCCGCCCTATATCGGGGCCAAGCGCAAGGTCGAGGCGCGCGACCAGATCGATTACCAGACCGTTTATGCCGCCCATGACGGCGCTGTCGCGGCGCCCACTGCGGGATTACATTTCACCGAACTGCTGTTGCAGCAACTGGCCGACAAGGGCGTTGGCATCGAGCGGGTGACGCTGCATGTGGGGGCAGGGACCTTCCTGCCGATGAAGGCAGATGACACCGAAGACCACGTCATGCATGCCGAATGGGGGGAGATCGACGAGGCGACGGTCGAGCGCATCCTGGCGGCCAAGGCAGCGGGCGGGCGGATCGTCGCCGTCGGCACCACGAGCCTGCGGCTGCTGGAATCGGCAGCGGTGCGCACCGGGACCTTGGCGCCGTTCAGCGGTGATACCTCGATCTTCATCACCCCCGGATTTCGCTTCCGGGCGGTTGATGTGCTGATGACCAACTTTCACTTGCCCAAGTCGACGCTGTTCATGCTGGTCAGCGCCTTTGCGGGAATGGATGTGATGCGCAAGGCCTATGAGCATGCGATTGCGGAGGGCTATCGGTTTTATTCGTATGGAGATTCGTCGCTGTTGATGCGGGCGGAGATGGGGGAAGAGTAACGGCTTTGAGACTCGGGCTAAGGGGTGTGGGGAGCCACGGTGTAGCGGCTGCCCGGTTGTGCCCCCGGCCCGTACCCACTAAAAGGCCGCCATGAAACAAGTGATCTTCACCCTTTCAGCCACGGACGGCATGGCGCGGCGTGGGCGGATCGATACCCCTCGTGGCGAGATCGAGACGCCGGCTTTCATGCCGGTGGGCACGCTGGGCACCGTCAAGGCGATGTATCCCGAGCAGGTGCGCGAGACCGGCGCCGATATCCTTTTGGGCAATACCTATCACCTGATGCTGCGGCCGGGGGCGGAGCGCGTCGCAGCACTGGGCGGGTTGCACGATTTCATGGATTGGCAGCGGCCCATCCTGACCGATAGCGGCGGCTTTCAGGTCATGTCGCTGGCCAAGTTGCGCAAGCTGAGCGAACACGGTGTCACCTTTCGCTCCCATATCGACGGGTCAGCCTATGAGCTGACCCCGGAAGGCTCGATCGAAATCCAGACCCTGCTCGATAGCGACATCATCATGCAACTCGACGAGTGCCTCGCGCTGCCGGCCGAGCCCAAGGAAATGGAGCGCGCCATGGAGCTGTCGCTGCGCTGGGCTGAGCGGTCCAAGGCGGCGTTTGCCAACCAGCAGAACCGGGCGCTGTTCGGCATCGTCCAGGGCGGCGACGCGGCCGATCTGCGAGCGCGTTCGGCGGCCGGACTGACCTCGATCGGGTTTGACGGCTATGCCGTGGGGGGGCTCGCCGTGGGCGAGCCGCAGGAGGTGATGTTCCGCGTCATCGAGGAGATCACGCCCGAACTGCCGACCGAGCGGCCGCGCTATCTGATGGGCGTCGGCAAGCCGGATGATATTCTGGGCGCGATCGGACGCGGTATCGACATGTTCGATTGCGTGCATCCAACCCGCGCCGGCCGGCACGGCCACGTCTATACCCGGTTCGGCGTCATCAACCTGAAAAACGCCCGGCATAAGGATGACCACCGCCCGATCGACGTGGCGTCACCCAATCGCAACTGCCGTCGCTTCTCGCGAGCCTATCTTCACCATTTGGTCAGAACGGAAGAGATTTTGGGTGCCATGATCCTTTCCCAGATCAACCTGGCCTATTATCAAGAGCTGGTACAAGGCGCCCGGGCGGCGATCGAAATCGGCAATTTTGCCGATCATGTCGCCGCGACCCGTGCGGCATGGACCGCCGGCGACCTTGCGCCGCTCTAACTCCGCTAAACTGCGTTCAGAAAAGGTTGATCGACATGGCTAAATCCGGGCGCAAAGCCAGTTTCGCGTCACTCGGCAAACATCGCAAGCGCCTGGAAACGATCCCGATGCGCCTTCAGTTCGCCATCGATCCGAACCGATTCAAGCGCTATTCGGCCAGCGCGGGGGACCTGCTGCTGGACTATTCCAAGAACCGCATCGACGAAGACGTCATGGCCGCGCTGTTCGAGCTGGCGCGTGCCGCCGGTGTCGAGGAGCGCCGCGCCGCCATGTGCGAGGGCGAGCACATCAATATCACCGAAGATCGCGCGGTCATGCACATGGCCCTGCGCTATCAGGGCGACAAGCCGGTGCCGGTCGATGGCGCCGATGTCATGCCCGGTATCCGCGACGTGCTGGCGCGCATCCAGAGCTATAGCAACGATGTACGCAACGGTGTCATCCGCGGCACGACCGGCGAGCAGTTCACCGACATCGTCAATATCGGCATCGGCGGCTCCGATCTGGGCCCGGCCATGGTAACGCTGGCGCTGGAACCCTACACCCGGGCCGACCTGCGCGCCCACTACGTGTCCAATGTGGACGGCGCCCATATCCATGACATCCTCAAGCGGCTCGATCCCAAGAAGACGATGTTCATCATCGCCTCGAAGACCTTCACCACCGACGAAACCATGACCAATGCCGCTTCGGCCCGGAAGTGGATCGCCGACGCGCTGGGCGATCACGCCGTAGCCGATCATTTTGCGGCCGTGTCCACCAATATTGCTGCCTGCAAAGACTTCGGCATTCGCGAAGACCGGATTTTCGGCTTCTGGGACTGGGTCGGCGGGCGCTATTCGGTGTGGTCCGCCATTGGGCTGCCGATCGCCCTGGCGGTTGGATATGACAATTTCGCCGGTTTCCTCAAGGGCGCCGATGCGATGGACCAGCATTTCCTATCCACGCCGCTGGAGAACAACCTGCCGGTTATCCTGGCAGTCCTCGGTGTCTGGTATCGCAATGCCTGGGGGTTTTCCACCCAGGCGGTGCTTCCCTACGATCAGCGCTTGTCGCGCTTTGCCGCCTACCTGCAGCAGCAGGATATGGAGAGCAACGGCAAGTCGGTGACGCTGGCGGGCAAGTCTGTCGGCTGGTCAACGGGGCCGATCGTCTGGGGCGAACCGGGCACCAATGGACAACATGCTTTCTACCAGTTGATCCATCAGGGCACCGACGTCATTCCCGCCGACTTCCTGATCGCCGCCAAGCCGCATGAGAGCCTGCCGCCCCATCACGACAAGCTCGTCGCCAATGTGCTGGCACAATCGGAAGCCCTGATGCTGGGCAAGACCGAGGACGAGGTTGTTGCCGAACTCAAGGCGCAGGGGCTCTCCAAGTCCAGGATCAAGGAACTGGCGCCGCATAAGGTGTTCCCCGGCAATCGTCCGTCCAATACGCTATTTTACCCGCAACTGACCCCCGAACTGCTGGGCTCGCTGGTGGCGATGTATGAACATAAGGTATTCGTGCAGGGCGTGATCTGGAACGTCAATTCCTACGATCAATGGGGCGTCGAGCTGGGCAAGCAACTTGCCAAGGCTTTGCTGCCCAAGGTGCAAGGCGAGGCCGGCGGCGAGGGGCATGACAGCTCGACGCAAGGGCTGCTCGGCTATTATTGGAGCCACAAAGGGTGAGCGCTTGACCATCACCACCGATGAGCAGTTGGAAAAGCTCAAGGCCATCGGCCGCATTTGCGCCTTGACCCGCGATGCCATGGCCACAGCGATGCGGCCCGGCATGACGACGGCGGAACTCGACGATCTGGGCCGGATCTTGCTGGAACGGCACGGTGCACAATCGGCGCCCCAGGTGAGCTATGACTTTCCCGGCGCCACCTGCATATCGATCAACGAGGAAATCGCCCACGGCATTCCCGGAGATCGGGTGATCCAGCCGGGCGACCTGGTCAATATCGACGTTTCGGCGGTCAAGGACGGCGTATTCGCCGATACGGGCGCGTCATTTGTTGTCGCGCCCAGCACGAGCAAGCTCGATGCACTGTGCCGTGACGGCAAGAAGGCCATGTGGGCCGGCATTCGCGCCGTGCGGGCAGGAGCCCCGTTGGCCGATATCGGGGCGGCGATCGGCAGGTTTGCCGGCAAGGGCGGCTATACGCTGATCCGTAACCTTGCCAGCCACGGCGTCGGCGACAGTCTGCACGACGAGCCGGGCGAAATCTCGACCTGGCCGGATAAATCCGAGCGCCGGCGCATGAGCAATGGACTGGTGTTCACCATCGAGCCGTTCCTGTCGCTGGGTGGCCGCATGGCCGATCAGAAATCGACGGACGACGAGTGGACCCTGGTGGCCAACCCGGCCGCACCCTGCGTGCAATATGAGCATACCGTGGTGGCAACGCCGCGTGGCGCCGTCGTGGTGACGCTGGCCGCCTAATGGCATGCTCAGTGTCGGCGGAAGCAGACCCCTCACCCGTCTCGGCCTTCGGCCGATCCACCCTCTCCCTCAAGGGGCGAGGGTTGGCTCCACTCTCGACCAACCACAAAGCCCCCTTCTCCCCTTGAGGGAGAAGGGCCCGAAGGGGGATGAGGGGTCACTCCGCTGGCTACAGCGAGACCAGAACCACCGGCGCCAGCACGATCATGGCGGCAGCGGCAACGAAGCGCATCGCACCCCAGTTCCGGATCGTGGCCGTCCGCAGCATCGAGGACAGAACGAAAAACACGATCAGCGCAATGGCGAGACGGTTGATACCAGGCAGCGCCAGCTCACTGCCCTGCGCCAGACGCACATAGCCCCACAACCCCGCCAAAACTCCGAAAATGGCAGTGATTAGCAAGCTCATCGCCTTGGCGATGATCAGCATGGCCATGTCGATGGTCGCACTGCTCAGGATCAGGGTAAGCCCGCTTCCCATCAGGAACACTGCGCCCAGCACCACGAACAGCCGGGTTGCGAGGAGCAGTGGCGTCAGGTTGCCGATATCGAGCGTGGGCAACGAGCCAATGACCGGAACAGATGCGGCGTAACTGCGGAACGCGATCAACAGGTAAACCGTCGCCAGCGTGCTGAGCGCAAAAACGATCAGCGTAACTACCATCACCTTGAGAAGATCGATCGTATCCTGCGCCATGACCTAGGGCCCCAAGCGCGATGGCGACCGGCGCAACCAGGATCGGCGTGCGGGGCAAGGCAAGGACATGAACGACTCTCGAATAGCGCTGGGCAATACCGGGAATCAAACTCCATACCGGTTGCGTTTCCTATCATGAATGCGACGGGCAATCTTCTGCCCTCATCTCAATCCCGACAGCCGCTTACGGTGACGCCGTGCAACAAACCAGTGGACTGTTGGCGCGCAAACATGTATCTGCTATTGATCATTAGTGAGCTATCATGTAATAGGCTAACGAAATGGCAAAGTCGGAAATCCTTAAGAACCTGCTGATCGTCGCTCGCGAGCTTGATACCGGCTTTGACGTTCGTCTCAAGAAGATGGGACTGACGTCGGCCCGCGTTCGAGTTTTGCTGCTGTTGTCGCAGAGTGGCAAGCTGATGAGCCAGGCCAGCATTGCCGAGCATTTGCGGGTGGAGCCGCCTACGGCGGTGCGCGTTCTGGATGGGCTGGAAACGCTGGGACATATCAACCGGCTTGCCGACCCTGCGGATCGCCGGCTCAAGATGATTGCGCTGACCGCAAGCGGCGATGCCTTGGCCGAGCAGGCGGGCATTCTCATCGCGCGCCTGGAGGCGGCGCTTCTGGAGGGGCTGGACAAGCAGGACATCGCTGCCACCGAGCGTGTGCTCACCGCGCTAAGGTCCAAGATGGTCGATCTCAAATCGGGCGGCCTGAGCCTTGTTTCGAGCACGCGGGTCCTGTCATGAGCGAGCGTGACGCAGCGGCTTCCCCGGCGGTGGTCCCGCCGGACGAACAAACCCCGGTTCAGCCCGTGCCCCCTGCGACGGCTCCCTTCGTGCCCAAATCGGTGTTCTGGTCTGCGGTTTACGCCGGCAGTTCCTTGCTGCTGGGCATTACGCAGGGCCTTGGGCTCAACCTCATCACGGCCAACCTGCCGGGGCTTCAGGCCTCGTTCGGCGCGACCCAGCAAGAAATGGGCTGGTTGCCCGCAGCCTATTTTGCCACGAACATGACCGGCACCATCCTCATGTTCAAGATCCGCTCGCAATTCGGCCTGCGCCGGTTTGCCGAAATCGGCATCGTCGTTTATGCGCTGGTGGTGATTGCGCACCTGTTCGCCCACGATCTGCAATCGGCGATCCTGGTGCGCGCAGTCATGGGTTTTGCCGCGGCGCCGCTGAGCACGCTGGCGTTCTTTTACATGCTCGAATGGCTGCCGCCGGAAAAAAAGCTGAGCGTGGGCATCTGCTTTGGGCTGCTCGGCAGCAGCATGTCGCTGCCCTTGGCCCGTGTCGTTTCGCCCGATCTGCTGCAACTGGGAGATTGGCAGGGGCTGTATCTGGTGGAAGTCGGCCTGGCGCTGGTGAGCTTTGGCGTCGTCTTTACGCTGCCCTTGACCTCGCCGCCCCGCATGAAGGTGTTCGACAAGGACGATCTGATCAGCTTTCCGCTGATGACCATCGGCTTTGGCTGCATCGCCATCGTGCTGTCGATGGGGCGTGCCTATTGGTGGCTGGAGGCGCCATGGCTGGGCGTGCTGCTGGCGACGGGTATTGCCAGCATCCTGCTGCTGGTGCTGGTGGAACTGCATCGCAAGAACCCGATCATCGACCTGCGCTGGCTGTCAAGCCGCGACATGCTGACCTTTGCCGGGGCGCTGATGGCCTTCCGCCTGCTGCTGTCGGAGCAATCGGTTGGCGTTTTCGGACTGTTCACGGCATTGGGCGTGCAGAACGATCAACTCATTCCCATTTTCGGGGTTATCGGCACCGCGACATTTGCGGCCACGGCCGTGCTCAGCATGATCGTCAAGCCGACCAGGACGCCAGCCATTCATCTGGTGGCGCTGATCCTGATCGCCACGGCCTGCTGGCTCGACGCGCAGAGCACTGTTCTCAGCCGCCCCGAACAGTTCTATCTCAGCCAGGCGATGATCGGGATCGCCAGCGGGCTGTTCCTGCCGCCCGCCATGTTGAACGGTTTCATGAAGGCCCTGGCGCGCGGGCCTCAATATATTCTGTCGTTCCTGACGGTGTTCCTGACCACGCAGACGTTCGGCGGCATTTTAGGCAGCGCCATATTTTCCAGCTTCGTCGCGGTGCGCGAACAGTTCCACTCCAACGTCATATCCGAAGGTATATCGCTGCTTGATCCACTGGTTGCCCAGCGCATCCAGGCCTATGGCGGCGCCTATGCACGGGTGCTGACCGATCCGGCGCAGCGCGACGCGAGGGGGCTGGCTCTGCTGGGACAGTCGGCGACGCAACAGGCCAATGTGTTGGCTTATAACGATCTTTTCATGCTGATTCTCGCTGGCACGCTACTGACCATGGTGGCGCTGCTGATCCAGATCCTGCTGACCGCGCTCAACAAACCGGCGGCGCCCAACTCGGCCGCGACGGCCTGACGACCTCGAGAGATTACAATGCACATCAAAGAACTGGTCCTGTCCAAGGCTACAATCCCGGCCGTGCTGGTCGGCATTCTCGGTGTCGCGGCCGTGCTCTACGCCTGGCAGCTGCCCCCGTTCACCTCGACGATCCAGACCACCAACAATGCGTTTATCCGCGGCCGCGTGACCCTGATCGCGCCGCAACTGCCCGGCTACGTCGTCGCCGTCCCGGTCACCGATTATCAGCGCGTCGCCAAGGGCGATTTGCTGATGCAGCTCGATGACCGCATCTACGTCCAGCAGATCGCCCAGGCCGAGGCCACGCTGCAGCAGCAGGAAAATGCTCTGGCCAGTTTCGAGCAGAACTATGCGTCCAAGAAAGCCAGTGTCGATTTGGCTACCGCGCAGTTGGAGGCGGCACAGGCCGGGTTGACCAATGCGCAATCGGACGCGGGCCGCAGCGAGTCGCTGCTCGCCTCCGGATTGTCGCCGCAATCGGCAGCCGACCAGGTTCGTGCTGCCTTGGCGCAGGCCCAGTCCAGCGTCGCGCAGGCGCAAGCGTCGTTGAGCATCGCCCAGCAGAACCTGTCGCTGGTCGAAACCAGCAAGCCGGCGCTGGAAGGCGCAGTCAAGGGCGCCGAGGCCACCGTCGAGCTGGCCAAGATCAGCTTGAGCAATACCAAGGTGATCGCCCCGGTCGACGGCGTCCTCGGCGAGGTCACGGCGCGGGTGGGGCAATATGTGTCGGTTGGCAGCCAACTGACCTCGGTCACGCCGCCTGCCACCTGGGTGGTCGCCAACTTCAAGGAAACCCAGCTTTATGGCATCACGGTTGGCCAGGCCGCCAAGTTCACCGTCGATGCGCTAAACCACAGCACCATGACGGGGCACATATCGGAAATCTCCCCGGCCGCGGGCTCCGAGTTCAGCGTCCTCAAGCCCGACAATGCCACTGGCAATTACACCAAGATCGCCCAGCGCATCCCGGTCCGCATCGAAATCGATCCCGACCAAGCGCTGTCATCCAGCCTGTTGCCAGGCATGTCGGTGGAAGTTGCAGTCGACACCGCAGTAGCGCCGTGAGCACAGTAAACTAGGGGTAATGGTATGCCGGGAGGGGGTCGAACCCTCGACCATTCGATTAAAAGTCGAATGCTCTACCACTGAGCTACCGGCACGCACCAAGAATTGGACGCCGCTGGCGTCGCGGCGGACCATAGCCACACGCGCCGCACTGTCAACCGCAATCGCAGCGCTTAAAAACTCAACGGCGTGCCGCCGAACGGCATCGGCATGCAGGCAATCGACACCCGTTCCAGCTTTGTGCACAAGGCACTGGCTTCGCTAAGCTCTGAAATCGGCCCGGCCACGATGCGTTTTTCATCGCTTTCCGCCTCGTCGGCCAAAAGCGGCGACAAGCCTAACAGCAGCGGCCCGAGCTTGAGCGAGAGGTCGTTCCAGGTGCCTGCGGCGTCCTCGAAGCTGACGCTGGGACCGACCGCAATGCCGAACTTTGCCTCGTCGGGAATGACAATTTCAGGCAGGGCCGCCACCGCCTCGGGGATTGGCTGGGCGGCGGGCAAGGCCGGCAATTCCATGGGCTCGCGGCGAATGGCGACCGAGCCACCATCGGCATCGTAGGTGAGCGTTTCGCCCTCGCCGATGGAGCCGGTGAGCGACGAGCGATCGATCTCGGCAGTTTGAGGCAGGGCCTCGATCAGTTTGGGCAGACTGACCTCGAGCGCGCCGACGCGCTGGATCACCTCGTTGCCGGCCTGCTCCTGCAGGGCAAAGCGGGTCACCAGCATGGTATTTTCACGCCGCAAGCGAGCGGCTTCCTCATTGAGGTCGACGACATCGACACGCAATTGGTCGATGCTGGCGCCGTCGATGCGCGTCTTGTGCAGGCCTGCGAGGATCCCCTGCGGCACCAGCGCCGACACGTTCGCGCCGAACACCGCCATGCCGCCGCAAACCAGCGCCACGATGCCCCAGACCGCCACGTCCGATTGCCGGAATTGTTCCGATGCTTTAGCCAATGCCGGGCTCCCGAGGGCGTCGCCGAATCAAGTCTCGCCTCTAGAATAACACTGCCCGAGCCGTTATCGGTTCGCCAACGCCTGCATGCCACAATTGGTGCCCATAAGCGGCCAATACAGCGCATTTCGGAGACCGCCATGACCCAGTTGCTGTCGATCATTCTGGCTGCCGGGGAAGGTACCCGCATGAAATCGGCACGGCCCAAGGTCCTCCACGAAGTTGGCGGCCTCCCCATTGTGGGGCATGTCGCCCGCGCGGCGCGTGCCGCCGGGTCCGATCGGATCGCCATGGTCACGGGGCCAGGGCACGAGGCCGTGCGCAAGGTTGTCACCGGCATCGATCCGGCGATCGTCTTTTTCGAGCAGGCCGAGCGCAAGGGCACTGGGCACGCAGCCTCTATGGCGCGCAATCTTTACCAGGATGCGGAGGGCTATATCGCCGTGCTCTATGGCGACCACCCGCTATTGCGGGGGGATAATTTTCGCGTGGTGCTGGACCGGCTCGATGCCGGTTTCGATGTCGCCATCCTGGGCTTCGAGCCGGACGACCCCACCGGTTACGGACGCTTCATCGTGGATGGCGAACAGCTTCTGGCGATCCGCGAACACAAGGACGCCACCGAGGCCGAACGGCAGATCGGGCTTTGCAACGCCTGCATCCTGGCCTTTCGCGCCGAAGTTTTTCGGGAGCTGATCGACAAGCTCGACACCGACAATGCCCAAGGCGAATACTACCTGACCGATCTGGTAAGCCTGGCCAATGCCGCCGGCAAAAAAGTCGGCTTTGGCGTGGCACCGGAAAACGACGTGCTGGGTGTCAACGATCGCGCTCAACTGGCACGTGCGGAAGGCCTGTTTCAGGACTTGCGCCGTACCGATTTCATGCAGGCGGGCGTGACACTTAAGGATCCCGGCAGCGTCTGGTTTTCCTACGATACGGAAATCGCGCGCGATGTCACCATCGAACCTCACGTGGTGTTCGGCCCCGGCGTCAGCATCGCGGAGGGCGCCACGATCCATGCGTTTTGCCATATCGAAGGCGCCAGCATTGGAGCACGGGCATCGGTGGGACCATTTGCCCGGCTGCGACCGGACGCCAAGCTTGGCGCGGGCGCCAAGGTGGGCAATTTCGTCGAGATCAAGAAGGCCGATATCGGCGCGGGCGCCAAGGTCAGCCATCTGAGCTATATTGGTGACGCGACCATCGGTGCCGAGGTCAATATCGGCGCGGGCGTGATTACCGTCAATTATGACGGCTCCAACAAGCACCGCACCATTGTCGGCGAGGGCGCTTTCATCGGCTCCAACGCGGCACTGGTAGCGCCGGTCAGTGTGGGCGAGGGCGCATTGGTCGCCAGCGGCAGCGTCATCACCGAGGACGTGCCGCCCGACACACTCGCGCTGGGGCGCAGCCGCCAGATCAACAAGCCGGGCCGTGCCAAAGCCATTTTTGAGCGCGCCAAAGCGCTCAAGTCATCCGGGGGGAAGTAGTATGTGCGGTATCGTCGGTATCGTTGGCGACGTGCCGGTTGCGCCGCGCCTGGTAGATGCGCTCAGGCGGCTCGAGTATCGCGGCTATGACAGCGCCGGCGTTGCGACGCTGGAAGCGGGAGCGATCAGCCGGCGGCGCGCCGAAGGCAAGCTCGGCAATCTGGCGCAGAAATTGTCGTTCGAACCCCTTGAAGGCAATATCGGCATCGGCCATACGCGCTGGGCGACCCATGGCGCGCCCACCGAAGCCAATGCCCATCCTCACGCCACCGAGCGCGTCGCCGTGGTCCATAACGGCATCATCGAGAATTTTCGCGAACTGCTGGCCGATCTGGCCAAGGATGGCTATCTGCCCAAGACGCAGACCGACACCGAGTCGGTCGCCCTCTGGGTCAGCCGCGAACTGGCCAACGGGGCCGACCCGGAATCGGCGGTAGCACGTACGCTCAAGCAGTTGCGCGGCGCGTTCGCGCTGGCATTCCTGTTCAAGGGCGAGGAGGGACTGCTGATCGCCGCGCGCAGCGGCGCGCCGCTCGCGATCGGCCATGGAACGACCGAGATGTATTTGGGCTCCGATGCCATGGCGCTGGCGCCGTTCACTGCGCGGCTGACCTATCTCGAGGACGGCGACTGGGCGGTGATCACCCCCAGGGGCGTCACCATCCGCGATGGCAAGGACGTCATCGTCCAGCGCGAACAGCAGCTATCGCAGGCTTCGGCATTGCTGGTGGACAAGGGCAACCACCGCCATTTCATGGCCAAGGAGATCTACGAGCAGCCTGAAACCATTTCGCATACGCTGAGCCATTATGTGGACATGGGCGCCGAAAAGGTCGCCATCCGCGAGACCTTGCCCTTCGATTTTGCCGATCTGAGCCGGCTGACCATCAGCGCTTGCGGCACGGCCTATCTGGCAGGTCTCGTCGCAAAATACTGGTTCGAGCGCTATGCGCGGCTACCTACCGATATCGATGTGGCTTCCGAATTTCGCTACCGCGAGCCGCCGCTGGAGAATGGTGGGCTGTCGCTGTTCATTTCGCAGTCCGGCGAAACGGCGGACACCTTGGCGGCATTGCGCTATTGCGCCAGCCAGGGCCAGCATATTGCGTCCCTGGTCAATACGCAGGAATCCACCATTGCCCGGGAATCGAGCGTGGTTTTTCCCATTCTGTGCGGGCCCGAAATCGGGGTTGCCTCTACCAAGGCGCTGACGGCGCAATTGACCGCCCTGGCCAGCCTTGCCATTGCCGCCGGGCGGGCCCGCGGCGTGTTGCGCGCCGAGCAGGAGGCAGAACATGTGCGGGCCCTGACCAGCCTTCCGGCCGCAGTTTCTGCCGCACTGGCGGCCGAAGCCCAGATCGTCGGCATCGCCAAGCGCCTGTCGCGCGCCAAGGACGTGCTTTACCTCGGTCGCGGACCAATGTTCCCGATCGCCATGGAGGGGGCACTCAAGCTCAAGGAAATCAGCTACATCCACGCCGAAGGTTACGCAGCGGGCGAACTCAAGCATGGACCCATCGCCCTGGTGGACGAAGACATGCCGGTGATCGTCGTCGCGCCGTCGGACGAGCTGGTCGACAAGACCTTGTCCAACATGCAGGAAGTGGCAGCACGGGGCGGCAAGATCATTTTGATCACCGATGCGGAGGGAGCCAGGACGGTTGGCCACGGCGTGGCCGACATCATCGTCATCCCCCATGTGTCCAACTTCGTCGCCCCCATCCTGGCGACCATTCCGGTGCAGCTTCTGGCCTATCACACGGCAGTGTTCATGGGTACGGACGTGGACCAGCCACGGAACTTGGCGAAATCGGTGACGGTGGAGTAGCGTTAGCTCACAGGTTCAACCGCAACACCCAGGCGGGTCGCGGCGGAGGCGAAAGTTTGGTCCAGCGTTGCAATAGCGGCGCCGTTTGCTTTTGCGATTGCCAAGTGTAAAGCATCGCCTGATCGCAGGCCTGTCTCGTAGTGCCGCACCATGCTCTCAGCACTTCGGAAATGTTCGGTGGCAACGGCCACTTGGCGGAAACTATCCAGTTTAGTTCGTTGGAGCGCCTGCTCCGCGCCTCGTCGCTGTGCGAACGTCATCGTACCACTTCTGAGCTTGCGCGACAGCGCCGAGGACACTTCCAGCTCGGTCCAGTCCGAATAGAGAAATATTTCAGTTGCCCGTCTTTTAAACCAAGACAAGGCTACCTCGCTATCACGTTCGGTTACATGCAGGGCCACAAGGAGAGACGTGTCGACGTAGATCACTAGTAACGCTCGTCGTCGCGCATCTTGCGGATGAATTCGCCGGCTGGTTCGTCCTGAAACGGCATTGTTTTTAGATGTTGACGCAGCCGCTCTACATCGACCGGCTGTTTCTGCGGCTGGGCTGGCACAAGCAGCGCCACGACCTTGCCGCGCTTCGTGATCTCAATGCTCTGACCGCTTTCGGCTTCGTTAACCAATTCGCTCAATCGAGCTTTCGCGTCCGCCAAACTCACATGCTTCATAACAGTCTCCTGACCACTTAACTGGTCATATAACATCTCAACGTAAAATTTCCAACGTTACCCTGCCCGGATCAACGGGATCGCAAGGTCTTTGCGGAACAAATAAAGCAGAGTTTGCAGGGCTGCGCCGTCGCCGCCGGCGAGGCCGGGATTGGCGGCGAAGGCGGCCTTGGCGTCGTCATGGGCATAGTCCAGCAGATGACGATGAACGTCGGGCACGGCGAGGTGATAGCCCGGCATGCCGGATTGCCTTGTGCCCAGCACATCGCCCTGGCCACGCAGTTCGAGATCGCGCTCGGCGATTTCAAAGCCATCCTCGGTGCCCTTGATGGTTTCGAGGCGCGCCTTGGCGGTTTCACTCAACGGGTCCTTGTAGAGCAAGAGGCAGGCCGAACGTTGCGCGCCACGGCCGACGCGACCGCGCAGTTGGTGCAATTGCGCCAGCCCGAAGCGCTCGGCGTGTTCGATGATCATGATCGACGCGTTGGGGACGTCAACGCCCACTTCGATGACGGTGGTAGCCACCAGCAGCTGGACCGCATTGGCAGAGAACCGCTGCATCGTGTCCTGCTTGGCGGCGGCGCCCATGCGGCCATGGATCAGCGCGACCTGATCGCCAAAGACTTTTTGCAGCTCGGCGAAACGATCCTCGGCGGACACGACGTCGAGGTGCTCGCTTTCCTCAACCAGCGGGCAGACCCAGAAGGCTTGGGCGCCGTCCGCAATCCGTGCCTTGAGACGCGCGATGACACGCGAGTAGTCGCCGATAGAGAGAACAGCCGTATCAATTGGTTGCCGGCCCTTGGGCTTTTCACGCAGGATGCTGACCTCCATGTCGCCGAAATGGGTGAGGACGAGCGTGCGCGGGATTGGCGTAGCGGTCATGACCAGAAGGTCGGTGTGGCGGCCCTTATCGGAAAGCGCCAGACGCTGGTGGACACCGAAGCGATGCTGCTCGTCGACGACGGTGAGACCCAGATCGTTGAACGCGACGCCGGTCTGGAACAGCGCATGAGTGCCCACGGCGATGCTGATCTCGCCGCTGGCAAGGCCCGCCAGGATGGGACGGCGCTCGGCGGCGGGCATCTTGCCGGTGAGCAGCACGCAGCCGAGGCCGGCCGCGTCGCAGAGCGGCTTCAGCGTCTTGTAGTGCTGCGAAGCCAGCAATTCGGTGGGGGCCATCATCGCCGATTGGGCGCCGCTTTCGACCATGGCAGCCATGGCCATCAGGGCAACAACCGTCTTGCCGGCACCCACGTCGCCTTGCAGCAGGCGGGACATGCGATCGCTCGAGGCAAGATCGGCACGGATTTCGGCAATGGCTTGTTCCTGACCGGCGGTCAGCGCGAAGGGCAGGGTGGAGAGGACGCGATCGGTGATCTCCCCGGTAAAGGTGCGCGCAATGCCGCGGGCGGCGACCATGGTCGAGCGCACGATCTGCAGCGTGAGCTGGCCGGCCAGGTATTCGTCATAAGCCAGCCGCATGCGGGCGGGGGCCCAGAGCTCGGCCTCGGCAGGATTGGTCGGGGTGTGAACCGAGCGCATGGCATCGGCGAAAGTCGGCCAGTTGAAGAAGCTTAGCGTCGCCGGCGGAATCCATTCGGGAAGATCCGGCATGGCATCGACGATCTGCCGGGTCAGCTTGGTCAGGGCCTTGGAACTCAGCCCCTGCGTCAGCGGATAAACCGGTTCGACCAGCGGCAAGCTGGCAAACTTGTCGACCTCGACCACATAGTCGGGATGGGTAATCTGCTTTTCGCCGTTGAAGAAGTCGATCTTGCCCGAGACGTAGCGCTGCTCGCCGACCGGCAGCGCCTTTTCCACCCAACCGCCCTGTGCCCGAAAGAACACCAACTGGATCTCGCCGGTTTCGTCATGGGCAAAGACCCGGTGGGGCACATGCGGCTTGCCGCGTGGCGGCGGCTGGTGATGATCGACGTGCAGAAGCAGCGTCACGACCTGGTTGAGATAGGCTTCGGCAATGCCGACCTGCCGGCTGCGATCGATGACGCCCGATGGCATATGCGTCAGGATATCGAGCGCGATCGCCTCCTGTCCTTCGGGCGCACCGAAATAGCGCGTCAGCAGGGCAGCAAGCTGCGGCCCCACGCCCTTGATCGACTGGAGGGAACGGAACAATGGATCGAGGGTTGACGGACGCGACACGATTCGAGCGATCTCCTTGCCACGCCAGCCTATCTGGCCAAGCACGGCTGACAAAGGCCGCCAATGACGTTAAGGAAGGCGCCACATCAACTTGTTCTGGATCATGGCGCGTCAATGACAGCCGGTGAAGACATCGCCATGCGCCGCAAGAAGCTGCGTTATCGCGCCTGGCATCGCGGTACGCTGGAAATGGACCGTGTGCTTGGGCCCTTTGCGGATGCGCATATCAACGACCTGAGCGAGGCCGAACTTGATCGGCTGGAGTTGGTGTTGAACGAGGAAGACCCGGCGCTGCTGAAGTGGGTGATGCAGCAAGAGCTTGCGCCGGCTGGCGTCGACGTCGAGTTTCTGGATCGGATCGTCGCCGATCATCGCGCGCGGATGAGCAAATGAACGAGGCGACCCCCATCCTACCGGCACCAACGCTGGGCAGCGTTCCCGACGGCCTGCAGCCACTGGCACTGTCGCGTCTGATCGAGCAGCGGCTGGCCGCAGCACCCGATGATGCGGCCAGCATCGTGTTCGTGGCTCGAGACGGGCGACGCCTGCAGCGGATGGCGGAAATTCTGGCGCAGATGCTCCCAGGCCATGCCATCCTGACAATGCCGGCCTGGGATTGCCTGCCATACGACCGCGTTTCGCCCAATAACGTGACCATCGCCGCCCGCATGAACACCCTGGCGGCGCTGACCAACGGCTCGACCAAAGGCGCGATCGTGCTGACGGCGGTCAATGCGCTGATCCAGAAGTTGCCGCCGCGCGACGTGGTGGAAACCATGTCGTTTTCGGCCGTAACCGGACGCATCGTCGACAGCGAAAAGCTGCTGGCCTGGGCCGCCAATAATGGCTATCTGCGCGTGCCGACGGTGCGCGAATCGGGCGAATACGCGGTTCGCGGCGGGCTGGTGGACCTGTTTCCGGCGAGTGCGGAGTCCCCGCTGCGGTTCGATTTTTTCGGCAGCCAGCTTGAATCGATCCGCACCTTCGACCCCGATACCCAGCGCACAACCGGAACGCAAAAGCGCATCGATTTGACGCCGATGAGCGAAGTGGTGCTGACCGACGACACCATTCGACGTTTCCGCCAGAATTACACCAAGACCTTTGGCGGCAATACTGCCGATGACACGCTTTATGCGACCATCAGCGGTGGTTCGCGCTATTCGGGGACCGAGCACTGGCTGCCGTTCTTTTACGAGCATCTGGATGCTTTGGCCGACTATGTCGGGGATGCGCCGTTCGTCTTCGATGACCAGGCCGCCGAGGCGTTTGCCGACCGGCAGCGCCAGATCAAGGATTATTACGAGGCGCGCGAGCACGCCCGCAAAGCGCCGCAAGTGCCTGGGGCCGGTGCGCCGTACAAGCCGGTTGCGCCGGAACTGCTCTACGCCGTGGATCAGCACCCCTATACGCTGGCTGGTGCGTCGGTGCTGCAATTGTCGCCGTTCCAGTCGCCCAATGCCAAGGCCAGCGACGATATGGGCGGACGGATCGCGCCCAGTTTCGCGGCCGAGCGGCAGGCCACCGACGTCAATCTGTTCGAGGCCGTCGTCGAGCGGCTGATGGCCGAGCGCAAGGCAGGGCGGCGGACCATCATCGCCTGCTGGAGCCAGGGCACGCGCGACCGAATGGTGCAGGTGCTGAAGGACCACGGCCTGACCAATCCGCGCATGGCGGAGAACTGGCGTGATGCCGAAACCACCAGTGCCGCGACCACGGCACTGGTGGTGTTGGGATTGGATACCGGTTTTGAGACCAAGGACCTTCTGGTCTTGTCCGAACAGGACATTTTGGGCGAGCGCATCCTGCGGCCGCAGCGCAAGCGCAAGGCCAGCGACGCGCTGACCGAGGCGGCGAGCCTGAATGCGGGCGACCTGGTTGTCCATGTCGATCACGGGATCGGCCGGTTTCTGGGCCTCAAGGTGATCGAGGCGGGCGGCGCGCCCCATGAATGTGCCGAACTGCAATATGCCGGCGACACCAAGCTTTACCTGCCGGTTGAAAATATCGAGCTGCTGTCCCGCTATGGCTCGGATGACTCGACCACGTCTCTGGACAAGCTCGGCGGCGTGGCCTGGCAGGCCAAGAAGGGCAAGCTCAAAAAGCGCATCCGCGAAATGGCGGAGCAACTCATCAAGATCGCCGCTGCGCGGCTATTGACCCGGACCGAACCGATCGAGCTGGCGCCGGGCGCTTATGACGAATTTGCTGCGCGTTTCCCGTATGAGGAAACCGAGGATCAGCTTGCCGCTATCGACTCGGTGTTCGAAGACCTGACGACCGGCAAGGTAATGGACCGCCTGGTCTGCGGCGATGTCGGCTTCGGCAAGACCGAGGTTGCATTGCGCGCGGCGTTCCTCGTCGCCATGTCGGGCAAGCAAGTGGCGATCGTGGTGCCGACGACGCTGCTGGCGCGCCAGCATTTCAAGACCTTCCGCGAACGCTTTGCCGGCCTGCCGGTCAATGTGCGCCATGCCTCGCGACTGGTTTCGGCCGCCGAACTCAAGGCCACCAAGGAAGGCCTCGATAACGGCCAAGTCGATATCGTGGTTGGCACGCATGCCCTGTTGAGCAAGTCGATCAAGTTCCGCGACCTGGGCCTGCTGGTTATCGACGAGGAACAGCACTTCGGCGTCGGCCACAAGGAACGCCTTAAGGAGCTCAAGGCCAATGTGCATGTCCTGACGCTGACGGCGACGCCGATTCCGCGCACCTTGCAGATGGCGTTGACGGGCGTACGCGATCTCAGCCTGCTGGCCACGCCACCGGTGGACCGCCTGGCGATCCGCACGTTCATTTCACCGGTCGATCCGCTGTCGATCCGCGAAGCGCTATTGCGTGAAAAGTACCGCGGCGGCCAATCGTTCTATGTGGTGCCGCGCATCAAGGACCAGCCCGACATTGCCGAGTTTCTGCGCAGTCAGGTGCCCGAAGTGTCTTTCGTAGTGGCCAATGGACAGATGCCGCCGGGCCAGCTCGACGACATCATGAACACGTTCTACGACAACAAATTCGACGTGCTGGTAGCCACGACCATTGTCGAATCGGGACTGGATATCCCCAACGCCAATACCCTGATCGTGCATCGCGCCGACAATTTCGGCCTGGCGCAGCTCTACCAGATCCGTGGGCGGATCGGGCGGGCCAAGGCGCGCGCCTATGCGCTGTTCACCGTGCCGGCGGATCGCAAGCTGACCGATACCGCCGAGCGGCGTCTTGGCGTATTGCAGTCCCTGGAGAGCCTGGGGGCAGGGTTCCAGCTTGCCAGTCATGACCTGGATATCCGCGGTGCCGGCAACCTGCTCGGCGACGAGCAATCCGGCCATATCCGCGAAGTGGGCTATGAGCTCTACCAGTCGATGCTGGAGGAGGCCGTCGCCAATCTCAAGAACGGCGACGCCGACTACGAAGACAAGAACGAGTGGAGCCCGCAGATCTCGCTCGGCATGCCGGTGATGATTCCCGAGCATTACGTCCCCGACCTGCAATTGCGCATGCAGCTCTATCGTCGCCTGGGCGATCTGCAGGATATTCGCGAGATCGACTCCGCCGGGGCCGAGCTGATCGACCGCTTCGGGCCTATGCCCGAGGAGGTCGAGGCGCTGCTCAAGGTGATCCTCGTCAAGGCTTTGTGCCGCCAGGCCAATGTGGAAAAGGTGGATGCCGGCCCCAAGGGCGTCGTGGTCACGCTGCGCCACAACGAGTTCCCCAATCCGGCGGCCCTGGTGCGGCTGGTGTCGGACCCCGCCAACCAGGTGCGTATCAAGCCGGATCAGAAATTGATGTTTGCGCGCAACTGGCCGACGCCCGATGCGCGGCTCAAGGGTGCGGCCGCGATTCTGTCGCGCCTGGCCAAGCTCGCTAAAGCGGCCAATGCCTGATTATCGCCTTGGTGTCCTGCTTAGAAGCCCATCTGACCGCCATAATGCTTTGGCAACACCATACTGTCATGGTATTGCCCAAATTCAGCACTTGAAGGGCAGTTCTATTCGAGGTGGCGAAGCGGCCATCGGGACTGCCAAGGAAGCCAAGGAAATTCTATGATCTTCAGGAACCCTCTCGTCACCGGATTTGCGGTGGCCGCGCTCATGCTGTCCTCCGTGTCGATCTACGCCCAGGAAACACCAGCGCCGGCCCCCGAGGCTCCGGCCGCCGAGACGCCTGCGCCAGCTGCACCGGATGGGGCAACGCCGCCAGCCGCAGGCGTCGCAACCCCGGCCAGCACGCAAAACTGGCTCAAGGTTTGCGATCCGCTGCCCGATGGCAAGCAGGCCTGCATCATGCGCCAGGTCGTTTTGGCGAACGGTTCGTTCCTGGGCTCGTTCCTGCTGCGCGACGATCCCGGCCAGGAAAGCCGCCTGCTCGCCGTCGCCGCCGTGCCGCTCGGCGTCTTGCTGCCGTTCGGCCTGACCTGGCAGATCGATGGCGCCAAGCCGATCCGCGTACCGTTCATGCTGTGCGACCCCACCTCGTGCGCAACCCAGCTCGTGATCAACGAAGCCTATGTCAATTCGCTCAAGAAGGGCGGAACACTCAAGCTGACCGCCAAGAACCGCCAGAACCAGGACTTGACCATCGATATCACCCTCGCGGGCTTCACCACGGCCTATGATGGCCCGGCGGCGCTGACCTTCGACGAGTTCCAGAAAGAAACCAGTGGCGAGAACGCGCTGGAGCAGGTTTTGCAGGACCGCGCCGAAGAGCTGCGCAAGCAACTGAACGACGGCACGACCCCGCCAGCGGACGGCGCGGCTCCCGCGCCTGCCGCCGATCCGGCAACGCCGGCACCCGCCGCGCCGTAAGCTGGCAGGCCGTTCGCATAAAAAAGGGCGCCTCGGCGTCCTTTTTCGTTTCAGCGGGCGCCCATGCCGATGGAAAAGGCTTGCCGACGCAGGCCCGGGAGCAGCTTTAGGGCCCAGAGTCCGCCGGCCCGCAAGGCCTGGGCGGGCAACATCTCGGCCAGCAGCGAGCGGAACAGCGTATCGACCATGCCGCCGGTTCGCCTCAAATCGCCAGCGCGCCGCCGTGCGTAGTCCTCGCTCAAACGAACCGCCCAGCCGTTGTGCGTGCGATCGGTGCCGGCCAGTGCCGCTGCGAGATCGGCGACGTCGCGCAGTCCGAGATTGAGGCCCTGGGCCCCGATGGGGGGGAATGCATGGGCGGCTTCGCCGACCAGAACCACGCCATTGGCCCCGGCCTGGTCCACCGTGATCGTGCTGAGCGCAAAGATATGCGTCGGCGTTGTCAGCGTAATCGCCCCGAACAGGCGCTGCGATTTTTCGAGCAGCAGGGCGTTCAGCGCCTCCGGGCTCAGGCCTTGCCCCTGCTTGAGGACGTCGCGCTCGTCGATCCACACCAGGTTGGCCCGCTTGCCGCCCGCGGGAACCAGCGTGAACGGACCGTTGGCGTAGTGGAACTCGACTGACGCGTTGCCAAGCGCCCGACCCAGTTCCAGATCGCAGACCAGAGCGGCCTGGGTAAAGCCATTCTCTCGCGCCCGAAAGCCGGCGGCGGCGCGGATCAGCGAGGTCTTGCCATCGGCGCCAATAACCAAAGGCGCGCGCAGCACGCTGCCATCGGCCAGGGTCAGGAGCCAACCATCGGCACAGGTTTCGAACTGCGTCAGCTTTTGTTCCAACGTCCGCAGATTAGGCAATTCAGCGATAACGGCGCGAAACGCTTCGGTCAGGCGGGCATTGGCGAAATTCCAGCCGAACGCCGGCAGGCCCGCTTCATGCGCGTCGAACACTGTCTCGGGCGCGCGCAACAACCGGGACGTGGCGTCGATGATCCTGATCTGGTCGAGTCTTTGGCCGAAATCGCCGGCGTCGCCGATCAACCCGGCAGACTGCAGGTAGGTCACGCTGGGCATCATCAGCGCCGAAGTGCGCCGATCGGGCAGGGCGGACGGGGCGATGTGAACGGTTGACAGACCCGCCTGGGCGACCGCGATGGCCGCAGCAAGACCCGCCAGGCCGCCCCCGACGACAATGGCTTCGGCATCGCTCATCGTGCGTCCGCCAGATGCCGCGCGTGGCCACTGGGCACCAGCAGGCTGCCGGCATAGGAGCCAATGAACATAGTCACGAGAAATATCCATAGATCATCGGGCAAGAACGCAATCAGGGATATGGCCGGTCCCGGGCAGATGCCCGACATACCCCAGCCAATGCCGAACAAGGCAGCGCCGCCGATCAGCCGGCCGTCGATGCGATTGTATGCCGATTGGTGAAACGCCCGGTCGAACAATGGCGCCGCGCGGCTTTTGCCCAGGCGAACAGCGATGAACATGACAGCGATCGCGGGGACGATCACGAACGCCAGGCTAGGGTCCCAGCCACCAGTGGTGATGGCAGTAATATCCAGAAAGCGCAGCACTTTGAGCGGATCGACCATCTGAGAAACATAAAGCCCTGCGCCGAACAACAGGCCGCTCAACGCCGAGGTCGCCAGATAAGGCAGCTTGAGTGCGTTCATCAGACGATCCCCGTTATCGCAACTGTGAGCATGGCCACGCTGAAGAAGACCGCGACCGCCACCAAGGAGCGGCGCGACAGGCGTGCCAGCCCGCAAACCCCGTGCCCGGAGGTGCAGCCATTGCCGATTTTAGTGCCCAGGCCGACCAGCAGCCCGGCGATCGCCAGCCACGCCGGCGTGGGGATCGCCCAAGTCGTGGGCGCTCCTGCGAGTTTGGCCGGCACATCGCCGCCCACACCCAGCTCCGGCAATAGCCGCGCCATAACGAACGCACCATTAATGAGCGCCAGCAGGAAGATTATGCGCCACACCACGGTATGTGCCGGGGGAAGCAATTGACCGAAGATACCCGAAATGCCGGCGACGCGGCCATTGCCGAGCCAGAGCACGGCTGCGGCCAGGCCGATCAACGCGCCGCCAATGGCAGCCGAGACAGGCGAAAACGATTCCATTTCTATCCTCGATCGAGCCAACTTTGGCCCCAAAGGTACTCCGCCGACGCCATCCGAACCAGCAAGCAAGCCGGCAATTACGCCCAGAAAGCCGCGACAAAGCAACGCTACACGAAAAACCCTGCCGGATCAGCTTTCTTGTGGGCAGAACAGGCCCTAGATATAGCCATCGCCTGACTCGCAACGGAGCCCGACAATGCTTGAACTACTGGCCGATCCGAATACCTGGATTGCCTTTGCTACGCTGACCGTGATGGAAATCGTGCTCGGCATCGACAACATTGTCTTTATCTCCGTGCTGGTCTCGCGCCTGCCCAAGGAGCAGGCCGACCAAGCCCGCAGGCTGGGCCTGGCATTGGCCCTGATCTTCCGCATCCTGCTGTTGCTCGTCATTTCCTGGGTCATCAGCCTGACCCAGCCCGCCGTGTCCATCCTTGGCTTCGATCTGTCCTGGAAAGACCTGATCCTGATCGCCGGTGGCGCCTTCCTCGTCTACAAGGCGACCCACGAAATGCATGCGGAAATGGAAGAGCCGCATGAAAGCGACATTGCCCAGAAGGCCGGCGCGGTATTCGCCGCCATTATCGGGCAGATCATCATCATCGACATGGTGTTCTCCATCGACTCCATCGTGACCGCGGTGGGCATGGCCGACCGCGTCGAGGTCATGATCGCAGCAGTGGTCGTTGCCGTCGGCGTCATGTTCGTCGCGTCCGGGCCGGTGGCCAAGTTCGTGGCCGATCATCCTACCACCAAGATGCTGGCCTTGGCCTTCCTGCTGCTGATCGGCGTGTCGCTGGTGGCTGACGGCTTGGGCTTCCACATTCCCAAGGGCTATATCTACTCCGCCATGGCCTTCTCGGTTCTGGTCGAGGCGGTCAACATCATCGCCAAGCAGCGCAAGAACCGCGCCAGTCCCCAGCGGCTGGCTGCAGCGGCCACCGTGCCGGGCAGCCATGTGACCGCAGGCGAGATCGAAGCCGCCGCCAGGCCGAAAGCCAAGACGACCCCGGCCAGCCGTGCCCAGTCTCGCCCCAAATCGGCGCCGCGCAAGCCGCGGACGCAAAAGCCATGACCCGCGCCCTGGTCGTCCGCCAGTCGGGCGGCCCGGAGGTGATGCAGCTCGAGGATTGGCCGCTGGCCAGTCCGGGCGAGGGGCAGATTGCCATTCGCCAGACCGCAATCGGTGTCAATTTCGTCGATACCTACCAGCGCTCGGGCCTTTACGCGGTGCCCACGCCATTCGTCGCGGGCAACGAAGGCGCGGGCATCGTTACGGCCATCGGCGGGGGCGTCACCCTGTTCAGGCCGGGCGACCGCGTGGTCTATCAGGGCCAGACCGGCTCCTATGCCGACGAGCGCGTGCTGGATGCCGAGCGGGTCGTCGCCATTCCCGACGGGATCGATGACCGGACTGCAGCCGCCGTGATGCTCAAGGGATTGACCGCATATTTCCTGCTGTTCAAGACCTGGGCGATAGAGCCCGGCCAAACCATCCTCTGGCATGCGGCCGCGGGCGGCGTCGGCCAGATCGCCACCCAATGGGCCAAGGCCCTGGGTGCACGAGTGATCGGCACCGTCGGCAGTGCCGAGAAAATGGCACTTGCCGAGCAGAACGGCTGCGATGCCGTCATCAACTATACGACGGAAGATTTTGCCGCCCGCGTTCGTGACCTGACCGGCGGCAAGGGCGTCGATGTGGTCTATGACGGTGTCGGCAAGGCTACGTTCGAAAAATCGCTGGACTGCCTGCGGCCGCGTGGGCTGATGGTCAGCTTCGGCAATGCCTCGGGCGTGGTGGCAATTCCCGACCTGACCGTGCTGTCCCGCAAGGGCTCGCTCTATGTCACGCGACCCACCAGCACCCACTACTTCGCCAGCCGAGAGGCTTTGCTTGAAGGGACAGGGGCCCTGTTCGATGCCGTCGCGCAAGGCGCCATTGGCGTTGCGATCAGCCAGACATTTCCATTGGTCGAAGCTGCCCGGGCCCATGAGGCGCTCGAAGCGCGCACCACCACCGGCTCGATCCTGCTGCTCCCCTAGCGGCTCTGGACAGCCTTGGGACAAGTGGCTAAACGAAACGCGCTGGGCAGGTGGCAGAGCGGTTGATTGCTCCGGTCTTGAAAACCGGCGAACGTGAAAGCGTTCCGGGGGTTCGAATCCCTCCCTGCCCGCCATTTCCACGCCAGGACACCGCCCGTGAGCAGACGTGATTTCGATGCTTCCAGGATGCGGCGGATGCGCAGGATTGCCGGGCGGCATGGGCTGACCATCCTGACGGCCGAAAAACTGACAGCCAAGACCGGCAAGGGCGGCCATGCGATCCGCGAGGACGAAACGTTCAAGGTGATCTTCGGGGACAAGCCGCTGCCGTTCACCGCGACTTTGGATGATGTGGAAGCTTATCTGGACAAGCTGGACGATGGCGAGGATGCGGGCGAAGAGTAAGCCCTGCTGACCTTTTGCGCAACCGGGTGAGTTTGCCGGCGCCTGACATTCCATTATTTGTTCTGTAACAAGAATCGACGCACACTGAAGTGGTAAGGCAGTTTGGAGGCGCAACTTGTTCACTCTGATTAACGCCGACGCCGATGACGACGCAGAAATCACCGATCCCCAGGAAATCGCGGAGCTGTTCGCTGCCATTGCCGCCGTCGCCATCGAGGCGATCGGTGCCGGGCAGGCCCGGCAATTGTTCGACGCCGTCGTCGAGCAGGATGGCAGGGACCCCAACTAGGTCGCTATCGCGCGTTTCGCCGATCGGTCGAGATCGGCGGCGTCATGGATCAGTTACGGCTTTGTCGTGCAGGGCTGCGCTGTGCATTGTGGCTGACAAACGCCAGTGAGGCACCGCGATGGCGACACCGAGCGATGTTGTGGTGGTGCGGCCCACGATAGTCCCGCTGGGCGACCGTGCCTTGCTGGTGCGCTTCGGCGATATACTTTGTGAAGCGGCCAATAAGGCCGCGACGGGGTTTGCCAGGACGCTGGCCGATGACCTGCCGACCGGTATCGTAGAAATTGTACCGAATCTGATTTCGGTACTGTTGCGCTACGATCCGGAGACAGTTCAACTCGCGGCACTGGCTGGTGAAGTGCGGTTGCGGCTTTATGGCAGGCGCGACATGCCGCTTGCCAGCGCCGCCAGCCACGCCATCTCCGTCACCTTTGGCGGTGAGCGGGGCGTCGATCTTGACACGGTGGCGGCCGCATTGGCCATGACGACGGGCGAGTTTATCGCCGCCCACAATGCCGGCCCGCTGCGTGTCCTCGCGACCGGCTTCGCTCCGGGCTTTGTCTATTGCGGCTTTCATTCCGACACTCTGCTTCTGCCGCGGCGCACGGAGGTCCGGGCATCCGTTCCGGCCGGCACCGTGTTGTTCGCGGCGGGGCAAACCGCCATCGCGGCGACGGCTATCCCGACGGGTTGGCACGTGATCGGCACAACGCCATTTCGCAATTTCGATCCCGCCACCACGCCGCCGACCCGGATGCGGGCCGGCGACAGCGTGCAGTTCGAGATCGCGCCATGAGCGCAACGCTGCTCATCACCCGCGCCGGGCCGCTGACAACCATCCAGGATGCCGGCCGGTTCGGCATGCTCTCCCACGGCATCAGTGCCTCGGGGCCCATGGACCGGATAGGCTATTCCCTAGCCGGCAGCTTGCTGGGTCTGGTGTCGGCCGGGGCGATAGAGATGACGACGGCAGGTCTCGATATTGAGGTTGGGGACGGCCCCTGCGTCACCGGCTTTGCCGGTGGGATGTTCACCGCGCGGCACAATGGGCACCGCATCGACTGGCCGGGCACGCAAGCCCTCGTTGCTGGCGACAGGCTGTCGATCAGCCCGGGCCCGGCCGGTAATTACGGCTATTTGCGTTTTGATGGCGCCTTCGATGTTCCCAAAGTCCTGGGAAGCATTGCAACCAATAGTCGTGCCCAACTCGGCGGGCTCGAGGGCAGGGCGCTGCGCGCCGGCGACACCGTCCGCCTCGGTGAAGGGCGTGACGCGGAAACCGGCCCTGCGGCGACCGGATCTGCCGATGGCCCGATCCGATGTGTCTGGGGGCTGCACGCCGACGTGTTCGCTGGCGCGCGTGATGGGTTCATCGGAACGCCTTTCAGGATATCCAGCCGCATGGACCGCATGGGCGTGCGCCTGGTGGACGAGGCCGGCGTCTTCAGCCATAGCGCCATTCTGTCGCTGGTCTCCGATGCCGTGCTCCCGGGTGATATCCAGATCCTGGGCGACGGCACGCCGATCGTCTTGATGCGCGATCACCAGCCCACCGGCGGTTATCCGCGCATCGCCACCATCATTTCGGCTGACCTCGATCGATTTGCGCAACTGCGGGCCGGCGCCCCTGTTGCTTTTACGCCCGTTGGCGTGGAGCATGCCCACCGATTGTTGCGGAGCGGGCGGCCATGACCTCGATCGATCTGAATGCCGACCTGGGCGAAGGCATGGGGACGGACGAGGATTTGCTGCGCATCGTATCCAGCGCCTCGATCGCCTGTGGGGGCCATGCCGGCGATGCGCCGACGATCCGCCATATCCTGAAGGCGTGCAAGGCGCGCGGCGTCCGGGCGGGAGCCCATCCCGGCTATGCCGATCCCAAGCGGTTTGGCCGTTTCCGCGTCGTCATGCCGCTCGACCAACTGCTCGGGCAAATCCGCTCGCAATTGTTTCTGGTGCGGTTCATCGCCGATGAGGTCGGCGTGCCGTTGGCTTATGTGAAGCTGCATGGTGCCCTTGCCAACCAGACTGCGGAGGAACTGGCCTTCGCCGTGGGCATATTCGCCACTATCCAGGCCATGGATCCTCAAGTCGCGGCGCTGGCGCTCGACAACAGCCAGCAGGTGCGAGCCGCCAAGGCGGTAGGCATGCCCCTGATTCGCGAGGCTTATGCCGACCGCGCTTATACGCCACAAGGCTTGCTGGTGCCGCGCAACCAGCCAGATGCGGTGATCGATGATATCGACGCGGTGATTGAACGCTGTGTGCGGCTGGCAAAGTCTGGCGAGATCGTCGCTATTGACGGCAGCGTGTTCAAATCAACGGCACGCTCGATCTGCCTGCATGGCGACACGCCGGGTGCGGTCGACCTGGCGAGCGAGCTTCGCGATGCGCTTGAAGGCGAGGGCATCGCCATCGCCGCCGATCCGCCGGAGGTGGCCCTTTAGAGATGCCCCTGATCTGGAATGTTCAGGACGTGCCCGCAGGCCTTGCAGTGCACGGCATCGGGATCATGCTTTTGCAAGCCGCATTGCGGGCAGGGAAAGTGCACCTTGTTGGGTCGAAAGACTGATTGAGCCAGCCGCACGAACAACGAAATCCCGATGATCATGATGACGATGGATGCCAGCTTGCCCCAAGTGCCCGGCAATACGATATCGCCGAAGCCTGTCGTCGTGACTGTGGCGACGGTGAAATACAGCGCGTCGATATAGCCGGCAATGCCGGAGTCGCCATGCGCGAACGCCGTGTAAACGAAGCCGGTGACCACGAACAGGAACACCAGGAGGTTGATCACCGCCTGGATCGTGTCCTGGTAACCGCCAAGCCCGCGTTGCCTGAGCGGACGCCACACGTTGGCGCTGCGCGACAGCGTCCACAGGCGCAGGATGCGCAGAAAGCCGAGATTGAAAAAGATCGTGGGCGCCAGCAGCGTCAACAGGATAAAGACGTCAACGATCACCGGCAATTGCCGCAGCCAGCGCAGGACATCGGTCGAGGCCAATGCGCGGGCGATGAAATCCAGTCCCAGCAATGCCGCGATAGAGTAATCGATCCAGAGAAATGAAGGGTTTTCCCGCAGCAGCGGGGTGGCGACAAAGAAGGCGATGATCGCCAGATCGACGATCAGCACCGCGATCTGAAAGCGCCGTGCCGCTGGCGCCTGGCTATGGTAGAGCAGGCGCAGGGTCGAGCGCAGACGGGCAAAGCCACCGGCCAGCTTCTCGTGCGTCTGGGTCTCGTCAGTCATTGCGCCCCCTGTCGTCTCAACCTGAACGGCTTGCCAAGTCCGGGCGTTCCGCGCACAACAGGGTTGCCCTTCGGCTCACGACAATCAAGGCGTTCCTTTTCATGACAATTTCGATGTATGGCGCGTCAGTGCCAGTCTTTACGCGCATGCTCACCAATCTGCTGGCTATTCTCGACAAGGCTGAAGCCTATGCGGCTGAGCGCAAGATCGATCTTGCGTTCTTCGTTGACGACCGGCTGGCGCCTGACATGCTGCCGTTCAAAAAACAGATCCAGATTGCCAGCGATCACGCCAAGGGTGCGGCCACCCGTCTTGCCGGCAAGCCGGTGCCATCCTGGGCCGACGACGAGGTGACCTTCGAGGACCTCAAGGCTCGCGTCCGCAAGACGCTCGACCTGCTGGCCAGCGTTACGCCGGCGGAAATCGACGGCTCCGAAGCGCGCGACATTCCGCTCAAATCAGGCGGCAAGGATATCGTCCAGCCCGGCCAGAGCTATCTGCTGGAACGCGCCATGCCGAACTTCTACTTTCACGTCACCATGGCCTACGCCATCCTGCGTCACAATGGCGTACCGATCGGCAAGGGCGATTACCTCGGCTGATTGCAGGATCGGCCCTGGCTGGGGGCAAGCGGCTCGGGATGCCCGGGCCGCATCGGTACCGCAACGGGACTACAGCTTTGGGATGCTGAGCTTATGAATAGCGCTGCTCGAGCCAGGGATCGCCGTGATTGTGGTAGCCGCGGACTTCCCAGAAACCCTTGTGGTCAGATGTGGTAAATTCGATGCGCCGCAACCATTTGGCGCTTTTCCAAAGATATAGATGCGGAACGACAAGGCGCACTGGACCACCGTGCTCGCCGCTCAACGCCTGGCCCTCCCAACTATGCGCCAGCAGGGCGTCGTCGCTGAGGAAGTCAGCCAGCGCCAGATTGGTAGTATAGCCATCATGGCTGGTCAGCACGGCGAAGCGCGCATCTGCTCGAATGCCAGCATGGGCCGCCAGGTCTTGGGTCGACACGCCGGTCCAGTGATTGTCGTAGCGTGACCAACTGGTCACGCAGTGAATGTCGGAGATGCGCTCGACTTGCGGCAGGCCCGAAAACGCCGCCCAGTTCAGCGCAACCGGCGCTTCCACGGCGCCGTCGATATCGAGCCGCCAACTTGGCAGGGCAATGCTAGGCTCGATGCCAAGGTCAAGGACCGGCCAATTCTTGACCAGGTGCTGTCCGGGGGGCAGACGCTCCGTCTCGGGCCTGCTGGTGCGCCCGGTAATGAACCGTCCTTCGTCGGCCCAACGCTGCTTGGTGCGTGTCAGTTTGGAATCGTCTGGCGTATCGTCGGACATAGGATGCTCCTCGCAAGCCGGCCAAGGGTGCCGCTGCCAGCCTGCGGGTGCAACACAATTCCGCGCCCCGCGGTTGCCCAAGCTCGCCGCAACCGCTATGGGCAGCGACCCGATCGTGGTTGGGGGTCGCGAGCAGAGGCAAGCATGAAACTGGCATTCGTCATTCCCGCCTATAATGAGGAAGCCCTGATCGGCAAATGCCTGCAATCGGTTATGGCGGAAATTGCCCGCTCGCAAGCCGATGCGCAGATCATCGTGGTCAACAACGCCTCGACTGACCGGACCGGCGAAATCGCTCGCAGTTTTACCGGCGTCCGCGTCGTGGATGAGCCGAAAAAAGGCCTCGTCAATGCGCGTGACGCAGGCTTCGCTGCCTCCGAAGGGGCGGAACTTGTCGCCAATATCGATAGCGACACAATGGTGCCGCCCGGCTGGATCGATACGGTCCTGCAGCAATTCGGCCGCGATCCCAAGCTGGTCTGCCTGAGCGGGCCCTATGTCTATTATGACATGAGCCCCTGGAGCCGGCTTCTGGTCACCGCCTTTTACGGGCTGACCTACGCCATCTATATTCTCAACCGGTACCTCCTGCGCGTTGGCTCGGTGGTGCAGGGCGGCAATTTTGTGTTCAAGCGCGCTGCCTGGGCTGCCGTGGGCGGTTACGACCGGTCGATCCAGTTTTTTGGTGAGGACACCGATGTCGCAGTCCGGCTGTCCAAGGTCGGAAGCGTCAAATTCACCTTCGCGCTCAAGATGAAAACGTCAGGGCGCCGGCTTGAAAAAGAAGGCGTGTTCAAGACTGCAGGCACCTATACGCTCAACTTCTTTTGGGTGACGTTTCGCGGCAAGCCGGCCACCAAGGATTATACCGACATTCGTCCCGACTGATCCGAGCTATTCGGTAACCATCAATCGGCTACACTGCCGCCAGGCCGCACGGTGCGGCAATGGGCAGGCAGCCGATGTCGATCCCCTCACAATTGCCCCCGGTCGCTTTGGCGGTACGCCCCGGCGCGCTCCAAATCCTGCCGGGCCAGACGCTTGAAGCCCTGGTGCTGGGTACGGCACTTAATGGCACGACCCAAGTCCAGATCGGCCAGCAGACGCTCAGCCTATCGCTACCCCTCCCGCTACCGGCCGGTGCCACCCTGACATTGCAGGCGCAGGGCACCGGCACCCAGCAAAAGCTGGTATTGCTGCAATCGTTGGTTCCTGCCGGAACGACGGCAAAGACCCCGCCCACTTCCGGCGCGACCCCGCCTGCATTGCCGACGACACCGGGCACGAGTTCGGCGGCAGCGCCGGTCATCTTGCCGGTGCGCTCGGAAACGGTGCAAGCCCTGGCATTGCCGCCGGGAACGCTCGTGGACGCGCGCGTGCTGGGTCCGGCACCAGGTGGTGCGACACAAATCCAGGTCGGCCGGCAGACGCTCGACGTGGTACTGCCGACGCCGATGCCACCGGGCGCTGCCTTGCCCCTGCAAGTACAAGGCAATGATGGCCAGCAAAAACTGGTTTTGCTGCAATCGCCGCCGGTCTCGACCGCGCCGGCTGCCGCTGCCAGCGGGCAGGCAGTTGCAGTGGCAGCGCCGTCGAGCAGCGGCGTCCAGCCGTCACCAAGCGCCACCGGCCCCGTGCCTGCCGCCGCATTACCTGTCCCAACGCAGGCTGGTGCAACGCCCGTGCCGCCGCCCAATGCGCCACAGGCGGCGCTCACCCAAATGGTGCAGGCTGCCGTACAACGCCAAGACAGCATGGCCGGCTTGACCACGCTGCTGACATCCGTGGTCGGCAAAGTCGCGCTGCCGCAACCGGTGTTGCAGGCAGCTCAACAACTGCTGTCGGCCAGCGTCCCCCTGACCGGTCCGGCGCCCGACGGCGCAGCGCTGCAACGCGCCATCGCCGCATCGGGTATTTTTCAAGAGGCGGGGCTGGCGCAAGGCACGCCGCTGCTGGCCAAAGGCGACGTCAAGACGCTGCTGCTGACCTTGCGTGGTGCATTGGTGTCTTGGTTGGGACCATCCCCGACAGTGACGGCGCCGTCAAATCCCTTGCCGCCGCCGGTGCGCGGTGCCGTGCCAAGGGCGCGGCCGCCCAATGCAGGTCCTATCGTCATCCCGGAAATTCCCTCAGAAGCCGGCAAGGTCATGCTGGAGCGTACCGAAGGCGCATTGGCCCGGCTGAGGTTGCACCAGCACGCTTCGCTGCCTGACACCGGCGCAGCCGTGACCAAAGCCGATTGGTCGATGGACCTGCCGGTGCTGATCGGCGGCTACCAGAGCGTGATGCAATTGCATATTCATCGCGATGAAGCCGGCCCCGAGCAGGCGGTATCCGAGCGCGGCTGGCACATCCGGTTTGCCATGGATGTTCCCAAACTTGGAGAAGTGGGGGCGCAAGTCGGCTTGCGCGGCGGCACGACGTCGGTACGGCTCTGGGCCAGTGACCCGGCAACGGCTCGGACAATCGAAATGGCCGTGCCGGAATTGAGCCAAGCCCTGGCCGCCGCCGGACTGCATCCCGGCATGGTTATCGTGCGCGCCGATGAGGCGGTGCAAGCTCCGGCGGCCGGCCATTTCGTGGATGCCAGCACATGAGCGAACAGCCCAGGCAACGCGCGCTGGCGGTGGCGCTGCAATATCAGAAAGGCAGCCGCGAAGCGCCACGGGTGACGGCCAAGGGCAGGGGGCTCGTCGCCGACCGGATCGTGGCACTGGCACGGGAGAACGACGTGGTCATCGAGGCGAATTCCGCCTTGGCCGAAGCGCTGAGCGGGGTCGAGATCGACGACACCATCCCCTTAGAACTTTATGAATCCATTGCCGTCGTCATCGGCTTCATTCTGCGCTTGGAGGTAAAATGAGCGCTCCCTTGCAACGCCTGACGCCCCATCCCATTTCTTGTGCGAGTGACCGCAAGGAGTGGGATCATGCTGCAGCCCGAAGACCGTGACGCCATCGAAGGCTTGTTCGACCGCATCGAAACCGTAGCCGCCAAAAGCGGCCAGCGAGATGCCGACGCCGAAGCGCTGATCCAGCAGCGTCTGCGCGCGGCGCCGGCGTCTCCATACTTTATGGCGCAGACCATTCTGGTGCAGGAGCGGGCTTTGCAGCTGGCCGAGCAGAAGATTGCCGAACTGGAGGCGCAAATTGCCCAGCGTCCGGCCGGCGGTGGTTTTCTAGGCGGCCTGTTCGGCGACAATGCGCCACAAGGCGAGCGCCAACAGGCTCGCCGCGGCAGTCGCGGTCCGTGGGATCGCAATGATGGCGATGACGGTCGCCAGCGGGGTGGCGGTGGCTTTCTGGCCGGCGCCGCCCAGACGGCGCTCGGAGTCACCTCGGGCGTACTGCTGGGCTCGGCGATTGCCGGCCTTCTGACAGGCGATGCCAATGCCCAGGAGTACACCGCCGACCAGCCCGCCGACGAGCCGATCGAATCCGCTGACGGCGATAGCAATGATAACGATGACGATCTTGGCGATTTCGACGTCGGCGGTGACTTTTGAAACTGAACCAGAGCTGAACCGGCGCCCCAGCACCGGTTCAACATCTGTCGACTAAATGGCTTGAACGCCAAATAAGGATTGCCGCCGTGATCATCGTCCGCCGCCAGCGACGCAATGCCTTCAGGACCCTCGTGATCATCGCCGCCGTCACCGGAGTCGCGGTCGTCATCGGTCTTCCGGGCCAGGCACTGCCTGGCTTGGCCATGGACTCGGGGGGTGCATTGATCAGCGCGGCCGTGGCGAAAATGCTTTAGTACTTCTCGTAAAACTCGTTGCCACCGGCCATCAGCACATAGTGCATGTTGGTATAGGAAAACCGCAGGCCGGCGGTGTGGAAGTGCATGGCGTTTCCCACCCCGGGATGGCGGGCACCGCGCATGATCTGGTCAGCGGTCTGCGAGGCCAGTACCGCACCGCTATCGGTCATCTTGCGGGTCAAAACGCCGGGGGCAAATTGGTTGCGCTGACCGACCACGCCACAAATACTGTGGGGATAACGTTGGTCGTTGACGCGGTTCATGACCACGGTGCCCACCGCCAGCATGCCTTCCGGGCTGGAGCGGTTGGACTCGAAATACATGGCGCGCATCAGGCATTCCTTCGGGCTGAGCTGGGCCATCCCGAACTCGATGCCAAAAAAGCTGCATCCGCCCAGGCTGGTAATCGCCAGGCAGATTGCAGCACCGCGCAATACAGCTTTGGAAATATCAAGCATTTGGGCCACCTTCGCTCAGGAACACGCTCGGCGTGCCTAATCGAAGATGACCCAACAGGCTTAAGGAAGGTCTGACCGGAAAGGTTAATTAAACCTTTAGCGGTCGGTCGCGGTAAAGATCAGTGCTGAAATCAGCGCAATCGTACCCAAGGCGACGATAACGGGAATCGGATTTTCCTGTACGGCGCGACCGGCGACATTGGCCTGCCGGCTGATCTGGCGCGCAGCGACGGCGCCCTGGTGGCGAACCTGATCGACCACGGCGACGGCATTGTGCTGCACATCGTTGAAGCGATTGTTGCTGTATTTGCTGACGCTATCGGAAATGGCAGCGAGTTCCTCGCGCAGGGCCGCAATCTGGGCTGAGATGCTGTCGCCAAGATCGTCGCTGCTATCCTCGATTCGCTTGATCGCTCGTTTTGTTGCCGTAGCCATGGTGACGCTCCACTTTCAATAATAGCGATGAAACTCCTTCTTGCCCCAATGGTTCCGGGGCCGCCGCCGGCAAGACTTTGCCGGCGCCTCTTGGATATCGGCATCTCAATACCCAAGTAGCAAGCCGACGCCTTTACATGATTTGGGGAGACACGATGCCCGCCAAAAGCCGTGCCCGCCTGAACCGCCAGTTCGATCGCATCCAGCGGCGCATTCCAAACTTTGCCGCGCGCGCACTTGATTGGCTGCGACAGCCACGAGCACGACTGGTGCGCATTCCACTCGGCCTGTTGTTGATCCTGGGTGGCGTCTTCAGCTTCCTGCCCGTGCTCGGTATCTGGATGCTGCCGCTTGGTCTGTTGCTGTTGGCGCTTGACCTCGTATTCCTTCAGGGGCCGATCAACAGTGCTCTGGTTCTGGGCAGTCGCAAATGGACGCTCTGGCGTCGCTCGCGCCGCCAATAAATTCAAAAGTTCCCATGCCCGAAGGCCACGCGCAGTTCGCCCTTGGCGTCTTTGCGTGGAGGTGCGGGATTGGTTCCACTGGCAGCATTGCAACAGCGCAACGACCTTTGCTTTTGCGTAACGGATTTATGACAACCTGAGACAGTTGGCAGGCGTACAGAAGTCCCTGCCGGTTTGTCAGGGTGATCAAGGTGCGATTGGCGGTTATCGAAGGCGGACTTGGCTACACGGGCCAGGCTCGACGGGAAGAGCAAATCCGGGTCGAAGACGTTGAGGCCGAAGCCGCCCGGCGCCTGCGCAAGGGCAGGGTGAACGAATGGCGGACCCGCGAATTGATCACGGGCACCCCGGTCCCAGCTGACATCAAATATCTCGAGTTGCAGATAAATTTTGCGACGCGCGCGCTTTGCAAGCTGTCCCCGATCCCGCCGGACTTCGCCGATGATCTGTACTGGCCAACCTGTTGGCGCGATTGAGGCGCGTTGCTCGTCCTATTTCAGCCCGGCGAGTTCCAGCCCACGCATATACCGGCTGAGCAGCGATGGGTGCATGAAGCACAGGCTGTTGGCAACCGATGCCAAGGTCAAATCGGGCCGGCCAGTGCAAAAGCGATCCAGGGACTCGCGCGCCGCAGCGGTTTCGCCCCAATTCGCGTAATAGGTCGCCAGGTCGCGATACGGCCAGGTCAGGCCCGGACGTTCCGCCAGCGCGCGCCGCACCAGAGCGATCGCCTGCTGCGGCCTGCCGGCGCCGAAATGGGCCAGGCCCATGCCCAGATACATGTTGAACGAGAACGGATCGAGCGGGCTCAGCCGCGCCGAACGTTCGAAGGCAAGGAGGCCATCCTCGGGATTGCCAAGATAAACCTGCCCAAAGCCACGCCGCATCCAGGCCCAGGCGTGGTTCGGGTCGAGCGACAGCGCCCTGTCGGCAAGCGCTGTGGCCTGTGCCACATCACCCCCGGTCTGCATCATCGCCGAAGCCAGTGCCGTCATTGCAGTCGGATCGCCTGCAACGGTGCCGGCCGCAAGTTCGATCAGGCCCGCGGCAAGTGTCCGCTCGCCGGACAGGTCCTGCGTCCAGTTATAGGCGACCTGCTGGCCATGCGCCCATGCAGCCAGCGCTGCAGCAAGACCGTAGGTCGGCTCCAGCGCCAGAGCCCGCTCGAGCAGGCTGATCGCCTCGCGATTTTCATGGGGCTGGTGCGACCATAAATGCGGCAGCGCCCGCATTACAAGGTCATAGGCTGCCAGGGTATCGGGCCGCTTGGAACGGGCCCGATCGATCTCGGCCTGCCGGATCGAGGGTGACAGCGCGCTTGCCACCAGGGCCGCGATGCTGTCCTGCAGATCGAACAACTGATGGACGGTGCCGTCGACCTTGTCGGACCAGATGTGATTGCCGGTCTCGGTCTCCACCGTCTGCGCGGTGATGCGCACGCGCTCGCCGACGCGCCGCACGCTGCCCTCGACCACGTAGCGCACGCCCAGTTCTCGCCCGACCTGGCGCACGTCCACCGCACGGCCTTTGTAGGCAAAGGCTGAATTGCGCGCGATCACGAAGAAATCCTTGATCCGCGCCAGGGTTGCGGTGATTTCCTCGACCACCGCATCGGCGAAATAGGCTTGGTCGGCTTCACCGGACATATTGTCGAACGGCATAACCACCAGCGAGGGCCGTTTGGACGCAGGCACGGGCAGGGCCACCGGCGTCGCCGCTTCGGCGGCGCGAACGCCCTGCGGATGCCAGACGTAGAGCCGCACGGTTTTCGGAATGTTCTTGAGTATGGTCGGCCCGATATCGCTGAAGACCAGATCGGATTGGCCGACCAGATATTCATACATCCACTTGGTGACCGCCATGCCACCCGGCGGCGACAGGCCCTGCACCCGTACGGCAAGATTGACGCCATTGCCGAACAGATCGTCGCCATGCACCAGCACGTCGGCCATCACGATGCCGGCGCGCACCTGCAGCAGCTCACCACCCGGCGCGCGGATTTTGCGTGTGCGCAGTTCCTTTTGCACTCCGGCAACCCAGTCGACCGCGGCGATAACGCTGTTGAACTCGGCCAGCAGGCCATCGCCCATGGTCTTGAACACCTTGCCACCCATGGCCTCGATGCGGGTCAGGGCAAAATGCTGGTAGAGCCGGCGGACAAGCCGCACGGTCTGCAATTCGTTGTGCTGCACGAGACGGGAAAATCCCACTACGTCGATGGAGACGATCGGGACCAGCCGCCGTTCGGATTTGGCCATTTTCGACAGTGGGTTGTTGACGCACCTGTGTATTAGCACCAGCGGCGCGCTTAGACGAGAGCCAAGCCATTGCCGTAGATATGGTTTTGCAGGCATTACTAGGATTGTTGGTGATTGGCGCCGCCAAACAGCCTGGCGCCGGCAGGGCAAAGGTCATGGGACCCTATATTCTGGTTATCGACCAGGGAACGACATCGAGCCGCGCTATCGTCTTCGATACTAGTCAGGCCATTGTTGGAATGGGCAAGATGGACTTCACCCAGCACCATCCGGCGCCCGGCTGGGTCGAGCATGTTCCCGAGGAAATCTGGGCCACCTGCCTTTGGGCCTGCAAGACGGCGCTGCGCAAGGCGGGCATAACCGCCAGGGATGTTGCCGCCATCGGCATTACCAACCAGCGCGAAACCACGGTGATCTGGGATCGTGACACCGGCAGGGCGATTTACAATGCCATCGTCTGGCAGGACCGCCGCACCGCCGATAGCTGCGCCCGGCTCAAGCAGGCAGGCCATGAGACCATGGTGTCGCGGCGCACCGGGCTGCTGCTCGACCCCTATTTCTCCGGTCCCAAGATCCGCTGGATTCTCGACAATGTCAAAGGAGCCCGCAAACGCGCGCGGAAAGGCGAACTGGCCTTCGGCACCATCGACAGCTTTCTGATCTGGCGGCTCACCGGCGGCAAGCTCCACGCGACCGACGCATCCAACGCCAGCCGCACCGCGCTTTTCAATATTCGAACCAACACCTGGGACCCCGAACTGCTCGCGCTGTTCGAGGTGCCCGCCAATATCTTGCCCGAGGTCAAGGACAACGCCGATGACTACGGTGAGGCGGATGCCGATATCCTGGGTGCGGCGATCCCGATCCACGGCGTGATCGGCGACCAGCAGGCATCCCTGATCGGACAGGCCTGTTTTGAGCCCGGGATGATGAAATCGACCTATGGCACCAGCTGCTTTGCCTTGCTCAATACAGGCGACACGCTAGTCCGTTCGCGCAGCCGCATGCTGTCCACCATTGCCTATCGGTTGAACGGGCAGACCACCTACGCGCTGGAAGGCGTGATTTTCATCGTCGGCGGCGCTGTACAGTGGCTGCGGGACGATATCGGCGTCATGGACCAGTCCAGCGCCAGCGACGCCATGGCCAAGGCAGCCGATCCGGATCATGCGGTTTATCTGGTGCCGGCCTTTGCCGGGCTGGGTACGCCATGGTGGGACAATGACGCGCGAGGCGCTATTTACGGGCTGACCCGCGACACGAGGAAGCCCGAACTGGTGCGCGCCGCGTTGGAGGCTGTGGGCTATCAAAGCCGCGATCTGATCGATGCCATGCGCAAGGACTGGCGCGGCGCGCGCAATATCGTGTTGCGTGTCGATGGCGGCATGGTGGCATCCGACTGGACCATGCAGTTTCTGGCCGATGTGGTCGAGGTGGTGGTGGACCGCCCGATCGATCCCGAAATTACGGCACGGGGTGCAGCCTGGCTGGCCGGATGGAAAGCCGGCATCTGGCCCGACGCGACCGGTTTTGCGGCGAAGCGCGAGAGCGATCGGACATTTTGGCCTAGCATGCCGCCCAAAACGCGAAAGGCCAAGCTGCGCGGTTGGCGCGAGGCGGTACGGCGAACGTTGTCGGCCCCGTCCAAGTAAAGCGGTACAATTTGTTCCAGCGGACGTGCGGTAGCGGGTCGCCGCCAGCTTGGCTATGCTGCCCCAATGCGCATCTTTCTCGATTTCGAAGCGTCCTCGCTCAGCAAGCAGAGCTATCCCATCGAGGTGGGATGGGTGCTCGAGGACGGCACGGGAGAGGGTCATCTGATCCGCCGGGCGCCCGAATGGCACGATTGGGACAACAAGGCCGAGGCTCTGCACGGCATCTCCCGCGAACAACTGCTTCGGGACGGCACGCCGCACGAACTGGTTTGCGCCCGGCTGATCGAAATCTTCGCCGGCAACATCGTTTATGCCAGCGCACCTTCATGGGATGGCCACTGGCTGAGCATGTTGCTGCGTGCAGCCGGACACCCGCGGCACCTGCTGCGCCTCAAGGATACCGAGGAGACGTTCGTAGAGGCGGCACAGGCCCGTGTCGGCCCGAAGCATGCTGCGAACCGTATTGCCGAAGCGCGCACGCGGTCCGAGGCACGGGCCGTGGCCCATCGGCAGTGGAGGACGCGCGGCGCGAATGGGCGATCTGGCGCCATATCGTCGAGAGCCTGGATTAGGGCCTTCACCCCTTGACGGCGCCGGCCGTCATGCCCGCCACGATCTGGCGATTGAAGAACAGGAACACGATCAGCGGTGGAATGGTGATCAGCAGGATATTGGTGAACAGCAGATTGTACGACGTGTTGAACTGGCTCTGGAAATTGTAGAGGGTCAGTTGCACCGTCACATTCTGATTGCCCGGTAAATAATACAGCGGATTGGTGAAATCGTTGAAGATCGCCACCGACTGTACCAGGATCACGGTGATGACCACCGGCTTGAGCAGCGGCAACACGATCTGAAAAAACAGCCGCAACGGACTGGCGCCATCGATGATGGCCGCCTCATCGAGTTCACGCGGAATGGTGGCGACGAAGGCCTTGAACAGCAGGACGCAGAACGAGAGGCCATACGCCACTTCGATCAGGATCAGCCCGTGCAGGGTTTTGAACAGCCCAAGTCCTTGCAACACCCAGATGGTGGGGACCACCGCAGGGGGAATGATCAACCCGGCCAGCACCAGGAAATTGACCAGACCGGTCCAGACGGTGCGCTTGCGCTGCAGCACGAAACCGACCATGGCTGCCATGATGACGAGGAGCGTAACGCTGGCGACGGTCAGGATGGCGCTGTTCACGAACGCCGTGACCACCATGTAATTGCGGGTCTGGATCACCTCGACCAGATTGCTCCAAAGATGGAATTCGCTGGGCAACGAGAACTCGCGCAGTGCCGATTGCCGCTTGTCCTTCATCGCGGTGAGCAGGATGAAGGCGAACGGCACGAGGAAAACCACGCTGGATAGCAAAAGCGCCAGGAGCCCGATCCAGTTTCGCCGCAGGTAACTCATGGCTCGTCTCCCTGGCGGTTGAGAAAGCCCGAGAGTGGCACGATGATCGCGGCGACAAGGATGAAGAGGACCACGTTGCCGGCGGTGGAGAGGCCATAAAATCCCGCCTGGTATTGCTTGTAGATCACCGAAGCGACCACGTCGGAGGTAAAGCCTGGACCGCCCTTGGTCATGGCCCAGATCAGATCGAACGAGCGCAAGCCGCCGATCAGGCTGAGGATGATCACGGTGACCGTCGCCGGCTTGGCCAAAGGCAGGGTGATATTCCAGAAACTGTCCCAGCTATTGGCGCCGTCGATGCGCGCGGCCTCGTAATATTCCTGCGGGATGGAAACGATGCCGGCAATGTAGATGACGGTGGCAAGGCCGACGCCTTTCCAGACATCGACCAAGGCTACCGAGATCAGCGCCAGCGACGGATCGGTCAGCCAGCCCGGGCCCTTGATGCCGAACAGGGCCAGCGTCTCGTTGATCACGCCAGTGGTGGGGTGCATCATCACGGTAAAGGTGATGCCGACGCCCACGGTCGAGACCAGGACCGGAAAGAACAGCACCGATCGCAGGTAGCCGCGCGCGATGATCTGGCTGGTCAGCAACACACCAAGCAAAAAGCCGAGCACCACTTTAAGGCCCGATGTCAGCACCCCGTAGATCAGCGTATTGACCAGTCCCTTGACGAGAAACGGCTCGCGAAAGAACTGCTCGAAATTGGCCAGGCCAATGAATTCGGCTTCGAACAGGGTCCATCGCGTCAAGCTGAAAAACAGTGACGCGATGGTGGGAAACAGGAACAGGACGCCATAAACGATGGCCGCCGGCAGGTAAAACCAGCTGGGATAGGCCGAGCCGCGGGCGCGCCCGGAACGGCGTGCGGCGGGGGAAGTAGTGGCCTCGCGCATCGACGTCGCTGCTCCTGTGAAGGCCCGACCCCGTGCCGGGGCCGGACGCCGATTGCGGGAAGCGAGGGAGATCAATTTTACCAGCCGCCCAGCCCTAGTTGCTGGGCCTGCTTCTTGACGTCTTCGTCGTAGAGCGCGGCGCCGTCCGCAGCCGACCGGATGCCGGAACCAACCTCGACGGTGATCTGCTCCAGCGCCGGCCCCTTGATTGGCGACAGGAATTCAAGCGCGGGCGCCGTGCCGCCATCACGCTGGAAATAGGGCAGCAAGTCCGCAACGACCGCCGGCACGTCGGCGGGCAGGGCGCAATCCTTGATCAGGTACGGTCCGGTGGCGCCTACAGCTGCTGTTTGCGCTTCGCACCCTTCTGTGCTGGCGACAAAGGCGAGGAATTGCTTGGCTTCGTTTTGGTGCTGCGAGGTCTTGGGAATGTAAAGGCCCGAGGGCATCCAGGCGGTCAAACCGTTCTTGGCGGCATCGTCGCCCGGAAGCGCGAAAAAGCCGACATCGGCCTGCTCGTCGGGATAGTTGGACACCACGTTACCGGCGGCAAAGCTTAGCATGGGGTAATGCGCGCCCTCGCCGGTTGCCAGCATGCGGATGGCATCGTCGAACTTGGCGGCCGCAAAGTCCTCGTTGAGATAGCCGCCCTTGAACACGGCTTCCTGCCGCTCGAAGCCCTTGATGGCGGCTGCGTCCGTGGCGTATTTCGCCTGGTTGTTGGTGTACCTTTCGGCGAAATCCGGCTCAGCGCTCACCACATTGTAGAAATCGCCGAGCACGAACAACTGGCTGGTCCACGTATCGGCGAAGCTCTGGATGACCGCGACCTTGCCGGCAGCCTTGATCTTTTCGTTGTTGGCCATGAATTCGTCCCAGGTCTTGGGCACCGACAGGCCGAGATCGGCGTAAATCTTCTTGTTGTACATCACCCCGCCGCCCATGGCGGTGGCGAAGGGCACGCCGTAGACGTCCGTGCCGGCCGTCACGGTTTTCTGGAAGGTGTCGATGACGTTGGCCTCGAACGGCTCATTGGTCAGCGGCACCAGGTTTTGCGCCGGATTGATCGCCTGGAACAGTGAGCCGGCATTATAGAGGAACACATCGGTCATCTCGCCCGTCGCCAGGCGCGTCTTGATGATATTGTCGCCCTCGCCGCCGCCGGGGCGGGTTTCCAGCTCGATGGCAATATTGGGATTCTTGGCGACGAAGGCGTCGATCAGCGCTTGTGCCACTGTCGTGGTCGAAGCATCGGTATTATCCACCAGAAACGACAGGGTTACGTCCTGGGCCATGCCCGGAAATGCGGTGCTGCCCAGCAAGGCCAGGCCGAGGGCGGCAGTCAATGCGGTGCGTCTGGTAAACATGGTGGTCCTCCCATACTGCCGGCGCCGCTTGGCGGTCACCGGCATGTTGATGTTTCGGCGTCTGCGTGCGGGCTCCTCTTCCCTCACGGTCTGCTGATCGCGAAACGCACCTCGTGCGATCCGGGCGCGAGCAGGCTGCGCGTTTCATGGGTTGGCGCAGCGCCATCGATACTGACGGCACCGGCATTGGCAGGCAGCACCAGCGTACCGCTGGCACCTGCCGGCACGGTGATCGTGTAGGTCACCTGATCGCCATCCACGCTCCAGCCGGCTTCGATCCGACCGGCGATGGAGTCATGCGATGCCTGGACGGGCGACAGGGCGGGGATGATGGTCGGCTCGAAGATAATATGCTTGAAACCGGGTTGGGCCGGGTCCGGGCGGAACCCCGCCACCGCCTCGAACAGCCACTGGCACACCGCGCCATAGGCGTAGTGGTTGTAGGAATTCATCGCCGGATCGAACGCGCTGCCGTCGGCCTGGATGGCATCCCAGCGCTCCCAGATGGTCGTGGCGCCGCGCTTGACCTGGTAGAGCCAGCCGGGAACCTCTTCCTGGAGGAACACGGCGGCGGCAAGGTCCGGTTCGCCGATCTTGAGCAATGCCGGCAACAGCGCCGGAGTGCCGATGAAGCCGGTCCCGATCCGGCCGTCGGCGCGGGCGATCGTCGCCTTGAAGTAAGCTTTTGCTGCCGGCAACAGTTCGGGCGGGATCAGGTCATGCACGATAGCCAGCGCATAGGAGGTCTGGTCGTCATAGGCCAAGCGACCCGAAGCGGTGATGAACTCCCTGGCAAATGCCACCTTGACTGCCGCGGCCCGGCTTTCCATGCGCTCGGCCAGCGCCGTGTTGCCGACGACGCGGGCCGATCTGGCCGTGATGGTCGAGGAAATATAGAGATAGATCGTGGCGGCGGCGTCATCGCCGATCGTGGGCAATGGCTTTTCGCTGGGCCCCTTGGGCTGCAGCCAGTCCCCGAAGGTGAAGCCGCGCGCAGCCCAGGCGCGGGGCGGCCGCACGATCGGCGCATCGCTGATCGACCAGACGAAATCGACCCAGCGCTCCATCGCCGGCAGCGTTTCCTCGAGCACCGAGCGGTCGCCATAATGCTCCCAAAGCGTCCAGGGAATGACGCAGATGGCGTCGCCCCAGCCGGTCGAGCCGAAGAACCCCGGCACCTTGTCCGGGTGGAGCCGGGTTGGATCGGGCACGACATGGGCGATGGCGCCATCCGCGCGCTGGTCGGCCATCACATCGCGCAGCCACTTGCGCAGGAACGTCTCGCTGTCGTTGAGATAACAGGCCGTCGGCGCAAACACTTGCGCATCGCCGGTCCAGCCCAGCCGTTCGTCGCGCTGCGGGCAATCGGTGGGCACTTCGATGAAGTTGCCGCGCTGGCTCCACAGCGTATTTTCCACCAGACGGTTGACCAACGGATTGCCCGAGGTGAACCAGCCCGTCTGCACCTGGGCCGAGGATATCGGCACCGCCTGGATGGCCTTTATTGTCGCCGCACCGACAATGCTGATGCGGGCATAGCGAAAGCCCTGGAAGGTGAAATAAGGCCGGTAACTTTTAGGACCATCGCCCTTGAGCGTGTATTCGATCCGCGCCTGGGCGCCGCGATAGTTCGCATTGTCGAAGACATTGTCCTGGTCGAGCAGTTCAGCATGTTCCACCGTGACCGTCGCACCCGGCTCGCCGTCAACGGTGAACGCGACATAGCCAGCGATATTCTGACCAAAGTCATAGAGCGTGCGGCCTTGCTCGTCCTGCCAGGTCTCGCGCACCGAAAGCGCCTCAAGTTCGCGCACCGGCGCCGTTTCGTGCGGCACCAAGGTGGTGTGGTCAAAGGGCAGGGCCTCGCTGCCGGAAACGGCATCAAGAGTTTCGCGGCGGGCATCGTAAATCTCGCCGAAATAGATGCCCGACTTCAGCACCGGCAACAGGCCACTCGACCAGCTGTTGTCGGTCGCCAGCAACACTGCCGCATCGTCCCCGGCCCCGGAGCGCAGCTCGGCAATCGCGGCGATCTTGTCGCCCCAGGCGTGGTAAATGGGGTTTCTGGCCCACATCAGTTGCGAGCGATACCAGCCATCCGACAGCCAGATATCGATGTTGTTGTCGCCGCCCCGGAGCAGGGCGCCCACATCATAGGTCTGGTAGGACAGGCGCTGGTCATAGGCAGTCCAGCCGGGGGTCAGCACATCATTGCCGACGCGCTGGCCGTTGATGAAGCAGCGATACAGCCCCTGCGCACTGATCCGCAACGTCTCACCGCCACTCGGCGTAGCCAAGCTAAAGGCGCGCCGCAGGAACGACGCCGGGGTTTCGACGCCCCCATCGGCGAGCGGGCGCACCATCTGCGCGGTCCAGCGGAATTTTGGGCGTGCCGACAGGCTTGCTGCGGCCCGGATGGGCGAGGCGTCATTCATCGTAAATTCCTCCTGCGGGGCGAACCGTGAACCGGTTTCTGGCCGCGTCTTCGGGCTTGTAAAACCCGCCGTATACCGTTCTATGTATATCGTTCTACACATTGTAAGCACGGCTTGCTGCAAGGCACAAGATCAAAAATGCAGGAACCGGCGTGACGCCAGTCATCGGCAAAGCGGCAGATTCGACCGCGCCGTCCGGCCCTGCTAATTGTGACGCCAGGGGACCAGCAGCCTGATGATGCCGAAAAAGAAAAGCGAGCGGGTGACGATCAGGACCGTGGCGGAAGACGCCGGCGTGTCGGTCGCCGCCGTCTCCAAAGTGCTGCGCGATGCCTATGGCGTCAGCGAAGCGCTGCGTGCCAAGGTGCAGGCGTCGATGACCACGCTGGGCTACCGGCCGCACGCGGCGGCGCGGGGCATGCGGGGGCAGACCTATACGCTGGGCGTGCTGTTCTCCGATATCCGCAACCCGTTTTTCGCCGATATCATGTCCGGGGTGAATTCGGCGCTGGAGCGTACGCAATACCAGCCGCTGCTGGGCATTTCCAACTCCGGCCCGTCCAACGAACTGGCGATCGTCAATGCCATGATCGATCGTCAGATGGACGGGCTCATCCTGGTCGCGCCACGCATGGCTTCGCTCGAAGCCTCGCTGATCGCCGAGCGGGTGCCCATCGTGATGATCGGCCACCATGAACGGGCCGCCACCGATCTCGATACGGTCAACAACGACGACGCTCTGGGCGCCGGCATTGTCGTGCGGCACCTGGCCGAGGGCGGCCATCGCAAGATCGCCTTTCTCAACATCCAGCTCGAACTGGCGCACGGCTTTCTCGTGACGACGCAGCGCGAGATCGGCTATCGCGCCACCATGACCGAACTGGGCCTCGGGCGTAATATCCATGTGCTCTATGCCGAGCAGACCGTGCGCGACACCCAGACCGCGATCAAGCACCTGCTCGCCTCCAAGCATCGGCCGGATGCAATCTTCTGCTGGACCGATTTCATCGCCTTCCAAGCGCTGAGCGTGGCCCGCGACATGGGGCTTTCGGTGCCAGGCGATGTGGCCATCGTGGGCTATGACAACACCACCGATTGCGACCTGGCGCAGAACGCGCTGACCAGCATCGACCAGTCCGGCCAGGTGCTGGGCCTACAATCGGCCCGCCTGCTGATCGAGCGCATCAAGGGCCGCACCCAGGCCGAGCACTTCGTGGTGACGCCGCGCCTCGTGGTGCGCGGCAGTTCCAAGGCGCGATCGCACAAGGGTGCCGACGCCGAAGGGTAGCGCGCTCCGTCACGCAGGAGCCAGCCGGCCGATAACTGCCGGGGCGGACGGCCGGGGAAAGGTCAGCGCAACGGCGGCGGCGCCCAGCCCGATGGCGGCCGAGGCGACATAGAGCCAGTGGTAATCCCCGAAGGTATCGAAAATCCAGCCGCCCCCGATCGGCCCGATCGCCATGCCGATGCTGGAGGTCATGGTGATGCCGCCCAGCACCGTGCCCATGATCTGGGGCGGAAAATAGTCGCGCGCCAGCACCGCGTAAAGCGGCATCACCCCGCCATAGGCCATGCCCAGAACGCTGGCCAGGAGGTAAAAATGGGTCAGCTCGCTGACATAGATATAAGTGAAGATGCCCGCCGCTTGCAGCACAAGACCCCCGACGATGACGCGCTTGACGCCGACCCGGTCGGCCAGCAGGCCGAACAGCAATCGCCCCAACAGGCCCGCCACGCCCTCCACGCTATAGATGCTCGCCGCCGCCAGCGCCGAGGCGCCGCACAGCATGGCATAGCTGACGGTGTGAAAGATCGGCCCGGAATGAGCGGCGCAGCAGAGGCAGAATACCGCGGCGAGCACGATGAACTGCGGCGTGCGCAACGCCGCTGACGCCCCTGAGCGCGGGGCTTGACCGGCCGCAGGCGCGGCGATGGCGGGAGCCGGTGCCGTCAACGCTGCGGGGGCGCGGCGAATCAGGAAAGTTGCGGGCACCAGGATCGCCCAGACGCCGATGGCGATCATCAGCATGGCGCTGCGCCAGCCATGGGCGGTGATCAACACGCTGGCGAGCGGGGTGACCACCATCGGAGCCACGCCCCCGCCGATCGACACCAGCGACACGGCAAGGCTGCGGTGCCGGTCGAACCAGGCCAGGGTCGTTGCCATGATCGGCGCAAAAAAGGCGCCCACCGAGGCGCCGCACAGCCCGCCATAGGCAATCTGGAAGACCACGAGGTTTGGTGCGCGGCTGGCGAGGAACAGCCCGACGCCGAGCATGACCGACCCGATCAACACCACCGGCCGCGGCCCGATCCGATCGGTCACCGCGCCCCAGCCAAGGCCAGAAACGCCCATGACGATGAAGGCGAAGGTCATGGCCAGCGAAATCCCGGCCCGGCTCCAGCCGGTCTCGTCCGCCATGGGTTGCAGATAGACGGGGAGGGCGAACATCGCCCCCATCGCGACGCATGTGATCAGCGCCCCCGCCGCCACGATGACCCAGCCATACCGGTTTTCCATTGTCGCCTCCCCAGCGTGTTTGCGCAGTATAGACGATTGGCCCGGAGGCAAATCGACGGGGCCGGAGGATTATTTTTGAGTTCAGGACGTGCGGATGCGCCGCGCGGTTGTGCCGGGCGGTTGGATGGCAGTCAAACGGCATGCGGCGAGA
>NZ_CAXTKA010000013.1:0-118928 GCF_964244875.1 uncultured Devosia sp.
TCCGCAACTCGCTGAAGGCGCTGATGACTCGCCACCGCGCGAACAAGCTCGTCCGCCGTCGCGGGCGCGTTTATATCATCAACAAGGTGGACAAGCGCTACAAGGCTCGCCAAGGCTGAGCCATCGCTTTTTCGCAATGAATTGCAAAGCCCGCGAAAGCGGGCTTTGCTGCTTTTGTGCCGTCGAGTCGGCGCCGGGAAACGAGCATGCGGCGCACGCATACCATCAGTGTTTCGATCCTGCGACCGCTGGCAGAGGTTTACGCGTATCTCGCCACGCCCATCAACTACGAGCAGTGGGCGGCGGTGGACAAGGGTAGCCTGAAGCCTTTGGACAACGGCGATTGGCAGGCAGAGACGCCGTTCGGCTTGCGGCATTTCCGCTTCAGCCCGCCCAATCCCCATGGCGTGCTCGACCATGCCATTTTTGCGCCGGGCGGGGAGGTCATCTACAATCCGATGCGGGTCGTCGCCAACGAAGAGGGGAGCGAGCTGAGTTTCATGTTCTTTCGCCGCGAGGGGATGAGCGACGCAGAGTTCAGCTCGGCGGTGGAGTGGATTACCACCGACTTCCTGGCGCTTAAGAGCCTGCTGGAAGCCTAGCGCGTCGATCGGGCTGCAGGACTTGACCGGAGGAAAATTCGTCCCATCTTCGAGAAAACGGAGACAATGCCATGACCATGGATCGAACCTCGGCCCAGTACGATATCGAAAAGAAGTCGCTGCTCGTTGCCTATCTGCTGTGGTTTTTTCTTGGCTATGTGGGAGCGCATCGGTTCTATCTCAGCCGGCCGATCAGCGGCATGGTCATGCTGGTTCTATCGGCCGTGACGCTGGTGATCACGCTGGTCTCGTTTGGGTTGCTGGGCTTTTTGTGGTTTGTCGTTGGCCTGTGGTGGCTGATCGACGCGCTGTTGATCCCGGGGATCGTGGCGAGCCGGAACAGCCGCATTGCCGATCGCGTGTTTTCGTCGCGGCGCTGAGGCGAACCTCCATGTCGAACATAAAGGCCCGCTTGCGCGGGCCCTTATTTGTTCAAGGTCAATGCTGGTCAGCTCGAGCCGGCGCCGTCCTGGCGGACGAAGGCGATGCGCAGCATGTTGGTGGCGCCGGGCGTGCCCAGGGGAATGCCGGCCGTGATGGCAATGCGGTCGCCGGGACGGGCAAAACCTTCCTGATAAGCGATGACGCAGGCGCGGTCGACCATGTCCTCAAGGCTCACGGCGTCCTCGGTCTGCACGCAATGGACGCCCCAAACCACCGACATGCGGCGGATGGTGCGCTGGTTGGGCGACAGCACGATGATCGGCTTGGCAGGACGCTCGCGCGCGGCGCGAATGCCGGTGGAGCCGGAGGCGGTATAGGTGACGATGGCGGCCAGGTCGAGCGTTTCGGCCACCTGGCGGGTTGCCGCGGAAATGGCGTCGGCAGCGGTGGCTTCCGGCTCGGTCTGGGAGGCGCGGATAATGCCGCGATAATTGGCGTCGCCTTCGACGGCAATGGCCACCCTGTTCATGGTCGAGACGGCTTCGACGGGATATTGCCCCGATGCCGATTCGGCCGATAGCATGATGGCGTCGGCACCTTCGAACACCGCGATCGAGACGTCGGACACCTCGGCGCGGGTCGGCACGGGCGCGGTGATCATGGATTCCAGCATCTGGGTGGCAACGACTACCGGCTTGCCGTAGCGACGCGCCATGCGGATCATGCGCTTTTGCAGGCCCGGCACGGTTTCGAGCGGCAGTTCGACGCCAAGGTCGCCGCGCGCGACCATGATGGAGTCGCACAGCTTGATGATCTCTTCGAGCCGCTCGATGGCCTGGGGCTTTTCGATCTTGGCCATGACGCCGGCGCGGCCCTGGACGATCTTGCGAACATCGATGATGTCCTCGGGCCGTTGCACGAAGCTCAGCGCTATCCAGTCGGCTTCGGCCTTGAGGCCTTCGAGCAGATCGGCATGGTCCTTTTGCGTCAGGGCGCCCGTTGGCAAAAGGGTGTCGGGCAGGGAGACGCCCTTTTTGTCGGACAGCTTGCCGCCATAGATGACCTCGGTCTCGATGGCGCCATTGCCGACGCGGGTGGCCTTGAGGGCCAGCTTGCCATCATCGAGCAGCAGCCGATCGCCGACGGAAACGCTTTCAATGATTTCGGGATGGGGCAGGTAAACGCGCTCGATGGTGCCGGGGGCATCGGTGCTGTCGAGAATGAATTTCTGGCCGGCGACCAGATGGACGGCGCCTTCGGCAAATTTCCACACGCGCAGCTTAGGGCCCTGCAGGTCCACCAGAATGCCCAGCGGATGGTTGAGGGTTTTTTCCACGTTGCGGATGCGCGCCACCGTCTGGTGCAGCAGCTCGTGGCTGGCATGGCTCATGTTGATGCGGAACACGTCGGCGCCGGCGCGGGCGAGTTCCTCGATCATGCGCTCGTCCTGGCTGGCAGGTCCCAGTGTGGCGACGATCTTTACGCGTCTCAAGCGTCTCATGGCGTATCCGTCCGGTTGGTCGTCAGTTGTTCGGCGCTGGTGGTTCGCCATCCATGGGCGCCTCATCAAGCGGCAGGTCCGACGCACCGTCCATCGGCATGTCGTCGGGCAGTGGCGGGGCTCCCGGCGTATCCGGATCGACCAGAAAGGTCGGATCGTCGCCGCCCTCGACAGCGTCGGTGCCCGGACCGTCGCCACCATTGGTGAGTTGCAAGGTCCAATCGCTCCGATTTTGTGTATCGATTTCAAAGAACCCGGTGCGCTCATAGCCGCGCGCGAGACAATCCTCAACCCCGAATATTGTGAAGGTTTCGTCACGGGTGCACATGAACACCGATCCATCCCAGGCGCCCCCGGCAATGTCGTCGGCGGCGAACAGGTAGTAGAAGCGCCGTTCCAGATCGCCCTGATAGAGGACGCGGCAATCGCCGGGTGGTGTCTGCCACCAGCCTTCGCTCATCCAGCCGCGCTCGGCGCGGTAGCCAAGGGCGACGGTCAAGGGATTGGCGGTTTCGTTGCAGACGCGCAAATCGGCCCGGGCGGGCAGCGAGAAAAACAAAACGCTGGCGATCAGCGCGCCGACAAGGGCGAGGCCAAGACGAAGTTTATGCAAGGGCATGCCGGATATCATGGGGACGGAGGCATCGTTTTGAGCGCAAGGGGAGCCTGCGTCAATGGCCATAGGGATGATTTGACCGAAATGGGGGCTTGGGGGCAAGCGCGTGTGGATTGGAGGGGAAAGCGCTTGAACCCGAGGCCGCACTAGGATTGAAAGCAGGCGTTCAAAGCAGAGGATGCAATCGATGGCTGAAGAGAGTGTTGCCCAGGACCAATTGCGTGCGTTCATCGAACGGATCGAGCGCATGGAAGAGGAAAAGGCCGCCATCGCCGCCGACATCAAGGAAATCTATGCCGAAGCCAAGGGCAATGGCTTCGACACCAAGGTGATCCGCGAAATCGTGCGCATTCGCAAGCAGGATGCCAGCGAACGCCAGGAGCATGAGGCGATCCTGGAGCTTTATCTGTCGGCTCTGGGCATGGTGGCGGCGCCGAGCGAGGATTGACCCGGGGAGAACGGCCGGTGTTGCGCCGGGCCGTCGCGGCGCTGATCTGCGGGCTGGGGCTGACACATGCTGCCCAGGCGCAGGAGACGCGCCTGATCGAGGACGCCTTGGCGGCGGCGGCGCAAACTTTCGGGCAGGTGTCGGGCGCGCTGGGTGACACCAGCATGGGCGTGCCCACAAGCGAGTACCGGAATGCGCTGACGCGGCTGCGGTTTGCCTCGAGCGTGTGGGGCGAGACGCTGGCAGTGCAGATCAGCGTCGCGGAGAATGGGCGGGGGCTCTGTGCCGGGTTCGCGGCCTATGTCACGCCGGCGATCACGCAGGGCGCTGTGGTGCTGACGATCTGTCCGCAATTCTTTTCAGCTGGTGCCGACGCCTTGCGCGAGACGACGATCCTGCATGAAATGGTGCATGTGGTGGCGGGCACCGACGAATGCCGGGCGATGGCCTATACGGCGCAGGTCCAGAGCCTGGCGAGTGGCTCGTATGTTCCTGTCAGGGACTATTGGGCCAAGAACGGCTGCGAGGGGTCGCGCTATAAGCTGCCGCACTAGTCTGGCCCGCGCCATCACGATGTCGACGCGTAACGGCGAGGCTTGCGCTGTCATGTTCCTGCCGCATGTGGGCTTGAAAGTTCAACCTTTTAGAGCGTTCAAGAGGGTTGAGATGCTGAAGGCGATATTGGGGAGCCTGGTGCTGCTGGGCACGGTCGTTGGGGCCAGCGCGGCGGACGATACGGTCAGGATCGGCAAGGCGCAGTTCGATTTGCCTGCGGTGGGGCAGGGGTGGAAGCGCCAGGAGGGCGAGGCCGGCGGCTTGATGCTGCAAACCGCCATAAAGAATGAGGACGGCAGCTCGGGCGGCGTGCTCGTGCAGGTGATCGGGCCACAGAGCAAAGGCGGGTTCGACGCCAATTTCGACGTGCTTGCGAGCACCGTGCCCGAACTCAAGGACGAAGATCCGAGCCTGGAGCGCGATGGCTTGACGCTGGACGGGCATCGGGCACGCCTGCAATCGGTGTGTTGCGGTTATCGCGACGACATCCTGTTGAGCTCGACCACCGCCGGCGTGGAGATGGCGGACGGCCAATATTTCCTGATGATGATCCAGCTCAATCTGGATTCGGATGCCGACGAAGCGCCGCGTGCGGCGTTCAAGCAGATGGTGCGCTCGTTGCGACCGTCCGACCAGGCTGAACCCAGCGGCGTCAAGGCGCCGGGCGGCGGCGGCGTGGATGGAGTGTTCACGAGTCTGCAGACCAGCCTGATGCCCAATGTGTTTGGCGGGATGGATTTTCAGAGTGAAAGCGTCATCAAGGCGTTTGGTCCCTCGGGGCTGTACAGCGAGCAGATTCCGGCCAGCGGGGTCAGCGTGGCCGACCATTGCCAGGCAACGCCGGACGATTGCGGCACCTATGCGCTCAAGGGCGGCGGGCTGTTCAGCAAAGCCAGCCAGATCGAGATCACCGGCGCGCCCGACGAATACGGCATTACCGAAGTGGAGAGCGAGGCGTTCACCCAAAGCGGGGATGAGCTAACCATCGGGGATGACAGTTATAACCGCATTCCGCCGCTTGACGCGGATACGCAGTTCGATGGCAGCTGGCGCTATTTCTGGGCCTCGAGCGGCATGACCGCGACCTCGTCGGGCGGCGTTTCCTCGGAGCGTATCCTGACGATGCGGCCCGATGGCAGCTTCACCATGACCGGCTGGTCCGGATTTTCCTCGAGCAACGACACCGGCGGTGGGTCGACGTCGGTGACCGGTGGTGATGACAAGCCGAACGAGGCGGGGCATTACCGGGTGGACGGGTTCAGCATCGCGCTGGAAGGCGAGGATGGCCAAACCAAGACGCTCAGCCTGTTCCAGCCCGAAGTGGGTTCGGACGAGTTGCTGGTGATCGATGGCGACAATTACCTGAAGCAGGACAGCTGATCAGGCCGGCGACAGGGTCGCCGCGGTCAGCTTGATCGAACGCTTGCGGGTGTTGGAGTCGCCGGGTCGACCGCTCACGGCGTCGGGAACATCGAGGACGATGTCCAACAGCCCGGTCGCCGTGGCGAGGCCGGCGGGAATGGCAAAGGACACGGTGGCACTTTGCCCATGCGCGACGATGGCAGTGCCCAGGGGTGTGTCGTTGGCCGAGACCACAACGCGCTGATCGGGGGCGCCGTCCGTGTTGATGGCACTCAGCGCCAGCGTCAGGGTGAGCGAGCCATTGGGCTCGCTCACGGCAAAGCGCAGGCGGGCGGTTTCGCCCAACAGGTGCAGGCCGTCGCCGGCCGGACCTTCCCAGCCGCAGGGGCGCAGTTCGGTGGTGTCGTCCCCGCCGGAGCGGAAGTCGATGGTGGCGCCCAGGCTATAGGCACCACTGACGGGCTGGCGCATGCAGGTGGTGGTCTGATCGATATAGTAGGCGCGGTAATCGGGGGGCACGTCGGGGTGAATGGCCTGCCATGCGATGGCCAATTCGAGCAGGGCTAGCACGGCTACCGCCCCATAGGTGGCGATGAAGCGGGCCGAGCCGGGCCTGGGATCAGACAAGAGCGACATTGTTGCCCAACCAGGCCAGAGGAATGAGGTAGCCCAGCGCTACAATGAGAACGAGGCTGAGGACGAACAGCCAGCGCCGGGAGGCCAGCACTTGCATGGTCATGACGACGATGGGCACCATGGCGCTGGTAAACCGGATCATCGAGGCCAAGCCGGCAAAGAGCGGCAGGATGAGTGCAATGGCAGCAAACAGCGCCTGGGCCCATTGCCGGCGAACGGCCAGGGTGATGGTCAAGGCGATGCCGATCGTTGCGGCCAGTGCCAGCCATTGCGAGGAGGTTGGCCAATAACCCTCGCTCGGCCAGGAGGTCAGGCCCTGCCAGACAAAGAACACCGGATTACCGAAGGGGCGGCCCCAGGCGCGTTGCACATGCTGGAACGCCAGGCCGTCACCAACATAGAAATGCAGGAAGGCCATATAGGCGAAGGCGCCAAGTGGGGCGATGAAGATGGCCAGCAGCAGGTTCGGGTGCTTGAGAAAGGCGGGGATCAGGCCGCGCCATGATCCGGTATCGGCGCGATGGTCGAGCGCTGCCTGCAGCACCAGCGACAGGGCGGCAAAGACGCCCACAATCCGGGTCGCCGACAGGAAGGCGGTGGCGAGGCCTGCGCCGAGATAGTTGGCGCGCGCCAGCATGACAAACACCAGGGTCATGGTCAGCACGAACATCGGCTCGGTCAGGAAGCTGGTGAAATAAAATGAAAACGGCCCGCTCAGCAGGTAGGCGGCATAGAGCGTATAGGCATGCAAATCCTTGTTGAACAAAGGCCAGGCGGCGATGGCGGCGGCATAAGTGGTGAGCAGCGAGACGATGGTCGCGGTCACGATGGTGGGAAACGGCAGCAGCGTGCGAACGGCGCCGACCAGAAGCGGATAGAACGGAAAGAAGGCCCAGTTGCCGGCATTGATGCGGCTGGGGACCGGATAGGGATCATAGCCGGTCTGGGCCAGCTTGATGTACCAGCCGCAATCCCAGCGGCACATCGACTGGATAAATCCCGACGGATCGAGTTCGGGACGAGACATGCGAAAGGCCAGGAACCGCAGGGCGAGGCCGAGCAGCAGAAACACCATGGGCAGAATAACGATCATCGCGGCGCGGGAACGGCGTGTCGTTGCCGGCTGGAGCATCTGCTGCACTAGGCTAAATTCCATTGCTGTGAGGTCGCGGCGATGAGATGGCCGGGCGCGCGCATGCTTGTCAACTCATCCCATGGGATGCGCCGGGCCGATATGTGCGCCTTGCGCAGGGCTGCCATTGCAGACTTGCATGCAACCGCAGGCGCCTTTCGTGCTTTTTGCCAGTTAGAAAAAATTCAGCGTAGCGGATGTGTTAATGATGCAAGTTGATGGCCAAGCCAGAGTTGACGACCTGCGCAACACAATCGGCACCGGCCATCCTCCACAATTGGCGGTTATCGTTCCCAGCTTCAACGAGCGGGACAATATCGAGCTGCTATACGAGAAAACGGCGATCGCGCTGGGTGAGACAGCCTGGGAAATGATCGTCGTGGATGACAACAGTCCCGATGGGACGGCCGATGTGGTCAACGAAATGGCCCGGGTTTACGCCAATGTGCGCTGCATCCGGCGCTTTGGACGGCGGGGCCTGTCTTCGGCCTGCGTCGAGGGCATGGCGGCAACTGCGGCGCCGTTCGTCGCCGTCATCGATGCCGATCTGCAGCATGACGAAGCCATTCTGCCGCAAATGCTGGACAAGGCACTGGCCGGAGCGGATCTGGTGGTGGGAACGCGCTTTGCGGGCGAGGGGTCGGCCGGAGAGGGTCTGAGCGCCGCGCGGCTGTCGGGCAGCCAGATGGCGACCAGGATGGCGGCGATGATCGCCGGACAGCCGATCAGCGACCCGATGAGCGGGTTTTTCCTGGTGCGCCGCGATCGGTTCGAGGCGGTAGCGCCCAAGCTGGCCAGCGACGGGTTCAAGATATTGATCGATCTGATCGTGACATCGGCCCGTGGCGGCAAGCCGCTGACGATTGCCGAAGTGCCTTATGTGTTCCGGCCGCGCCATGCGGGCGAAAGCAAAATGAACCCGTTGATCGTGATCCAATATCTAGGGCTATGGGCATCCAAGCTCAGCGGCGGCGTGCTGCCGCCCAGCTTCCTGCTGTTCGGTCTTGTCGGGGTAACCGGCGTTGTCGTCCATATGGCGACGCTGGGGGTGTTCACGTCGGGGCTGGGCGCAAACTTCGTGGTTTCCCAGATTGCCGCGACGCTGGTGGCGATGACCTGGAATTTCTTCTTGAACAATAACCTGACCTATGCCGACCGGCGACTGCGTGGCCGCAAGCTGGTGTTCGGATTGATCGGGTTTTACGCGATCTGCGCTTTGGGCGGGATCGCCAATATCTCGGTGGCGAGCGGCATCTACGAGTTGCGGCACCAGACGTTCGTTGCGGGCCTGGCCGGCGCGGTGATGAGCTCGGTATTCAACTATGCGGTGACCCGCGCGTTCACCTGGAAATAAAGCGGGCGGCCAACCGCAAGGGCTCTAGCTAATCTTGCCCAGGGCGGCGGCCATGGCGGCCTCGTCATAGCCGAGCGTCGTCAATGCGGTGGCGACGATGCCGGCACGGTCGAGCCCGGCCGCGGCGTACATGTCGGCCTGGCTGGCGTGCTCGACGAAATGGTCTGGAATCATCAGGGGCCGGAAACGCAACTTGCCGTCCATCAGGCCACTGATGGCAAGGAACGTCGCCACATGGCTGCCGAAGCCGCCGATCGAGCCTTCCTCGACACTCAGCAAGACGTCGTGCTGCTCGGCCAGGCGCGCGATCAGCTGCTCGTCGAGCGGTTTCAGGAAGCGGGCATCGGCGACGGTGGGATTGAGGCCAAGCGCCGCGAGCCGGTCGGCGGCGGCCAGGACTTCAGCCAAGCGCGCGCCATAAGACAGGATCGCGATGGTCGAGCCCTGGCGCATGATGCGGCCCTTGCCAATGGGCAGGGCGATGCCGCGAGCGGGTAGATCGACCCCTATGCCCTCGCCGCGCGGATAGCGGAAGGCGATCGGGCCATCATCATAGGCGGTGGCCGTGGCGACCATATGCTTGAGATCGGCCTCGTCGGCTGCCGCCATCTGCACGATGCCGGGAACAGCGCCGAGATAGGCGGCGTCGTAATTGCCGGCATGGGTGGGACCGTCAGCGCCGACATAGCCGGCCCGGTCGATGGCGAACCGCACCGGCAGGTGCTGGATGGCCACGTCGTGGATCACCTGGTCGTAGGCGCGTTGCAGGAACGTCGAATAAATAGCGCAGAACGGGCGCATGCCTTCGGTGGCAAGCCCCGCCGCGAAGGTTACCGCGTGCTGCTCGGCGATGCCGACGTCGAAAATGCGGGTCGGAAAAATCTCGGCGAACTTGTCGAGCCCGGTGCCCGAAGGCATGGCGGCAGTGACGGCGACGATGCGGGGATCGTCAGCAGCTTCCTGGATCAGGGCTTCGGCGAACACATTGGTGTAGGACGGCGCGTTGGAAGGCGTCTTGGCCTGGGCTCCGGTGATGACGTTGAACTTGGACACGCCGTGATACTTGTCGGCAGAATCTTCGGCCGGGCCATAGCCCTTGCCTTTCTTGGTAACGACGTGAACGAGGATGGGGCCATCATCGGCATCGCGAACATTGTCGAGCACGGGCAGCAGGTGATCGAGGTTATGGCCGTCGATGGGGCCGACATAGTAGAAGCCGAGTTCTTCGAACAGGGTGCCGCCGGTGAAGAAGGAGCGGGCAAACTCCTCGGTGCGGCGCGCGGGCTCGTGGAAAAATTGCGGCAGGCGCTTGGTCAGCGACTTGGCCGTTTCGCGCATGCCGCGATAAGTGGGGCTGGAGACCAGCCGCGCCAGGTAGGCGCTCATGGCGCCGGTGGGTGGCGCAATGGACATGTCGTTGTCGTTGAGGATGACGATCAGGCGGGCATCCATGGCGCCGGCATTGTTCATGGCTTCGTAAGCCATGCCGGCGGACATGGCGCCATCGCCGATGACGGCGATGACATTGCGCGGCTCATGCTGCAAATCGCTCGCAACCGCCATGCCGAGGCCGGCGGAGATGGAGGTCGAGGAATGGCCGGCGCCGAATGGATCATACTGGCTTTCGGCGCGGCGGGTGAAGCCGGAAAGGCCGGCCTTTTGCCGCAGGGTGCGAATGCGATCACGCCGGCCAGTCAGGATTTTATGCGGGTAAGCCTGGTGGCCAACGTCCCAGATGATGCGGTCATAGGGGGTGTCGAACACCGCATGGAGCGCCACCGTCAGCTCGATGACGCCCAGACCCGCGCCCAGGTGACCGCCGGTGACCGAAACGGCGTCGATCACCTCGGCACGCAGCTCGTCAGCCAAAGCCGACAGGTTTTCGCGCGGCATGGCGCGCAGATCGGCGGGTGTCAGGACGGTATCAAGCAGGGGCGTGAGCGGCTTGTCGGGCAAGCGGGACATCCTTTGCCAAGCACAGAAAACGATGGACCACGTCTAGGCCGAAGGCCCTGGCTTTGCAACCATCACAGGGCACAGCGCCAAACGCAGTGGCTCAGGGCTAAAGGGCGATGATGCCGGAAATTGGGCGAAGGCGCGCCTTTAATCGATGACCCTGTCGAGCGGCTTGCCGGGCTCGAAACGCACGGCGCTGAACTCTGCGGGCACGTCGCCGACGCCCATGACCGTCACATAGCGGCCCATTTCCGTAGTAGGATCGAAATCGGCCTCGTCATGGTCGAAGATGACCGCGAAATGGTCCGAACTTATGACGGCGGGGACCATGAAGACCTCGGCGACATGTTCGAGGTCGGGTGCGATCAGCTCGACATCGCGCATCTCATTCGCGGCGGGACGGGCCACGCGAGCGGCGAGTGCTGCCGCCATGGGCGCGTTGTGGGGTTGCTGCTGGACGGCGTCGAAGGTCCGGTCGAACAGCCCTGCAAGGGCGGCACCGGACGGCTGGCCACCGAGCGAGGCGGTGCGCAGGCTGGCAGCGGTGCCGGGCAGGGGCGGCAGCACGCCAAAGGTCTTTATGGGCGTTGCAGGCGCGGTGCCGGCCGTGGAATTGCGATCGATGATCATCTGCAGGGCGCGCTGGGATTGAGGGTCCTGGGTCAGGACCGGCGCGTAGGCGGTGACGATCTCGGGCGGCGGGTTGCTCATCTGCAGCCGGGGCTGCGGCACGGGAGCGGTGAGCGCGGCAAGTGCGGTGACGGCGGTTTCCGGACTGCCGGCGGGCAGCGCTGCGGCCGTTGCGACCAGCATGGACTGCGATTTCATCGCTGGAAACGGTGCTGCGCTGGCAGACAGGATTTCGGCGTCATCGAGCGGTGCGCTGCCGGTGGTGGAGAAGGGCAAAGCAGGCGGCTGATCGATCGCGGCCATGCTGGCGGGCACACCGAGCGCGGCCGGGCGGTTCATCGGAACGGGGGCATTGGCGACAATCTGGCCGGGTGCAACCGAGGCGGTTTGTACCGACGTGACAACGGCGGCAGCTGGTGCATCGCCCTTGCCGAAGAACATATCGGCCAGTGACCGGCCGGAGCCGGGCTTGTCATTGCTGGCAACCGCGGTTTCATTGTAGCGCCTGCCGCCATTGCAGGGCACGGTATGGCATTGCTGCCACTGGGCCTGGGCATAGTTGCGGCCGTCCTGGGATAGCGGCTTGCCATCAGTGGGCAGATGCAGGGTGCGTCCGTCGGGGAAGACCTGCTGCAACTGGGCGCGGGTCATGCGCGGCCAGGCACGCACATTGCCGGTATCAAGATGCACGAAGGGGCTGCCCGAGGTGGGATAGAAGCCGACGCCGCCGACCTGCTTGCGCATGGCGGTGGCGCGCAGCTTGGTCAGCGAAATGCCGGGAATAAAGAAGTCCATGGCGCGGCCGCGCATGTGCTGGGAATTTTCGGCAACGCCGGACGAGCTTTGGCGCAGCATGGCGTTGGTGGCCGGATTGCGATAGGCGGAAACGACGTTGATCGGCTGGGATGCGCCGACTTCCTGATAGACTTCCCAGACCAGATCGAACAAAGCTGGGTCCATTTTCGCGGGGTCGTTGTGGCGCCAATCGCGCAGGAACTGGTTGAGCTGGTTCAGCCCGGCCTGGACATATTGGCCGTTGCGCTTGAAGACGATGCGCGCGGTCTCGCCGGTGTGAGTATAGTAAAGATAAAGGCTGCGCTCGCTGGCAGCGCTGGCGGCTGTGCTCAGCGCCGGCAAGGCCATGATGCTCAAAAGGATTGCGGCAACGAGCCGCGCAATATGGTTGCGTATCAAAAAAGCTGTCCCCGTCACGCTGAACTCTGCCCGGTTGCTGCTGATCGATAAAGGTTAGCGCAAAGTCGCGTAGAACTTGTTAACGCTAACGAATGGTGAGCCTTTCATGTCCCCTCAAGGCCGTACCGTTGCATTTTTAGCGGTAAATGCGGGCTGAACCAAGGCCAAAGTGTGAAGCGGATATTAACGCAGCGACGCCCGCCTGATCGTTGCGGGCACCTCCAGCGGCATCGCACATTGCCTGTGGGGCAATGGATCAGGGGGAGAGGGTGGTGTCCTCGATCGACACGGGTGCGGGCGGTGCCAGTGTCGTGGGGCTATTGAGGCCCATCGCCTCGATCAGCCTGGCATTGTGGCCATAGACGTCGCCGAACGAGCGGAGCGACCCGTCGGGTTCGACCCGCAGGGTGAAGTAGGCCAGGTGGACGGGGATCTGGTGCTCGGGATTGACCCAGGTCTCGCGGGTGCCGAACATGGCTTCGAGCGAAGCGCGGGTGATGGTGGTTTCGTTGGCCATCAGGGCATCAGCGAAATCCATGGGGTTCTGCACCCGAATACAGCCATGGCTATAGGCGCGATAGTCGCGGGCGAACAGCGATTTGGACGGGGTGTCGTGCAGGTACACGTCATGCTTGTTGGGGAACAGGAACTTGATCTGGCCCAGGGCATTGCCGGCGCCGGGGCGCTGGCGCACGCGGAACGGGAAGCTGTTGCCGACCGCCAGCCAATCCACCGAGGAGGCGCTGACCACGTTGCCGTTATAGAGCAGGTCCATGTTCTGGCTGGCGATATAGCCGGGGTTGGCGCGCGTTTTGGGCGCGATCTCGTTGGCGATGATCGAGGCGGGCACGTTCCAGTAGGGATTGACCACGATGTGGCGGATCGCGTCGGAAAAGATCGGCGTCTGGTGGGCGGTGGCACCAATCACGACGCGAGTGGTGTACACTTCCTTGCCGTCGCGATTGATGGCCAGGCGATATTCGGGCAGGTTGACCAGGACGTTGAAGGCACCCAGATCGCGCGGCATCCAGCGCCAGCGCTCCATATTGGCCACGATATCAGCCCGCGTGATCGCCGAGCCGCCATTGAGCGCGGCGACGGTGGCCGGGCCCATGACGCCGTCAGTGGTCAGTCCGAGGCTGGCCTGAAAGGTCTTGATCGCTTCCACCAGCATGTCGTCATAGAGCGTATCGGGCACGGCGATCAATTCGAAGCGCTGGCGCAGCAGCGGCACGCGGTCGTCGGTCATACCAGGCTTGAGGGTGACGCCGGCCGGGATGGTGACGGGCTGGGTGACGCTGCCATCATCGAACGTGGCGAGGGCCGCCTTGAGCGCCAGAAATTCGGGATGCGTGGGCTCGAGCGCGGCGAGCACCGCGCCAGGATCGTCGCTGGCGGCAAGCTTGAGCATCAGGGCCGACTGATCAAGGTTTTTGGGCTGGATGTCGAGGTTTTCCGAAATCGACATCGGGCGGATGCGGCCGGTATAAATATCGCTGGCATAACGCATGGCGGCTGCGGAGAACGCGGTTTCCAGCGCGGCCATCTTGAGGGGATCGCCCTTGGCGCCGGCCACGTCGAGATCGGGGGTCAGGTAGTCGCCGGGGCGCAGACCTTCGGCGCCAGCCTGCAGGAAGAGCTTAAGGATTTTCTGGGCGGAAGCCGAAAAGGCGACATCACCCGAAGGGGCCTGGGTGAGCCAGATCGGCTCGAAATGGCGTTCCCCATAAAAAAAGTAAAGCTTCTGGGCCTCCCCATACGCAGTGCCGCCCTTGGCAGCGCCGTAATAGGCGGAAGACAATGCATCCTTGATGATCCGGGCCGTGGCGCTCTGGGGCGGGGCGATGACGACCCGGGTCGGGATCGCGGCCGCACTGTCCTGCGCCAGCGCCGGCATGGTCCCGCCAACGCCGGCAAGAGCGGCGAAAAGGCAAACCAAAAACTTGTTCATGAAAACTCCGGCGACGCTGATGCGGTCAACACGGCGTCGACTCGAAACCCTGGTCAGCCGCACCGCGCATGGGAAATCAATACGCCGCAAATCTTAACAGGTGCAATCGCTCGCAACGTTGTGAGCGGGTATTGTGGCGGCGATGCAACGTTATGCGGTCCCAGCTAAAGCGCATCAAATCCCGCTAAAACGCAACAACAATATCGTGCCGAAATTCCGCCAACACATGCGTGAAACGTACTAACGCGCAACCGAGGAGTTAAAAATCCGAACAATAGCGTTCTTGAATTGAGTGGCAGAACGCGGCCCGTAAGCATCTGACCAACAAGGCAATGGGGAATTGGTGTAACACACCTCAACTTCATCATCGAGCGCCGCCGCTAAGGCGCAAAAAATAGGGAAGGGCGTCCGGTAACATGAACGTCGAAAATCTAATTCTGCGCGAAGTTCAGAGCGCTGGGCTTTGTTGTCTAATTTTTTCAAGGCCTCAGTCACGGATGCCCCGCTCAAAAACTGTCTATTTACGGTGCCGAGGCTTATGACGCCTGGCACCTGATGAAACACACCAAGCGCAATCAACTTGGTGATTTCTGGCGAAGTGAGCCCTAGAATGTCCGAGCAGCGTTTGAAGCTGAGAATGTCTCGATAGAGTGGTTCGAGCGCCCGGACCCTATCTTCTCTCACGACTTTTTGCGTGCCGCTCCACCTGTCGCTCATTTCGCGGTCTGCTAAACTCAATAGCGGCTTTTGGCATTGCGCTTCGCGCATAGAGCCAATCAACTGACCGTAAACCAATTGGTGCTAGGCGCGCTCGAGATGGTCTCAAAACGTCTTCGAATAAAGATTTTACGCCTGCCCCAAGATAGTTGTTGAGACTGACAATTACCCCGAATGATCGAATATGAGACACGCCTGGAAATTGGGTCTCGAAGTCTCGCAACCCTCGAAAACCCCCCAAAAAGTATCGACCGGCAGACGCCACCACCTCAGGACCAATTTTCTGATAAATTCCCTCCTTCGGTGACGATAGAGTGCTTCGAGTAATCGGCTCTTGAAGCATCCAGCGTACCATGGCGAAAATCGCCTCGAAACACACGGCGCGGCTTACACCAGAGAAATCTTGCGGACTTTCATACTGACCTTCCGTGATGGGGTTTATCAGCGAATACACATATCGGTACGCATCAGGATCTTCCATTTCGTATGGTCCAGATGGGTAATCTCTGAGGTCAACATTGCTGCGGCCGGCATTATCCACGCAAGTATCACAAGCTGCTGGGTGAACAGATCGCTGCCATCCGAGTTGCTGGTTGCACACTGGGCAGCGGGACATCAAAAGTTCTAGCGTTTCTCCATCCAGATGGAAAAGTTTGAGGGTCCACATTGCGCGATGAAAGCTGCTATTTCCAAGCGCAGTTGGCGAAATTCTGCGTACGTTTAGGTCAACCATAGAAAATGGGATACGAGTTCCGTAAAAGCTCCTTACACGCTTTAACGGATGTCTTTTCCGACTTACGTCAGGGAGCGACATTGTTGTGAGCAACGCTACGTCCACATTCAGTAGCGTCGCTAAGTTGGCAAGTTCAACAACAGAAAAGAAGGTTCTCTTTGTTCTTGGTCTTGGCGCCACGGTTGCCAAAGCGAGTCCCAAATTTCTGCTTCGGGCAGCAGTTTTCGACAGAGTTCTGGCAAAAAACCCCTGGAAACTTTCATCGGGAAATGGCGGGGTGACGACGATAAGAGGCAGAACTTTATCGATATCGATCATTGCCTGGATGCCCCCACCACTCCTCGAACGGCCAAAACGGTATTTGGCTTAGGGCCCTGACGCAGGGGTCGTACCGGCCTAGGCTTTTGTCGAGTTTTCTCCAAGTAGAATAAGAAAGGCACAAAGTCTCCCAATCGAGTGCCGTCTTGCCCTCAAGCAGGGCGCGCTTCAGAGCCCGTCGAACAAGCCTGACAAATTGACCCATCAACCCGCTGGTCATGTCAAACACCATGGCACACTCATGTACGTTGCCAAGTGGATTAAAGGGGCGATCGATCACGCCGTTTTCGTGCATTTCGCGGCAGAATTCCTGAACAAAAGAGAAGAATTCTATGCAGGCTGCAGTGTCGTCCAAACACGATGGCCGGCCTTGCCGGTGTCCGAGGGCAACCATGACAAACTCGAAGACTGCAGACCTATCGAGGGCCGCGACAGGCGGCGGAAACGAACTCGCGCGGCAACTGCTTGACGGCCTCCGCCGCCGATTGGCAGGCAAGCTAAAGCTCGACGCCTGTGGCGAAGAAGCTGTCGCGATCGCCAAGAAGGTCCAAGCGAATATGCGACTGCCTGTCGATAAAGCGGCATATGCAATCGCGTTGGGGTACTGTCTTGCGCCGCATTTTGCGACCATGAAGACATGTTCGAGGACTGGATCGCGGAGCGATTGGAAATCGTTAAGCCGAATACTGTGCTGCGTGACTTCACGCTGCTCAAGCCAATCTTTGCCGCGGCGGCCCGAAAGGCTGGACTGAAGTACTCGCCTCTCGAACATATCCGGCCGCCCCGTGCGATTGACGAACGTGTTCGTCGGATAAAAGCGGACGAAGAGGAGTTTCTATTTGGAGAGTTATCGAGCGCGAAGGACCCTCTGGTTTTCCTGACGGCAAGATTTGCGCTGGAGACAGGCTGTCGGAGAGGCGAATGCCTTCGGCTTGAATGGCAGGACTTCGACCCTAATCGCGGAACAATCTGGCTGCGTGACGCAAAAAATGGTCGTGGCCGCCATATCTTGTTGACCCTAGTAGCGCAGAATATCGTCGAAAGTCTGACGCGGACAGGCGGTGACACCAAGATATTCCAGGTCACTGGAAACGCACTCAAGAAGGCCTTTGAAAATGCCCGAGGTCGAGCCGCCAAGCGGGCCGACCGTTTGGGAAGGTCGGATTTACCAGGTGTCGCAACGCTGAGGTGGCACGACTTTAGGCACGAGGCAATTTCTCGGTGCTTTGATGCTGGCTGGACTAGCGAGCAGGTGATGGACTTTTCGGGGCACGTGGATATGAAAGGCCTGCTTCGTTATCGTCACCCAAAAGTGGATGCGAGCGTGGCCCGGCTTCGAGCGCTTGCCGCGGGAACGTAAAGGTCGCCCCATCAAGTTGCAAGTTTTCGGCCCCGTCAGGCACTTGGTACTTCGTTCTACCTGTGTGTATTGGATGTTGCGCCTTCCAGAAGGTTTAGCTAGGTTGACGCCGTTCAGTTGAGGAACCTCTCAGCAGGACATATGCACCCGTAGCTCAGCTGGATAGAGCGCTGCCCTCCGAAGGCAGAGGCCGGGGATTTGAATTCCTCCGGTGCGCCAAAAATGAGACTAAGTCGTTGATATAATATATCAAGTTTGGGACAGTTGGCGCAGGGCATTTAAGTCAAATCGTTTCGGAACCAATTTGTGCCTTGCGGGGTGTCGATGCTTCTTCTCGCCCTACCGATCAAAATTGTGAATGTGGTAGTGCGTAACTTGGCCGGTGTGGCCCTCGTACTACCCTAAAGGCCCTTCTCACAGCGGCCGCGCGTTTCAAAAACATTCCCAAACCCGACTGCCAAGGGAACAGCTGTTGGTCTGAGCCTGGCTTCGTGTTACCGAAACCAACTTGTCAGTCTATGCCGCCGAAAAATTGTGAACGACTAACTAATACTACAGGACTTCGGGAGCGACCGACATGAAACCCAGATTAGCGATCGTAAGCAATTACGACGACAATTCATGCGGCATAGCAGCGTACGCGCGGCTAAGGGAACAGTCTTATTCGGGAGAATTTGACGTCACCGTCTTCGATATTAAATCAGCCATATTGATGAGGCCGGCGGCTCAGCGGGCGCGCGCAGAAAAGCACATCGACGATATCTGCGAAAGTTTGGCAGATTTTGATTTTGTCACGATCGACTTGGAATTCGGCATTTGGGGAAATGACCTGAAGGCCTGCAAGGAGCGGATATCGCGATGCTGCGCCGCTGCAAAGGCGCTGATATTGATCGTGCATCGCGTGGATGTCGACGTCGGGAAAAGTGGCGAATTTGCCGTCGCGCAGGCGGAGCTTTTCTTGGAAATTGCGCAACGCGACGCTGCCCACCCCTTCAAGATAGTGGCCCACTCCGAGAGCGAGGCGGAGCTTTTGCGTTCGGTCCATGGCTTTACCGACGTTTCAAGCCATCCGCTGGCTTTTGTCACCGCTGCTGAAAAAGCCCGCCTTGCTGCGAACAGCAATCCAAAGGCGTGGAAGCAAAAGTATGGCTTTGACGAACAAGACGTCGTCGTCGGCGTGTTCGGGGCGATGTCCAAGTATAAGGATAACAGCAACGTCATGCGGGCGCTCGAACACCTGCCGCCCCAATATAAGCTGCTCATCGTCGGGGGAGCCCATCCATTCTCGCTAAAGCCTTTTCAGACCGACGAGAATGTCACCGACCTGCTGAACACGACGTCGGAGATAGGGGCAAGGACGCCCGGCTTCGAAAGCAGAATCCGCTTTGCCGGCATCCTGGGGGATGACGCGTTCCGGCAGGCCATGCAGAATAGCGACTTTGTCGTTGTACCCTATCACGATGCGGGTCAAACGGCGAGCGGCGTCGGGTCCATGGCCTTCGAGCTCGGGCGGCCCATCGTCGCCACGCACACCATGCTATTCCTCGGTTACAAGAGATTGTACGGGGACTGTTTCGAGATGTACGACGTCGGCAATTATCTAGACCTCAGAGATCGGATCATGTTCTTCGATGCCGGCAAGTCGGAGCGTATGAGCCAAGCCAAGAACACCTATACGCCCGAGACCATGGCCGCGCTCATCAAGCGACTGGCGGTGGAACTTGGGCGAAGCGGTTTCGCCAATCACACCGACACGGCCAAATTGTCCGATCTGGTCCACCATCTGGGGCATGCTGCCGCCAGCCCGGCAAGCGGCTCTAGCGAGATGTCCGGTGACATCGATCATCTCAGAAAGGCCTATGCAGAGGCAATCGAGGTTCAGGAGGCATTGAAGGCGAAACTTGGGGGCGGTCGAGGCCTGTACCAGATGCGCAGGGTACTTTCGTTTGCCAAGCGGAAGGGGCGCGCCTTATTGGGCCGCATCAGGCCGCCCAAGCGCCTGAAGTGGCCCGTCGTCACCGTGGCAAAGTTCAACACCGTGTTGGACGATGCGGCGAGAAAGCATTACGCCAGTGCGATCCAGACGCTTTGGGCGCTGGAGCCGGCGGCCATGGCGCGGAAGATACCCGAGGCGAACGTGCAGCAAGGCTTCATGCTGGCCGCGGTCGAGCAGCTCGCAAAGCGCAGGAAGCATCGCAAGATGCTTTGCGTCGGCAGCTATGAAGACACCGCCTCGATGAGCCTCAAGGCCCTGGGCTACAAGGTGGACGAAATCGATCCTGCCTTGAATGTGGACCTGCGGACCTATTGCAAGCAGCATCCGGAACTGCGCGAAACCTATGACATCGTGTTCTCGACCTCGGTGATCGAGCACGTGCCCGATGACGAAACCTTCGCCGCCGATATGGCATCCATGACGACGGCAGGCGGCTTCATCGTCCTTACCTGCGACTATGACAACGGCTGGACTCCGGACCAGGCCAAGCCGTCCACCGATGTGCGACTCTATACCGATGCAGACATGGAACGGCTCGTAAAAGCCATGGGCGACGTCAAGCTGGTGGATGAGCCGGACTGGAACAAGCGCCCGCTCGATTTCACTATTTCGGAGAACGGAGTTGAGATGCTATACGGTTTTGCCAGCCTCGTAGCGCAACGCGGAACCGCATAACCACAATGCCGCGCAGGGGCGCCCGGCTTGTCGCAAGCCGGCGAACGAATGTACTGGCCCAGCCCCTGATCTGTTCCAGATAGAGCCGGGCACGCCGTTTCTGGCATTATTGGAGATCTAGACTTGCATCCGACATACCGTCAAACCTGCAGGATTTGTGGTTCCGCCCATCTTACACCGGCCGTTGATTTGGGCGAGCAATACCTGCAGGGCTCGTTTGCCAAGCCAGGTTCGGTAAAACCGCCCATGCGCAAGCTGCCTACCCAGCTCGTGCGCTGCGATGTCACCAAGAATGAACGGGGCTGCGGCCTGCTTCAACTGGCGCATTCTTTCCCGCCGGAAATTCTCTATGCGAATTATTGGTATCGTTCCGGCACCAACAATACTATGCGCCAGCATCTCGCGGGAATCGTTGCCAGTGTCCTCAACCAGATTAAGGTGGCGACACCCGCAGTGCTGGACATTGGGTGCAATGATGGCACTTTGCTTTCCAACTATCCGGAAGGCTCGACCCTCTACGGCGTAGACCCATCAGATATCGCCAATGAAATTGAAGGCAATATCACAATCATTAACACGATCTTCCCGACGGTCCAGGCCATGTCCGCCCTGCCGACTGCTGGACTGGATGCGGTCACGTCCATCGCCATGTTCTACGATCTCGAAGATCCGGTTGGTTTTGCCTCCAGCGTAAAGTCGCTTCTCAATGAGAAGGGCATCTGGGTGTTCGAGGTTTCCTACCTCCCGCTCATGCTTTTGCAGAACTCGTTCGACACGATCTGCCACGAGCATTTGGAGTATTATAACCTCAACGTCATCGAAGCGATTGCCAGGATGGCCGGCCTCAGAATCTTCAAGGCGGAAATCAACGAGATCAACGGTGGTAGCATCCGCTGCTATGCCTGCCATGCCAACAATAACTCCTATGGCACAGCCGATGACCGGCTGTTTCTGTCCAAGCTCCGGATCAATGAATTCGAGATGGAACTGGATACCGCAAAGCCCTATGCGGCCTTCCTCCAAAGAATCGAGAAATCGCGGGCGGACCTCACGCAGGTGCTGTTCGATATTCGAGCACGAGGCGAACGCGTTCACGTCTACGGCGCATCCACCAAGGGCAACGTGCTCTTGCAATGGTATGGTATCAATCGCGTCATCGTGGAATGCGCGGCAGACCGGAATCCGCAGAAGGTCGGATCCCGCACCTTGGGCACCGATATTCCGATTGTCTCCGAAGAAGAGTCCCGGGCGCTCAAGCCGGACTATTACCTAGTGCTGCCCTGGCACTTCAAGGGTGAGTTCCTCGCGCGCGAGCGGGACGCGATCATGTCCGGCACCAAGATGATCTTTCCGCTGCCATCGGTGGATATCGTAACCAGGGACAATTACGACCAAGCCATTCAATCCACCGACGATACGCCCAGCATGGAACGCCTGTTGTTCAGCGAGTAGGGGCCGGGCCATGCTCTCGATCGTGCTCGGCGCCAATGGCCAGGACGGCAGCTACCTGTGCGAGAAATTGCTGCTTCTGGGCCACTCCGTCATTGGCATAGGGCGCGATGCAACATCGCGCTATCTCCCCGAGCAAGAGGGATTTTGCTACGTTTGCCTCGACGCCGCCGATCTCGCCAAGCTTACTGAACTGCTGCTTGCTGCAAGGCCGGACAATTTTTACCACTTTGCGGCCGTCCACGGCGCTACCGGCTCCGGCTTCACCTATGAGGCTGCCTGGGCCGCTATGATGCATGTCAATGTGCTGGCCTTGCATGCCGCCATGGAAGTGGCGCGAACGTGCCTGCCTCACATGCGGATAATCTATGCCAGCTCGAGCAAGATATTTTTGCCGTCGATGACCGGTATGGTCGATGAATCGACGCCAATCGGCGCGTCTTGCCTCTATTCGATCGGCAAGATCGCGGCGCGCGACCTGATGGCCCAGTATCGTCGCGACCATGGGATCGAGACCACGAACCTGATCTTCTTCAACCACGATTCGCCGCGCCGGTCGCAAGGATACCTTCTGGCCGATATTGCCAAGACCATCGCCCTCGCCAGGGCGGGCGCGTCGAGCCTATTGTCGCTGCGAACGCTGAACTTCTGGATAGACTGGGGCTCGGCCGAGGAGTTCATGGCAATCGTGGCCCACCTCGGCACGAAGCCGCTGGTGCCCGACCTTGTGATCGCCTCTGGCACCACAGTCTTTGCGCGGGATGTCGTCACGTCTGCCTTTGCGCGGCATGGCCTGGCGATCGGCGCGCATATCGTCGAAGAGCGCCCCACGGCCGAACTAAGGGCCAGATTTGACGTCAGCCTGACGCGACTGGCCGCAATCGCGCCTTTGCCGAAGGTTGGCGTGGCTCAGGTCATCGATAGCATGGTCGACGCTTACCTGGGCGGCTGATGGAGGCAGGGCAGCACGCCGGATCAGCTCGTGCATAGCGTGATCCACCCGAGGCAAGTTATCCGAGGATGCGCCGGACCCATCGTTTTACGAAGCTCTCTCGAACATACACTTCATTTGGCTCGAGGGTCTCCCACAAGGTGTATCCGCATTTTTCCATGTGCTCACCGTAAGCCGGATCCTTGAAGACATTTTCGAGGATTACCAGGGACGGCCGATATTTGCCCAAGTCCGTACCGCGCAGAACGTTTAGCTCCCAGCCTTCCACGTCGATGGCCAGCACGTCAAACCGCGACAGTTCCGGATGGTGCTTCTTGAGGATCGTATCGAGCTTGCGAACACTTACGGGGATGGTGGTAACGTTGGTCTGGGCCTTGACCGTGTCGAGCAGATCGGCGAACTGATCCTTGATGCCAAGCGAGGAAAAGCTCTCGAAAGAAACCTTGCCGCCCATGTAGTTCGACCCCAGCGAGTCGACGAAAAGCTGGCATCGTCGGACTCTTCATCGCTGCAGGCATATTGGAGTATCTCGTGGCCTGCAGCACGATGGGCTTCGCAAAAGTCCGGGTTTGGCTCGACGGCGATGACCTTCCAACCCGAGGACCGAAAACGCGCGCCAATCGACAAATAGTCAGGCCGCGCCGCGCCGATTTCAACCAGCACACCGGTTTTGTTGGGAAAAAACGTGTTCAGGACGATCAAATCTATGTCTGCTTCGGCCGTCATCAGCAAATCCTTGAATGCTTATACCCAATATGCGCGGGCGACTGGTATCATACGAGAATGGGTCGGACCATGGTTTAGGGTACCGATGGATACCTGGGTCCAGCACATCCGTGCGCCCAGTCCTCAACCTCCCCGTTATTCGGGATTTAGCACGATAGCGCGTCAAATAGCCGGCGACGTGCAGATGCAGCGCGTCTCCAAAGCCTGGATTGCCGGAGACCGGTCTTGGCTACCGAACGCAGCTCTGACGGCTTGACGGCTGGGACTGTTGACGACGGCTCGCCGAGCTTGGTGAGGTGAACGGCAAAGTCCAGCTCTTGGGAGTTGAAGTCGCTTACCTCGACATTGAGAAGGTCAAGCGCACCCATACGTTTCATGGCGGAGACAAAACGCTCGGGCGTCCACACCGAACAATGTACATCCAGATAGTGGCGCTCGTTGAAGCTCCAGAGCGTAAAGTTCATGACTTCATGGTCCTCATAGCTCCGGCGAAGTTGCGAAGCAGAGAAGTTTTTCATGAACTTCAGCGGCTCCCCATCTTTCCGCTGATAGCCGTTGCTCAAGAGGTCGTAGACCTGCGACGGTGTGGGGATAGCAGGCCTCTCGAGCCACCATCCTACTAGTTCAGAATCGGTTGTTTCTTGACGCATGTAGTGGCTGGTCGCCGGCTTGTCCGGCAGGATGATCGCCAGAACCGAGCCAACCTTCATCACCTGCAAAATTTCGTTTAGCCAACCCACGGGGTTGGGTACGTGCTCCAAAACATGCGAGGCGACGGCGAAGTCGAATGACACACCCGTGGAAATGCAGTCGCGTAGTGCCTTTCCAGGCGTCCAGACTATGGCGATATCAGGAACTGCAAACGTCCGCAGGTCTGGATTTTCCGAGGCCTTCTTGCGGATTTGCTCGGTGGACAGGCAATCAGCGTAAAGTACATTGAGCTGGGTCTTGTCCGTCAGCGGGTCGAAATACGGCGCTACTTCCAGCCCGCGGCCATTGAGGGTCAGTGGGGCCAAAATAGCCTCGCAAAACTGATCTCGTTGTTGCCAATAAGACATCAGATGCTGCCCCTTTCCATTGTCAAGATCGCCAAGTGCCAAACCACTATGCAGGGTATCTTGCAAGTGATGGGTGTAAAATCTTAATGACCGGCACCGTCCTACAACCGCAGCTCATCTGCCAGAGGCGGCCAAGCCCAACGTTTGCGGATCGCATATTCCCAGGTCTGTGTTCCTCGCTAATCGCGGTCGCGCTGCCGGGTCAGGATTTGCTCATAAAGATCGCGATAGCCACGCGCCATTGTTTCGGCAGTAAAGTTACTCTCGAACCAATCCCTCGCCTGACATCCCATTTTCCGGGTGATCTCGTCATTCTGCGACATTTGTGTCATCGCACTGGCGAGCGCGCGTGCGTCTCTTGAAGGGACGACGATCCCGGTCAGGCCATCGCTATTGACAAAACTTGTAGCCGTGCCAATTTCGCAGGAAATCATTGGCCGACCGGCGCGGGCCGCCTCGACCAGGGCAACGCCAAAGGCCTCCGAGCGCAGGTGCGATGGAAAAACAAAGGCTTTCGACAATTCGAGCAAAGCTTCCTTGTCTTCATCTGAGACTTTTCCGACAATCTGGACGCCGCCCAGATCGCCATCAACCAGGCTCTCGACCTCCGCCCTGGTAGCGCCCGCGATGACTAGCGGAAGGCCGGAAATTTTGGCCGCTTCGATGAGGAATTCGAGACCCTTGTAGTAGCGGGGCACACCCAGGAACAGAAAAAACCCCGCGCCGAGGCGCTCGCGCCATTTCGACAGCGTAGCGAGGGTAAACGTCGGCCTGGTTCCGTCAATTCCTATCGGGATGACAGATGTCTTGTTACGATAGCGTTGGAGGGTCGGGCTGCTTTCGAGATAATTCGGCGAGGTTGCCACTATGTGATCTACCCTGCCCAGGAAGCGATGCATAAGCGGACGATAAAGGGTCAACAGAAGTTCCTGGCGGACTATGTCCGAATGATAGGTCACGACGGTCGGACACTTCGGCGGCTTGAGAAGATGGACCACATCCATCATCGGCCACGGAAAATGGAAGTTCACGATGTCGGCGTCCCTCGACAATTGCTCGAACGTCCTGAAAACCGATAGCGATAGGCCGGTCGACGCCAGGTAGATGTCCAGCTTGGCCTGATGGGCGAAGTGATTTGCGATCGGCAGTGGTGCGCCTGATGGCTGGCGGCTCAGCGAAAGTACGTCGCTGCGCACACCCAGGGGATAGGTGCCTTCGGCAATATTCCAGATAACCCTCTCGATTCCAGCGAAGTTCTCGGGGAGGTAGGTCTTAAAAAAATGCAGTACTTTCAATGGATGACTTTACCGAATGTTGATTTCTCAAGCTGCAACAGATGGCGAGGCAGAAATAGCGTCTTGTCGATGGCTGCGGTCTCGCGGGACGACCTGCCCAGGGGCCGTCTGTGCGGCTGTTACAATAAGCCAGCCTGGCTAGTCACCTTGTCAACAGGCTTGGCCCCATGTTGGTGCAGATGGGCCTGCGCTCAGCGGTGGATTGCCGATAAATTACCGTGTATGGCAGTTTCCTCCAGGGCTGGTCGGCAACGCGCCGAGCCCCGCTAATTTTGAATCGTCTGCATCGCAGGATGTCATCGACGAAATTCTGTGAGAATGTTGGAACCAACTATGCCGCATGATGAATCAATGGCCATTCGGGCTGGCTTTGCGGATCTCTCCCAGGCCTGGTCGAGGCGCGAATTGCCATTATACTTTGCCTGGACGGAGACGATAGCCCGCTATCGTCGCAGCGTGCTTGGACCACTTTGGCTGGTGTTCGGAACGGCCATAGGCGTAGCCGGTCTGGGATTTGTTTGGAGTATCCTCCTGAATTCGGACTTCGAGACCTTTGTCCCGTCGCTCACGATAGGTCTGGTCGTGTGGCAATTTCTTGCCGGATGCATTACCGAATCTGCCGGTGTTTTCGCGCGCTCGGCGACCGCGATAACCAACATAAAGTCGCCCAGCTTCATTTTCTCCATTCAGCTGGTTTTCCGTCAGCTGATCAATCTAGCGCATAATCTGGTCGTGGTCGTCGTGGTGTTCGCAATCTTTCCCAAGACCTTGTCTCCTGCCGCATTCCTGTCGATTGTTGGCCTGGCCATCGTCGTCCTCAACATGGTTTCGGTCATCCAGATATTCGGGTTGATCGGCTCACGGTACCGCGACCTGGAACCCCTCATTTCCGCCTTTATGCCGATCATGTTCTTCCTCAGTCCGGTGATATTTCAAACGAGGCAATTGGGCAGCGCTCAGATGTTGCTGGAATTCAACCCCTTGGCTCACCTGATCAGAATTGTGCGCGATCCGATCATGGGAGATGTGCCAAGTGCGACGAGTTACCTTGTCGTGCTAGCGCTCACCGCGGTGACATGGCTTTTTGCCTTGTGGCTCACGGGTAAAAAAGCCGGGCGTTTGCCCTATTGGGTTTAGGAAGATCATGGTCAGTCTAAGCATGTCGGGGGTTTCGGTTGAATACCCCATTTACAACTCGTCCAGCATGTCGCTGCGCAACAGCTTGATCGCCGTCAGCACGGGCGGACGCATTGCCCAACAAAGCCGTCGCATCAAGACTGTCGTGGCGCTCGACAATATAAACTTCGAACTCAAGGAAGGCGACCGTCTTGGCCTGGTGGGCCACAACGGCGCCGGCAAGACGACACTGTTGCGGACGATGGCGGGAATATTTCAGCCGACCATGGGCAGCGTGACCGCGACTGGCAAGATATCAACGGTTTTTGGTCTTGGGGCGGGCCTGGATGTCGAACTGACCGGCTATGAAAACATCGTTCGCATGTCCATGCTGCTCGGCTCCAGCCACAGTTCCGCCGAGGCGTCGATAGCCAGTATCGAGGAGTTCACCGAGCTAGGCGGCTTTTTATCCATGCCCGTGCGCACCTATTCTGCCGGCATGACGACACGGCTGCTGTTCGCGGTCGCAACCGCGGTTCATCCGGAGATACTCATCGTGGATGAAGTGCTTGGCGCCGGCGACGCGGATTTTCAGGAAAAGGCCCAGCGCCGCATGGCCGAGTTCATCGAGAAGGCGAGCATCTTTGTCCTTGCCTCCCATTCGGATGCCCTGCTCAAGATGTTCTGCCAGAAGTTTATGAAACTGGAACACGGCAAGCAGGTGGAATTCGCGGGACTGTAGCGCCGAATACATGCTGGGTACAGGGGCCCAACGCAGGGCTGAACAGGCAATCCTTCTAAGGGGCCAACGTGCGCAATTAGCTATCGAGGGCAAATAAACGGCGCTTCTACTGCAATGTCTAACAGACATAGAAACGACCAATCTGCGCCTGTGGCCCTAGCGATGATCCTTGGTGCTATTGTCTTCGTCGCGCTTTTTGAGACGGGCGCGCGATACATGCTTAGCACGGGCGATTTCGATTTTGGCAAGATATGCCGCAATGGGCCATGGCTATATGTGCGTGTGTTGCGACAATCACCGGCGTCCTGGGAGTGCTGTGGATCGAGCAGACTCTGGACGCAACTAGGGCGACCGCGAATGCCGCGATTGTCGCAAACCGGAAGCAGCTTCGCCCATATCTTAGTGTCCCCAAGGCTTGGGTGGACAAAGACGGCGTCACTGTTTGGGCGGAAATTCAGAATTCTGGTCAGACTCCCGCCTTCTCGGTTTTGGTCCAGACAGAGTGGTATCAAATCGGTACTCACTCCGTTTCCGAAGATCAGGTTCCCTTTGGCATGGTAGGACCTAACTCAAAACGCGTGCATGCAAGCAGGCTGCGGGTTGCGATCGGGACGGGCAGCACTAGCTACAACCCAATAGTCGGAATAACGCTGATCTATTCGGAAAGCGCCGCTGGGAGTGATGGGCGCGCCACTTGGCAATCGGCAACGAAGTTTTTCTTCGCCAGCTTCCATCCGTTAGAGCGGGATAAGTTCACTCTGTTCCATCGCGCAGGCTCCGGCGATGAAGAGCAGATGAGCTAACCTTATGAGCTGCTACCAACCTGGTTTGCTTGATACACGAGGTCGGTCATATGGCACGGTGCCCAGATGGACCAGTTGATTGTGCCGGTGATCCTGGCGGGCGGGCGGGGGACGCGGCTGTGGCCGATGTCGCGGTCTGCGCTACCCAAGCAATTCCTCCGCCTCACCGGCCCGCAGAGCCTGTTCCAGGAGACATTGAAGCGCGTCGCCAAAGTAGAGCGCTACATGCCGGCGCTAGTGGTTACGCATACAGACTATCGGTTCCACGTTGCCGAGCAGGCGCTGGAGATGGGAGCACCACTGTCCGGCATCTTGCTTGAGCCGGTGGCACGGGGCACCGCCGCAGCGATCACCGCCGCCGCTCTCATGGCCACTCGGAATTTCGGTCCCGGCACAACTCTGCATATATTGCCGGCCGATCTCGCCGTGACGCCGAATGACGACTATTGGCGGGCTATCAATCTTGCCGCAACGGCGGCGGCCTCCGGCAGGCTCGTCAATTTCGGTGTATGGCCGACCATACCGGAAACCGGCTATAGATATATCGAGAGGGGCCCCGCAATCGAGGGCGACATGGCCGAAGTCGCGCGCTTTGTCGGCAAGCCGGATCGTGCGGGTGCCCAAGAGATGCTGGCAGCCGGCTATTTGTGGAACTCGGGCATGTTGATGGCCCGCGCGGAAGCCTTGCTGAAAGAGTGCCGTGTCCTGGCCCCGCAGACCGTCAACGCCGCCAGCGCCGCCCTTGCAGCCGCAAAGGCCGACTGTGACTTCGTCCGCCCGGACCCGTATGCATTCGCCAGCGCACCCGATATCACCATCGACGCGGCGGTGCTTGAACGGACCAAATCTGCCGCGGTGCTCCCGGTGTCTTTCGAGTGGTCGGACATGGGGTCTTGGGACGCCGTCTGGAGGTTCACCGAGAAAGACGAATTGCACAATGGCGTCCGAGGGCCGGCGACGCTGTCCAACACTACCAATTCCCTGGTCATCACCGACCGGGCGCACGTTGTCGTCGAGGGGCTCGATGACATTGCCGCGATTGCCTGTGCGGACGCAATCTATGTCGGCAAGCTCTCTGAGGCGCAGAAGGTCGGGTCGCTGGTCAAGAGCCTGCGCGAAGGTTCCGGTACACGGAATCTGACCGTAAATGGCGGGACTGCCGCTTTGTCCTGGGGCAGTTACTCACTTGTGCTGCAGGGCGAGGGCTTCCGGGTCACCCGGCTATTTGTCAAGCCCGGCAACGCCCTGGTGCTGGGGGAGCAGCTTGGCTGCTCCCTGCATTGGGTCGTTGTGGGCGGCACCGGCAAAGTGAGCATTGACGGCGTCGTGAGCCTGCTGCCCGAGAACCGTTCGATCCTTCTGCCGGCGGGCTCTGTGCGGCGCTTCGTCAATCCGGGCAAGATCACGGTGGAACTGATCGAGGTGCGGACCGGGTCACACCTCGATCCGGACAGCTTCACTGCCATCGAACACGATTACCTGCCGGACTTTGAAGCCTGAACATAGGAAAGAGCCTGGCTGCGGATGTTGTAGGTGCCTTCATCGCCATAAGGCTTTGTCGGCAGTGCCTGGGTCATGACCATCTGGGTTTTGGTAGCCAGTTCAAGCTCGTTGCCGATATCGAAGCGAGCGACATTTTTGTACGGGATCAGCTTGTTGAGCTCGTCGAATGCAAATGACGCGGAAGCCAGCACTCGCCCGCAAACGTCCATGACAATCGATGCGATGCCAGATCCGTCCTGGCCGTTTTCATAATAGGGCAACCATGCCACGTCGACCGCACTTGCGACCTGCAGGAAGTCCTCGTCGCCCAGTTCACCAAGAAAGAACACGCGGCCATTCAACATCGGATTACGCCGCACCATCTTTACCATCTTGGCGAGATACTCATCCTTGCTGCCGTCGGACCTGATGGTCTGCGGGTGCTGCCGCCCGAAAATGGCCAATTTATAGTTGCTTGGCAGTTGGCTTAGGGCATCGAGAGCGTCGAAATGTCCCTTGTTTCGACTGATATAGCCGAAGACCCCAATCAGAACGGCATTCTCGTCCATGCCAAGGCCGGCCTTGATTTTGTCTAGCGTCGAACGGCTGGCCTGAAATCCTTCCGGTACGAGGCGCAGTGGATGGACGTGAACGTTGTCGTATCCAAAGAAGGTCTTGATCTGGCGTTGCGCGCGCTTGGTGTGAACGATCGCGGCGTGGCCATTGCGGACGGCTTCCTCCACGAGCCTTCTGTTGAGCCTGTTATGGATGCTGGCCTGATAATCCGACATCATGGTCTTCATGGCGGATTTGATATGGAAGCTGAGAAATTGCTTGATGGCGCTACGACCTGACGTAGGGTTTGCCACCAATCTGGGCGAATGTAGTGTGACACTCGTATTGGGGTTGGCGCGCATCAGTTTGCGCAGTCGCCGGAAAATGTCGCCAGGCAAGGTGCCATAGAGGCCGGCCTCAAGCTGAATGTTGACGTAGTCGAACTTTGCCAGCCGGCTGCACAAATCATCGATGTGACGCGCTGCGGCGGCCCGGATCGTTCCCTGGACTGACTGTAGCAAGTTCAGGTCCAGTTCGACGACCTCGACCTCGTAATCGCTATATTGCCGGATCGTGTCGTGTAGCACTTTGGTAAAGGTGGCGTTGCCGCAACTCTCCGAGTAACTGGAAACGATGGCCATTTTTGTCATTTACGTGCCTCGGTAAAGTTGTTGGCGTACCACTCATAGGTCCGCTGCAATCCGACCGCCAGGCCGATCGCTGGTGCGAAACCAAGTGCCGTTAGCAGGCCGTTGTCGACAACACGGCTAGGAATGCCGACGGGCTTGTCCGCCTGGAACTGCACAGCTTTTAGGCCGGCTATCTCCGCGATCGTTTCCGCCACGGTTCGGATCGTTACCGCAGTACCCGATGATATGTTGACCAGATCGTCCGCAACGACGCTCACGCAATGGACGATCGCCCGTGCGGCATCCTCGGCATGCAAAAAGTCGCGCTCAGCCGAGCCGTCGCCCCAGACCTCCAGGGCTTTGCCGTCATTGAAGCAGGAATAGGCTTTTGAAACCAGGGAAGGAATGACATGCCCGTTGCCGATATCGAACCTGTCGCCTTCACCATACAAATTGGTGAAGACGCCGTAGGTGAAGTCTATGCCCGCCTCGGACTTCAACAGGCTGAGATAGTTGTAGGCATGCCGCTTTGCGCTGGCATAACCGAACTCGCCCCGGTGCGGCAGGCCATCGAAAAAATCCTGCTCGCGCAACGGCAGTGACTTGTAGGGGTAGGGATAGGACGCAACGGTGCCAGCAAAGAACACGTATTCAGGTGGCAGCTTGTGGAGGGCGGAGAACAGATTGTTATTGAGCATTGTATTCTGCTCAATCGACAGCATCTGGTTCTTCATATTCCCAGCCAACCCGAAAACCACGGATGCCAGGTGAATAACCACGTCGGGTCTGTTGTTCTGAACAAAGTCGAGCGTCTTCTCGCCATCGAGCAGGTCAAGTTCGGACCTGCTCGGAGCGATAACATTGGTGAACGTGTTCAGGTTGAGCTGCTCAAGCACAGCCCGACCCAAAACGCCGCCAGATCCCGTAACGAGAATTCTGGGATTTGGCTTGAGCTTCCGCAAATTCACCAGACTATTCCTTGGGCGCGAAATGCATGTAGCCGTGCTTTTTGACCAGCTCGTCTTTCTCGGCGGACTTGAGGTCCGCGTCCATCATCTCATGTACAAGGTCGGCAAAGCTTGTCGCAGGTGTCCACCCCAGCTTCTCCCGCGCCTTGGTGGGGTCGCCGAGCAGGGTTTCGACCTCGGCAGGCCGAAAGTACCGTGGGTCCACGGCGACGATGCACTGTCCGGTCTTTTCGTCATAGCCTTTTTCATCGACCCCCTGGCCCTCCCAGCGGATCGCAACGTCGAGATGGGATGCTGCGGCGACCACAAATTCCCGGACGGAGTATTGCTGGCCCGTAGCGATCACGAAATCTTCCGGCTGCTCTTGCTGCAGCATGAGCCATTGCATCTCTACATAATCGCGGGCATGTCCCCAGTCGCGCAGTGCGTCCAGATTGCCGAGATAGAGGCTCTGTTGGACGCCCAGCTTTATGCGAGCCAAGGCTCGCGTGATTTTGCGGGTGACGAACGTTTCGCCACGGATGGGCGACTCATGGTTGAACAGGATGCCGTTACAGGCATAAATCCCGTAAGATTCGCGGTAATTGACGGTGATCCAGTAGGCGTAAAGCTTGGCGACAGCATAGGGCGAACGCGGATAGAACGGCGTCGTCTCGGTCTGCGGTGTCTCTTGAACCAAACCATACAACTCCGATGTGGAAGCCTGATAGAACTTGGTCTTCTTCTCTAGCCCCAGAATGCGAATGGCTTCAAGGATGCGCAACGCGCCCAAGCCGTCGGCATTGGCGGTATATTCAGGCTCCTCAAAGGAAACCTGAACGTGGCTCTGTGCGGCCAAATTGTAAATCTCGTCGGGCTGTACGAGCTGGATGATGCGCATCAAGCTCGACGAATCGGTCATGTCACCGTGGTGAAGCGTCAGGTCCACGCCTGTTTCGTGCGGGTCGTGATAGAGATGATCAATTCGAGTGGTGTTGAAAAGGGACGTCCGGCGCTTTATGCCATGGACCGAATAGCCCTTGGCCAACAGGAGTTCAGATAGATAAGCGCCATCCTGGCCCGTTATCCCGGTGATAAGGGCGACCTTCTTGCTCAATCTTATTGTCCTTTGCATTACTCGTCAGGTCGATATGCCCGGTTTACGGCGCTATGTGGGCCCCGAGGCGAACTTGTGCCGTGCCATAACGCTATTGTGTCGGATTCACAAGAATCAGAGCGGGTAGCGGCATTGCGGGGGTCTAATGTGCCGAGGGCAGGCAGCTTCCAATGTCAGGTAGCGACAGCGCCGCTCGCCAAAACTGGCCGCCAAGCGCCAGCCTTGGCGGACCTTAGCGCGCTATCTATTTCGCACCCGTCCGAAATAAAAGCGTATTGACGGTCTTAAACAAGATTACCGCGTCGAGATCAAATGACATGTGTTTTATGTAATACAAGTCGTAGCTGAGTTTTTGTATTTCTTCGTCGTGATTGCTCGCATATCCGTGCGAGACCTGCGCCCAACCTGTCAGGCCCGGCAATACCAGCTGACGATTGATGTATTGGGGAATACTGTCCTCAAGGGCTTCCGCGATGGACATCGAAACGGGGCGCGGACCGATCCAGCTCATTTCCCCGCGAAGAATATTCACCAGCTGGGGGACTTCGTCAATCCTGAACAGCCTTAGAAACCGGCATCCTGGGAGAATACGGTGATCACCTGACTGCGTAGCGCCGGCCTCCGAATTGACTTGCATAGTGCGGAACTTGTACATGCGAAAGGTGCTGCCGCCATGGCCACGCCGGTCCTGAACAAAAATCGAGGGTCCCCCGTCTATGGCTCGAATGTAGAGCCAGGCGAGAAGACCTATCGGTATGGCGATGGGGGCTAAAACCAGCACAGCGGTCACGTCAATCACCCGCTTGGCTTGGGAGTAATAGACTTGGCTGGGGCTATAAGCGAGGTGGGTGAGATCGAAGCTGTCAATATCAACTCGCCCGACGCTACTTTCCATGTGCATCCAGGGCGAAACCTCAATTCCCAGCATGTAGAGCCTGTTTAGGAACCTCGACCATTCCGCTGAATGGTGACTATCGGAGTCGATCAGAATGCGATCGAAATTGGCAACTTCTAGGTCATCGAGTGTGACGATCCTGATGTCCTTGCTCAGTTGGGCCTTAACGACGTCGGCGCCACGGAAATCAAGCAATCTGACCCGATCCCGCCGACCACGATGGAACTTGATATTTGCATGGACCATGACCGCGATCAAAATGGGGGCCGAGGTCGCTAAGCCTGTATAGCTCAGCAGTATCCGCAACGCCGATAGCACTGCCACGGCGAAATTGAAGGTTATCACGCTTATCACCAAGGCGGTTGACAGCGGAAACTGGTTTCGCCGCAGCGCGATGACGAGCGATCCAACGGTAATCGACACGATCGCCAATGCCGCACAGACGAAGGCCAGATTTGTCCAATCGCTCCTGTTCGCAGCGATAATGAATGCAGCATAGACGCTGGACTGGCCTAAGGCGGCAAGCAGCACCGCCGGTGTCAGCGCCCGAAGATCCGCGCGAAACGATGCCGCCTAACTGCTGCGCCCCGTCTAACGATATCAAGCAGGTCCGGAACGCTTGCAGCGTTCGGGCGCGAAGAGGAAGTTTTCAACATACCAGAAGACAGACCTTTAATTCGATTTCAAGGCCGTTGTGCAATTCCCCACCAAGGGCCGACGTATGCGCATGCTTGGCTGATATTCTCGCATCGGCACTGGGTCAGCCTGGTCAATGTACTATGCGTCTACCGAGTCAAATCGGCTTCGCCAGACCGTGGGCGCGATTAGGCACGTATGACGATGTCGATATATCGGGCTTGCTGACAATCATCAATAAGCTCAGAGACACTGTAGTGACGGCCGGGCTAGTTTCCCAAGCCGAGGCGAACCATATAAAGCATCTGGACAAACACTATGGATTCATGGACAGAGGCCCCGGGTTGCAGGCATCGCTCCCATTAAATCAGCTGGGCACGGTTGCCCAGCTCGCAGTGGTGAAGCAGGGCTCGTCGTGGTTAATATAATTCCGGTTATTCTGGCTGGTGGTCAGGGAACTCGCCTTTGGCCGATGTCGCGCTCTGCCCGACCAAAGCAGTTTCTCAACCTGCTCGGCGATACCTCGCTATTCCAGCAGGCATTGCTGCGCGCCGCTGATGCTCGATACTCCGCGCCGATAATTGTAACCAATTCGGATTATCGCTTCATCGTTGCCGAGCAGGCTCAGGAAATTGGCATCAGCCCCGGCGCTATCTTGCTTGAGCCGTCATCTCGCAATACCGCAGTTGCGATCGCTGTGGCTGCCTTTGCGGCGGCGGCTAACAATCCCGATGCCGTGATCCATGTACTCGCCTCCGACCACGCTATCGAGATGGGCGAAAACTATGCCAACGCCATCGACAGTGCGGCGCGGGCGGCAGCCGCGGGATGGTTGGTAACTTTTGGCATCCAGCCAACTCGCGCTGAAACTGGGTATGGCTATATCGACGCAGATCAGGCTCTGGCCGATGGTGTTCGTAAAGTGAAACGCTTTGTGGAGAAGCCTACTGCGGATCGCGCACACATCATGCTCAGTGCTGGGAATTTTTCTTGGAATTCCGGGATGTTCATGCTTGGCGTTGCAGCCTTCCTCGCCGAGTGTCAACAGCTGGCGCCAGAGACCTATGCCGCCGCTGCCAATGCCTTTGGGGCGGCACGGCAGGACTTGGATTTTCTGCGCCTAGACGACGCTGCGTTTTCCGCAGCGCCAGATATTTCAGTCGACTACGCTATTTTTGAGAGAACTAGCAAGGCCGCGGTATTGCCGGTCACCTTCTCCTGGTCCGATTTGGGCTCATGGGATGCTGTATGGTCGGCCCATCCTAAGGACGGCGACGGCAATGTGAGAATTGGCGGTTCGACCCTTTCCAATACCTCCAATGCAATGATTTTTACGGACAAGGCGCATGTGGTCGTCGAGGGGCTCGATGACGTTGCCGTCATTGCCAGCGAAGATGCGATTTTTGTCGGTAAGCTATCGCAATCCCAGAAAGTCGGAGCCCTCGCCAAGAAGCTCAAAGCCGATACCGACACCCGCTCGTTGACCGAAATCCATCGTACGGCTTACCGGCCCTGGGGCGGATATTCGCTAGTGGTGCAGGGCGAGCGATTTCAGGTCAAACGACTGTTCGTTAATCCTGGCAAGAAACTCAGTTTGCAGCGACACCATCATCGGTCAGAACATTGGGTCGTCGTTCGCGGAACGGCCGAAGTCACGGTCGACGGTGTCGTTAAGGTGCTGTCCGAAAATCAGTCGATCTATCTGCCGCTAGGTTGCACTCATCGACTTACCAACCCCGGCAAAATTCTCCTCGAGTTGATTGAGGTGCAGACGGGGTCTTATCTTGGCGAAGATGACATCGTCAGGATCGAGGATGAGTTTGGCCGCAGCTAAGTCAAATCGTACGTCCAACTACCAGTGCGTTCGCTTTTCATCGGGACTTGCGCCGAGCGGATTGTATTGGCGCTGATTGGTCAACCATCCTAGTGACATGAGCAATGATGCCCTGTGGGTGGTGGACCCGCTCGCAGCCGGCGAGGCGGGCGTATTACAGCATTTCGCAGGAGCGCTACTTCGCTTGGTTGGAGGCGCCGGGACTTCCAGCGCGAACTGGCAGCCTTCTTTATAGAGCGTTTCTCGCTGATCGCGCAGAAGGGCAAAGGCCGCGATTGGCCTATGCCGGCTGGTTGACGGAGATACTTGGTCACGCCGATAGGGGGTTACGAGGGTTCCTCAAGAATCCGGTAAACCTGCATAGGCGAGCATCCGAGCGCGTCTGGGCGTACTCCGCCAACGTTGATGTGGAGACCGACATCCATGACGAGCCCCAGGTGCCGACCAGAGAGGTTAATGACTGCGTGTTTTTGGCTGAGCGGCTTGGGTTTCGCTCCGTCCGATAGCAATAACTGGAGGCGGTCCTTAATGACGTCGGGTTGGATTAGTTTCCTTGGGAACATCGCTTCCGCGGGCATCGGCCCGTCATCGGGATTGCCGAATAGGAAGCGACCAGGACGCCGATCTCCGGCGAATTCTAGGCGCATAATCTCCAGTATGCGCTGCACGGCAAAGAACGTTTCGTTGTTATCGCCGACGCCAGAGTTATGGTCATCCACTACAGTTCGGAACGCTTTGTGCTGGGTGGATCCGAGGAATCAATCGGGGCCGGGCTGCTCTCGAAATCCAGCGTTTCTGGGTATTTTGAGCGCTCCGGGCCTCGAAATTTGAAGCTTAGTGATAAAAGGGTATACTCGACTACACTTCGTTCCCGCCAAGGATTGCACTTCAGAGCTGTAGTTCATTCCGGCGCAAACAACGCTAAAGCGCCCGGCACGCGAAACCTCCCTGAGAATTCAATCGACTAAGCATTGCGATGTGTTCTAGAGGGGAATTTCCATTATTTGGTGCGGTCTAGGCGGGAAAGACAGGTGTTCTTGTAAGACTAAATGCAGGTATTTCAAAGGTATAAGTAATGTGTTTTTCGCGGGACCGCACAAACGTTTATGCGGTCCTTGCCAGACCACAGCAAAAGTCCGGTTAGATGCAACAATCGTCAGGGGCTTGTTGCGGCCCCAAAGGGGAGGAGCGGTTAACGCCAATCCGGCTATTGTCTGAGAGGAGGTCACGACGATGCCCGGCTTAGCCCTGCATGTTTCCCACCAATCGGGCATATTCCTGATCCGGGACACCGTAGGCATGACGCCCGCGACGTTGTGGGCTAAACATTTGCTCAGACGTCAATCTCGGCACGGCTTGGGCCAACGGGAGAGGTGAGTGCCCGCAATGGATCCAGACTTGCCCTTTCTCTCCGGCGGCGGCGAAATGGGTGCGTTCATTCGTGCGCACGATTGGACGCGATCGCCGTTGGGTGCGCCAGAGCGTTGGTCGACGGTGCTGCAGACGGCTGTCAGCCTCATGCTTCACTCGGCGGCACCAGTCTATGTCGCCTGGGGTGACGAGCTCATCTCGCTCTACAACGACACTTACCTGCCCATAGTCGGAGCCAAGCATCCCGGCATCGGCAAACCCTTTGCCCAATTGTGGGCAGAGATCTGGAGCCAGTTCCGCCCGATCGTCGAGGCGACCATGGCTGGCGACGCCCAACACTTCGTCGATCTGCCGATCCCGCTGGCCGGTCGGCCAGGCCTGCCGGTCGGATACTTCACTTTTTCATATACGCCGCTTCGCGACGAAACCGGCAAGATCGCCGGCTTGTACTGCGCCGCTACCGAGACCACGGACAAGGTGCTCGCCGACCGGCGGACCCTGGAGCAGGCCAAAAGCCAGCGGACCATGTTCGACGGTGCCCCAGGCTTCATCTGTACCATGCGCGGACCCCTGCATGTGTTCGAGTTCGTCAACGAGGCCCATCGGCGCCTGTTCGACAGCGCTAACTGGATCGGCAAGCCGGTGCAAGAGGCGTTCCCTGACATTGCGGGGCAGGGCTTCCACGAGCTTTTGGACCAGGTGTATCGGACCGGCGAGCGCGTTACCCGCCTTGGTGCGCCAGCCCGGTACCGACGGGTGTCGGACAGCGACGAGACGCTGATCTACATGGATTTCGTGTACGCCCCGATTATCGAGGAGGACCAGGTCGTCGGCATTTTCTGCGAAGGTCAAGACGTTACCGCCGCCCATACCGTGCGCGAGGCCTTGCGCGAAAGCGAGGAGCGCTACCGCGAGATCGTCGAGGGCGCCGACGACTTCGCCATCATCGCATTGGACGCCAGCGGCGGTATCACCGGCTGGAACAAAGGGGCCGAGCGGATGATGGGGTTTTCCGACGCCGAAGTGCTCGGACAATACGGTGCCATTTTCTTTACGCCGGAAGACCGTGACGATGGGGCGCCGGAGCGCGAAATCAGCTTGGCCCGGGAGCACGGGCGGGCCGTCAACGAGCGCTGGCACATGCGCAAGGATGGCAGTCGTTTTTGGGGTTCGGGCCTGTTGATGCGGCAGCATCAGGATGGTGGCGGCTATCTGAAAATCTTTCGCGACCGGACCGCCGAACACCAGGCGGAAGTGGCATTGCGAGATCGCGAGTATGACCTGCAGGTCATGGCCGATAGCCTGCCGCTGCTGATCAGCTATGTCGACCGCGACGAGGTTTATCGCTTCGTCAACGCCGCCTACCAGGACTGGTTCGGCAAGCGCTCCGACGAGCTTATCGGGCGACATCTGAAGGATGTGATCGGCGATGCGGTCTATTTGGCGGTGACGCCGAAGCTAAGGCGTGCCCTTGCCGGCGAGGCGTTCTCCTTTGAGCATGTCATGCCCTATCGGACCGGCGGCGAGCGTTGGTTATATGTCGACTACGTGCCCCGCCTGTCGGCGAGCGGGGACGTCGAGGGGTTCTACGCCGTCCTTCAGGACATAACGGAGCGCAAAAAGGCCGAACAACGGCGGCTGGCTCTGGTCGAATTCAGTGATCGCATCCGGGCCAGTCATGGAGCAAACGAGGTCGCCAATGCCGCCGCGGAAATCCTGGGACGAACGCTCGACGTCAGCCGGGTCGGCTATGCCACGATCGATCCGGACGCGGAGACCCTTCACGTCGATCGGGATTGGAACGCGCCTGGCATTGCCTCACTCGCGGGCGTCCAGCAGCTTGACGACTATGGCTCGCTCATCGAAAGCCTCAAGCGCGGCGAGTTCGTCGCGATCGGGGACGCGAGAGACGATGCACGCACCGCCAGCGCCAGCCATGCACTGGAGAGCCGCAGTGCGCGGTCTTTCGTCAACGTGCCGATCATCGAGCAGGAACGACTGGCAGCGGTGCTTTACGTCAACCATGCAACAGCCCGCAACTGGACGGCCGAAGAGCGTGCGTTGATCCGCGAAATGGCAGAGCGCGCCCGCACGGCTATGGAACGCCTCCGCGCCGAAACCGATTTGCATGTCAGTGAAGAGTCGTTGCGGTTAGCAGTGGCGGCGGCCGATGTGGGAACCTGGGATCTCGATCTGACCACGGACATCCTGACCTGGTCGGACCGAACCAAGGCTGCGTTCGGTATTTCCGCGGATGTGGCGTGCAGCATGAAAGACTTCTATTGCGGCCTGCACCCCGATGATTTGGCGATGACCAGCGACGCTTTCGCCTCCGCACTCGATCCCGACAGGCGGGCGAGCTACGATGTCGAGTACCGAACCATCGGCAAGGAGGATGGTGTCGTGCGCTGGGTTGCCGCCAAGGGCGTGGGTCTATTCGACCGGGATGGTCGGTGCTTGCGCGCCTTGGGAACGGCCATCGATATCACCGCCCGAAAACGCGCGGATGAGGAGTTGCGTCGGTTGAACGAGACGCTGGAACAGCGTGTCGTCGAGCGCACCGCGGAGCGCGACCGGATGTGGAACACCTCCCCTGACTTGATGGTCGAGATTGACTTCAAAGGGATTTTCCGGCGGCTCAATCCGGCCTGGACCGTGACGCTCGGTTATGCCCCCGACCAGTTGGTCGGTCGCCACGTCAACGACTTCGTCATTGCCGAAGATCACGCCAAAACGAGCAAAGCCTACCAGTTCGCCGCCCATGGCGGACAGCCCACGATCGAGAATCGCCTGCGGCACAAGGATGGCTCGATCCGCTGGATCTCCTGGGTGGCCGCACCCGCTGGAGATATGGTCTATGTCACTGGCCGTGACATCACTTCCGACAAGGACCGTGCCGCCCTGCTCGAGGCTGCCCAAGAACAATTGCGCCAGTCCCAGAAGATGGAGGCCATGGGCAGCCTGACCGGCGGGGTCGCGCACGATTTCAACAACCTGCTCACGCCCATTGTCGGTTCGCTCGACATGCTCCAGCGCAAGGGCCTGGACGGGGAGCGTGAACAGCGTCTGGTGGCGCGGGCCATATTGGCTGCCGATCGCGCGAAAACGCTGGTGCAGCGTCTGCTGGCCTTTGCGCGGCGACAGCCGCTGCAGCCAACGAGTGTCGATCTTGCGCCGCTCGTGCGGGGTATGGCCGAACTGGTGTCGAGTACGACGGGTCCGCAGATCAAAGTCGTGGTCGATGCCGCCGAGGGTCTGCCTTTGGCCAATGCCGATCCCAATCAACTGGAGATGGCGATCCTGAACCTGGCCGTGAATGCCAGGGACGCCATGCCGCACGGGGGCACATTACGCATCTCGGTGGACGCCGAAATGGTCGGGCCGCACCACCGGGCCGGCGTCGCGCCGGGCCCGTACATGCGGTTATCCGTGGCCGACACCGGCACCGGCATGGATAGCGAGACGCTCCAGCGTGCCGTCGAGCCATTCTTCTCGACCAAAGGCATCGGCAAGGGAACCGGCCTAGGATTGTCCATGGTGCATGGCCTCGCCTCGCAACTGGGCGGCGCTCTCACCATTCGCAGTGCGCCGGGGATAGGCACCAATGTGGAGCTCTGGCTGCCGCAAAGCAGCCAATTGCCGTCGGCGGACCCGCCGGTGGAGGGCGTGATGCAACCCGATGCCGGCAAGGGGACCGCATTGCTCGTCGACGACGAAGACCTGGTTCGGTTCAGCACGGCGGACATGCTGACCGAACTCGGCTATAGCGTCGTCGAGGCAAGTTCGGCCGAGGATGCCTTGCGGCTGGTCAATGCCGGACTGCACCCGGACCTGCTGGTCACCGATCACTTGATGCCGGGCATGTCCGGCACGGAACTTGCCCGCGCGCTGCTGGCCGGCCAGCCAGGGATGAAGGTGCTGGTCGTGTCCGGGTATGCGGACGTCGAAGGGATCGCTCCGGACCTTGCGCGCCTGACCAAGCCCTTCCGGCACCATGATCTGGCGGCAGGCCTTGCGGCGCTGGGTTAATGCATGGGCCTGGCCGGCCGATGGGCGAGCGCCCCCGTCGTCATGGTGTTCGGGTGACGAAATTGTTCTTGGAAGCCAATTCAGATGTCCGGCGTTGTAGGGGTGACAACCCCAGGAGCTGCCGTGGCCGACGCTGACCAAGACCAAGTTCCTTTTTTCTTGTTGAGCGACACGAACCTGGCACAACAGATCCGGTCTTTTGACTGGGGCAGCACGCCGCTTGGCCCTCCCTCGTCCTGGTCCGCTTCGTTCCGCTCGATGCTCCAATTGCTGCTGGCGAGCAAGCAGCCAATGTTCCTGGCCTGGGGCGCCGAGCGGACATGGCTCTATAACGACGCGTTCGTTCCGATCATGGGGCGCAAACACCCAGCTTTGCTGGGCCGGCCGATGCAGGCGGTGTGGGATGAAGCCTGGACCAGTTTGGAGCCGCTCGTGCAGCGCGCCTTCCAGGGCGAGGCGATCCACCAGACGGGCTTTTTTGTTCGGCTCGACCGGCGGGGCGCCGTGGAGGACGCATACTTCAATTTCTCCTATACCCCCATGGTCGCGTCGGACGGCAGCGTAGAGGGGCTGTTCGGCATATGCACCGAAACAACCGGCAGCGTGCTTGCGAACCAGGAAGGCCTGGCCACCGCCTTGAAAGAGCGCGACCGCATATTCGAGATGAGCCCCGACTTGTTCGCCGTGGCCACGTTCGAGGGCATGCTGAGATCGATCAACCCGGCCTGGTCCCGCCGTCTGGGCAGGCCCGACAGCTTTTTGACCAGCCATCCCTTCAGCGAAATCATCCACCCGGACGACCTGGCCGAAACAGGCGCCGTGGTTGCTGAATTGCAGGCGGGACGACCCGTTCACCAGTTTCATGTGCGGCTCCTCACCGACCAGAACTTGCCCATCTCCTTTGCCTGGTCGGCCGTGCCGGGGGTCGAACCGGGCACCTTCTACACCGTCGGCCGCGACATTACCGAGGAAACCGCCGCGGCAGAAAGCCTGCGAGCCGCGCAGGAAGCGTTGCGGCAATCCCAGAAAATGGAAGCGGTCGGGCAGTTGACGGGTGGCATTGCCCACGACTTCAACAACATCATCGCCGGCGTCAGCGGAAGCCTCCAGATCATGACCACACGGCTCGCCCAGGGTCGTATCGGGGAGGTCGAGCGATACCTGTCGGCGGCCTCAAGCGCTACCCGCCGCGCTGCAGCCCTGACGCAACGACTTTTGGCTTTCTCGCGACGCCAGACCCTGGACCCCAAGCCTACCGATTTGAACCGGCTGGTGGAGGGCCTGCTGGACCTCATTCATCGCAGTGTCGGTCCGGAGATAGCCGTCGAGATGGTTGGCAAGGCCGGCATCTGGCCAACCTTCGTGGACGCGAGCCAGCTGGAAAATTCCCTGCTCAACCTGTGCATCAATGCCCGCGATGCCATGCCGGATGGTGGCAAGATCACCGTGGAAACCGCAAACCGCTGGATGGACGAACGTGCTGCCCAAGAGCGTGGATTGGTTCCCGGCCAATATGTGTCGCTTTGTGTCAGCGACACCGGGATGGGCATGCCGGCAGACGTCATCGAGCGGGCGTTCGAGCCTTTTTTCACTACCAAACCCGTCGGTCAAGGCACCGGGCTTGGGCTGTCCATGGTGCACGGGTTTGCCGGTCAATCGGGGGGAACGGTTCGCATCTATTCCGAAGTCGGCGAGGGCACCATGGTGTGCATCTACATACCGCGCCTTGTCGGGGATGCAGTCGATGAAGCGGTCGATGGCCAACAGAAGACTGACTCACAGCAGGTGAACGGCGGGCCCACCATCATGCTGGTCGATGATGAGCCACTGGTCCGCATGGTGGCTGCCGAGCATCTTGCCGATCTCGGTTACCGGGTCATCGAGGCTGCCGACGCCAGCGAGGCCCTGAGAATGCTGGACGCACAAACGTCAATTTCGCTGCTGATCACTGATGTTGGCCTGCCCGGTGGCATGAATGGCCGCCAACTGGCCGATATCGTGCGGGAAAAGCGTCCGAACCTGGAAGTGCTGTTCATCACCGGCTATGCGGAGAATGCCGTGCTCAACCACGGGCATCTGGCCCATGGCATGCACATGATGAACAAGCCATTTCAGCTCGACGCCTTTGCGCGCAAGGTGCGCAACCTGCTGGGATCTTCAGCCTGAAGACGGCGCCGCCCGTTCATCATGTGCTTCGAGCGAGCAGCGGCCGCGACGGTTCCTTGCATCTGGGATGCGAGGGTCACCATTGTGGCTGACCTGGCCTCGCATCGCCGATCCTTCCGCCGGTAAACCCGAGCGGGCCTTACCAGGGCACCTGGGTTTGCTCGAAGTAAAAGGCGCCGTTGGGGCCTGAGGCGTCGAGCGTAGCCAGCCAAACGATGCCGGCGGCAGCCTGCTCGACAGTGCGATAGCCAGTGTGGCCGTTAAAATCGGTCGCAGTGTAGCCGGGGTCGGCCGCGTTGACCTTGATGGCGGTATCGGCCAGTTCTTTGGCGAAGGCGACGGTGACCGCATTCAAGGCGGTCTTGGAGCTGTTATAGCCCAGGATGTTGACGCCGAAGAACATATTGGCCGGGTCCGACAGCCAGCCAAGAGACCCCAATCCGCTACTCACCATGACGATGTTGGCACGCTCCGCGGCCTTGAGCAGCGGCAGGAAAGCCTGGGTGACGCGGATTGGCCCGAAGACATTGGTTTCGTAAATGGCCCGAATATCATCGACGCCCTGCTCGCTCGGGGCAACAGGTTGCCGGCCTGGAATGCCAGCATTGTTGATCAGGATATCCAGCTTTCCGTCATGGTCGGAAACCCATGCCGCAGCGTCGCGTATGCTGGCTTCGTCGGTAACGTCAATCGATAGCGGACGGATGTCCAAGCCTTCGGCCACCAACGCTTGTGCTGCCGACCGCCCGCGCTCGAGGTCACGGGCGCCCAGCAAAACCCGATAGCCCAGCTTGCCGAGTTGTCGCGCCGTTTCGTACCCGATGCTTTTGTTCGCACCGGTGATGAGTGCCGTCTTGTTCGTCATTGCATTGCTCCTTGTGGCCAAGTGGCCTCGGTGCAGACGGTGTAGCGTTGTTTTGGGTGGTTTGAGAATCGACTAAAAACCGCATACCTTGATCGGCATGGCGAACAATGACGAGCGCATGCACCTTGATGATCTGTCGGTCTTTCTGGCCGTTCTGGAGAGTGGCGGGTTTCGGACCGCAGCCAAGCGGCTTGGTCTTTCTGCGTCCAGTGTGAGCGAAAAGATCACCCAGCTGGAACTGCGACTGGGCGTGCCGCTTCTGATCCGGACAACCCGAAGCCTGTCGGCAACCGAAGCCGGCAGGTCGCTCGCCAATCGAATCGCGCCGCTGTTCATCGAGACCCGGGCCGCGCTGCAGGATGCGGCGAGCGCACAACAGACGGTGCGTGGCCTGCTCAAGCTGAACGTGACCGGTGCCGTGATGGTGGATATCCTGCCGCCGATCATCGACCGCTTCCTGGCTCGTCATCCCGAGGTGCGGGTCGAGATCATGGTCGAAGATCGGCTCGTCGACGTAACCGCTGCAGGCTGCGATGCTGGCATCCGCTATGGAGAGCATTTGGCCCAAGACATGATTGCCATTCCCATCGGTCCTCGCACCCAACGCCTGGCCTATGCAGCGGCACCGTCTTACCTGCAAGAGCGCGGCATTCCGCAGCACCCCCGAGACGTCCTGAAGCATGATTGTGTGCGGATGCGCTTTTCCAGCGGCGCGCTCGTAGAGTGGAGTTTCGAGCGGGCGGGAGAGACGCTTACGCTCGATCCACCTGGTCGGCTCATCATCGGGGTCGATGCAGCACCCGCGGCGATCAATTTTGCACGCGACGGACGCGGCATTGTCGGCACTTTCGAGAACTGGCTCATGCCCTATTTATCGGATGGTACGTTGCAACCGGTCCTAGCGGATTGGTGGACCAGATTCGAGGGTCCCTGGATCTATTTCTCCAAGCGTTTCATGCCCGCGCCATTACGGGCTTTTCTCGATATGCTGACGGATTGAGGTTGTACCGAGCGCCTCTCGCTGTGCAGGTCAGGGCAGTTCATCGCTTCAGAGCCGGTCGTCCATCAGAGCGCGCGCCTGCCCGGCGCGTTCAAGATGACCTCTCCATCTTCCTTGGTGAACGGGCCAATATCCGGGTTGGGCAGGATATCGAGCACGACTTCTGAAGGCCTGCAAAGCCGGGTGCCCTGCTGTGTCACCACGAAAGGCCGGTTGAGCAGGATTGGGTGCATGGCGATGGCATCGAGCAGCGCCGCGTCGTCCAGATGGGGATTGTCGAGGCCAAGGCCGGCGTAAGGGGTATCCTTCTGGCGCAGCGCCTGGCGCAGGGTCAGTCCGGAAGCCGCAACCAGACCTTTGATCGTGTCGCGGCCGGGCGGCGTTTGCAGGTAAAGGATGATCCTGGGTTCCTCGCCGGACTGGCGGATCATCGCCAGCGTGTTGCGGGACGTGCCGCAATCGGGGTTGTGGTAGATGGTGATTGTCATGATGCAGCTTTCGTTTCGTCCATGGCCAGCCCCGGTCCGTGCAACAGCCAGGTCATCAGGGCCAGCCCCAGCAATGCACCGACCAGTTGAGCGGCGATGAACCCGGGCAGGTCCAGCGGACGGATGCCCGAAAATGTGTCGGTCAGGGACCGAGCGATGGCCACGGCGGGATTGGCAAACGAGGTCGATGCGGTGAACCAGTAAGCAGCGGTGATGTAGAGCCCGACCAGCCAGGGGACGGCAGTCCGCTGGAAGCGCAGTCCGGCCAGAATGACGGTGACCAGGCCAAAGGCAGCTACGCCCTCGGAAAGCCATTGTGGCCCACCCGTGCGGACGTGTGTCGACACTTGCAGCACGGACTGGGCAAACATGAGATGCGCGGCCATCGTGCCGGTGACGCCACCAATTACCTGAACCAGGATATAGAGCCCCGCGTCTGCCGTCTTCAGCTCTTTCCGAAGGGCAAAAACCCATGATATGGCGGGATTGAAATGCGCCCCGGATATCGGCCCAAATATGGTGATCAACACCACCAGAATAGCGCCCGTGGCGAGGGTGTTGGCAAGCAGTGCCAAACCCGAATCGGTGGTCAGTGTCTGCGCCATGATCCCCGAACCGACGACGGTGGCGACCAGCAACCCGGTCCCCAGACCTTCTGCCACCAGGCGGCGGGCCAGATTGCTCATGATGCGGCGGAGGTCGGTACGCGGCAATTTGCGGCCGTCTGGGCAGCCGGCGCACAAATCTCGGGTCGACCCTGGCAGCAATCCTCCATCAGGAAGGCGATGAGCCCGGCCAAGCCATCATAGTTGGCACAATAGATGATGGAGCGAGCCTCGCGCCGCGAGGTGATCAACCCAGCTCTTTCCAAGTGCGACAGATGAAACGACGCACTTGATGAGGAAGCGCGCACCGCAGCGCCGACGGCTCCGGCGGCCAGGCCATCGGGCCCCGCGACCACAAGGGTGCGGACCATCCTGAGTCGGGTTTGCTGCGACAAGGCACCAAACGCATTGAGGGCTTGATGTTCTTCCATTTTCATTTCAATATCTCAACAATAATTGAAATGAAGGATATCCCATCGTGGACGGGCACGCCACCCCTCTTGTTCCGACCGACGCCTCGCTGGACCAGTTGCTGGCGGCGCTGGAAAGCCACGAGGCCAAGCTATTGGTCATCGACTACGCCGACCGACGCATCCAGCCCGGCTACCATGTTACCGAGGTCAAGGCGGGTTCCTTCGTCACGCTGGACTGCGGCGGCAACCCCGACGCCTGGCAGGAAACCGTGCTGCAGGTCGAGGATATTGCGGCCAGCGAGGGGCGCACCTTCATGACCGTGGCCAAGTTTTGCGGCATCCTCGTCCTGGTGGACCGCAAGGTGCGGCTCAACGGCGATGCCCGGCTGACCTTTGAGGTCAGCCGTCCGGGCGAACCCATGCAGGTGTTCGACGTCGCCGATGTCGCCATCGAAAACGAAACCGCCGTGCTGCGACTCGCAGCCCGTCCGGCCATCTGCAAGCCCCGTCACCGCGCAGAGCAGGAAGCGGCGGCACCGGCCTGCTGTGCACCCCATGGCAAAACGAGCTGCTGCTAACCGCTCCGTCCAAGGACTTCACCATGACTTCGCGCATTCCGGCCCGCGCCATCTGGGCGTTGGGCGTGACCCAGATCATTGGCTATGGCACGCTCTACTATTCGTTCAGCGCGGTCGCACCGACGATCGGGCAGACCTTCGGCTGGCCGCCGGAATGGATTTTCGGCGCTCTGACCATAGCCCTGCTGGCTGGAGGATTGATTTCCCCCTTCAGCGGACACCTTGTCGACCGCTTCGGGGCCGCGCGCACGATGACAATCGGGTCCATAATCGCTGCCGCATCGCTGGCGCTGGCAGCGGTCGCTGCAGATGGGTATCTGTTTTCCGCCGCGCTGTTGCTGATGGAATTGGCCTCGACGCTGGTGCTCTATGCGGCGGCCTTTGCGGCGCTGGTGCAGCTCGGCGGCCGCACTGCGCAGCGCAGCATCACCCATTTGACGCTGATCGCCGGGTTCGCCTCCACCATCTTCTGGCCGCTTACTGCAACGTTGCTGTCCATTATGGATTGGCGTGCCGTGTACGGAATATTCGCCGCCATCAACCTGTTGGTCTGTGCGCCGCTGCATTTCCGGCTGGGGCGGATGGGGACCGGCCTTGCCGGCGAACCGGCAGGCGAGACCCTCAGCGATCCGAGCGCCGGGCCCGAAGGCGTTATGCCGGTAAACCGGCGTCGGATGGCTTTTGGACTATTGCTGTTCGGCTTCGCCATCGAAGGCTTCGTGCTCTCGGCCATTTTGCTGCAGATCGTTCCCATCCTGACCGCACTCGGCATGGGCAGCGGCATGCTGCTGGTAACGAGCCTGTTCGGGCCGGCCCAGGTGTTGTCGCGGCTAACCAACATGATGTTCGGCAAGGATTTTCCCGCGACCCGTCTCGGTATCGTCACGGCCTTGTTGCTCCCGGTGGGCATTGCGATCCTAGCGCTGACTGCACCATCGATTGCCTGGGCCGTCGCCTTCGCCGTGATGTTCGGCCTCGGCTCGGGTTTGACCAGCATCATATCGGGATCCTTGCCGCTCGAGCTTTATGGGCGCGAACGGTACGGCGCCAAGTTAGGATGGCTGTCCTCCGCCCGGCAGACGGCCTCGGCCGTCTCGCCCTTCATCCTGGCCGTGGTGATGGGCCAGATCGGAGTGCCAGCGGCATTGTGGGCTACCGCCGGCATAGGATCGATTGCTATCGTCGTGTTCGCCGCCATAGCGGTGCTGGCCACTCATCCGGGAAAATGCAGGCGAGCACTGCTGCGGTGACATGACGATCCCGGGGTCAGACTCCTGCAGGCGTCACCCGATTGCACTGGGCTAGGCGGCGTTGACGCCCGTGGTCACCAAGGCAGTCGCGGTCATTTCGTCCGTTATCAGGGTCGTGGGCTGCAGCGTGCGGATGGCGGCGCGGATGGCGTTGTGCTTTTCCCTGCCACCGGAGATGAGCAGTTTTTCGGGAGTGCGCTTGAGTTTGTCCAGGCTTGCCGAGATCACCCGATAGTTGACCTCGTGATCGACGATATCGCCATCCAGATCGATGAAATTGTACAATACGTCGCCGACGGCGCCGGCATCGATGAGCGACCGCCGGTCGGACTCCGACAGGTAGCCGGTTCGGTAGCTGGTGGTCAGCGACGAGATGCCGCCAACCGACAAGATCGCGACGTCGAGCTTTTCGGCCATTTCAAAGATTGCCGACAGGCCGCATCGCTCGAGCAGGGCATGTCGGGTATCGGGGCTGTCGACGACGGCGGGGGCGGGGATCAGGAAGCCTTCGGCCTGAAACAGTTCGGCAAACTGCCAGGCAAATTCGGCGGGGTTGAAGCGGCGTGCCGCCGCTATCCCCCCCAAGAGCGAAACGACACGAAAGCTGTCCAGCGTGCCACCTGAAATGAAGGGCAAGGTGTTGTAAAGCGTGCGCCCCCAGCCGACGCCGACGGTCATTCCGGGTCGCATGAGCGCCGAAATCACGCTGCCCGCCGCGGCGGCGATGACCCGTGTCGGATCGCCCTCGGGATCGGAGAACGGGGCCACCACCACGCGGCCGATGCCAAAGCGGAGCTCCACCTGCCGTTCCAGGCTCACCAGTTCGGCCAGCGGGGCGGAGATCGTCACCCGAACTTCGTTGCGCAGGCGGGCGTCGGCAAGCAGGCGGACCACGGCGATGCGGTTGATGCCCAAAAGATTGGCAATCTCGTTCTGGGTTCGTCCTTCGACGTGGTAAAGCCAGACGGCTCTCGCCCGAAGGCGGTCCGGTTCCTTCTGGGTAAGGGCGGCGATAACGGCCGGCTCCATGCGTGCCTCACGAGGGGTAACATCTAGGTCGATGCTTCTACCCCTGCCATAAACCGCATGGCAATTCGAGCGATCCTTTCGGGAACCTCGTAGTGTGGAAGATGTCCGGCACCTTCGACAAGATGCAGTCCGAACTCGCCGCGAGCAGCCAGGGCCTGCTGGAAAGGCAGCACGCGATCCTGCCGGCCCCACACGATCTGTGCCGGGACTTGCAGCCGGGCCAGCGCCGGGCGCAAGTCGAAGGTCTGCGTGCCGTCGCGGAACAGGGCGTTGGCCATATCGGCCTGGGCGGCGCGCATGGCCGGGTCGGTGCGCTGCCGGAAGGCGGCGGCGGCATAGTGGTCGCTGATGGTCTTTGGATCGGCGACCAAGTTGCGCAGCCAGGGCGCAAGGCTCGTGGGATGGCTGGCGCGGGTGATGCCAATCAAGGTCTCGGCATCGATCTGCGGGCCAAGGCCCGCGGGGGCGATGAGCGTGAGGCTCATACCTGGCGCGGACGGATGTCGGCAATGGCCAGCGCCAGGGCACCGCCAAGGGAATGGGCGAGGATGTGGGTGGCGCCCCTGTCCGGCAGGGCGGCGTCGAAGGCCTCGACCAGCATCCTGGCCAGCGCGGCGAAGCTGTCGATGCTGCGCTGCGGGGAGCGGCCATGGCCCGGCAAGTCGATGCGGATGAGGGGGCGGTCGACAGCCAATGCGTTTTCGAGCGGGGCCCAGGATTTGGAGTCGGCGGCGAAGCCGTGCAGCAACAGGAGCGGCATGCCGGTGCCGGGTCGGCGAGTAAGGTTGAGCGCGCCGGGCTGGGGATGCCAGATGGCGGGTGCCGCAGGCGTCGGCGCGGGGGCCCGGGCCAGGGTGTCGATGTCGTCGCGCTGGATGCGGCCTTGGGGACCGGTGCCGGCAATGTCGGCGAGTTCGAGGCCGGCGCGGCGCGCAGCGGCCCGGGCGGCCGGGGTGGCGAGGGGGCTGGATAGGTCGAGAGCGGCGGGAGGCGCTGCGGCTGCCTGGGTTGCAACGGGCGCGGCGGCCTGGACTGGGGGCGGAGGCGAGGTCGCGGCAGCGGGGGGCGGCGTTTCGGTTTCACCTTGGGCATAGAGCCAGGCGATGGCGGCGCCGACTGCAATGCGGTCGCCGGGTTGGGCGGCGATATGGCGCAGGCGTCCGGAAACCGGCGCTTCCACCTCCATGGCGGCCTTTTCAGTTTCGATATCAAAGAGCGGATCGCCCTGGCGGACTTCGGCGCCCTCGGCGACGTGCCAGGTGGCGAAGGTGCCGTGGGTCATGTCCATATCGACCTTGGGCATGATGACTTCGGTGGGCATGGCGGGTCAGACCTCGCGCCGGACGAGGCGGCGCGCTGCCGCGATAATGGTATCGACCTGCGGGACGGCAGCTTTTTCGAGTTCGGGATTGTAAGGGATGGGCGACTCGGCGCCACCCAGGCGCAGGATGGGCGCATCGAGGAAATCGAAGGCATCGCTTTCGGCGATCATGGCGCTGATCTCGGCGCCGACGCCATAGCTCTTGACGCCCTCGTAGACCACCAGCAGGCGGCCGGTCTTGCGCACGCTGGCAATGATAGTCTCGTGATCCACCGGCCTGATCGAGCGCAGGTCGATGACTTCGATCTCGGCGCCCTCGGCGGCGAGGGTCTCGGCGGCTTCAAGCGCGCGATGCACCATGATGGAACTGGCAACGATGGTGAGCTGGCTGCCGGGGCGGCGGATCGCCGCCTTGCCGATAGGCGTGATGTAATGGCCTTCGGGCACATCGCCCTTCATCTTGTAGAGCAGCTTGTGCTCGAAGATCAGCACGGGGTCGGGATCGTCGAGGGCGGCCAGGAGCATGCCCTTGGCGTCTTCGGGCGTCGAGGGCTGGATGACCTTGAGGCCGGGGACGTGGCCGAACCAGGCTTCAAGGCTCTGGCTGTGCTGGGCGGCGGCACCAGTGCCAGAGCCCGCGGGCATGCGGAAGACGACCGGGACAGCGGCCTCGCCGCCCAGCATGTAGCGCAGCTTGGCGGCCTGATTGACGATCTGCTCCATGGCCAGCGCTGCAAAGTCGGAGAACTGGAACTCGAAGATGGGCTTGAGGCCGGTCAGCGCTGCGCCAACGGCAACGCCGGCGCCGCCCAGTTCGGAAATCGGCGTGTCGATGACGCGATCGGTGCCGAAACGGTCGACGAGGTCGAGGGTCACCTGGAAGGCGCCGCCATAGACGCCGATATCCTCGCCCATCAGCACCACGGTGGGGTCGCGCTCCAAGGCGATGGCCATGGCCTCGCGGATGGCTTCGGCATAGCTCAGGACGCGGGTCTCGGTGGCGGGGGCAACGGCGTTCATGTCAGGCGTCCGCATAGACGAAGCGGGTGACTTCGGAGAGCTTGGGGGACGGGCTGGCCTTGGCGAATTCGATGCCGTCGCGGACTTCGGCGCGGGCGGTGGCCGCTATGGTGTCGCCGTCGGCTTCGCTGATGACGCCATGGGCAACCAGCTCGGACCGGAAGCGCAGGATGGGGTCGAGCGCGATCCAGGACTCGATCTCGTCCTTGGTGCGGTAGCGGTTGCGGTCGGACTTGGAATGGCCGCGCCAGCGATAGGTCATGTTTTCGACAAGGCTCGGACCTTCGCCGGCCCGGGCGCGGGCAATGGCGGCATGGGCGGCCTGGGCGATGGCGGAGAAGTCGTTGCCATCCACGGTGACACCCGGCATGGCATAGGCGGCGGCGCGCTCGGCGATCTGTTTGACGGCGGTGGAACGTTCGGTCGAGGTCGACATGCCGTATTTGTTGTTTTCGCAAACGAAGACGACCGGCAGTTTCCAGATCGCGGCCATGTTGAGAGCTTCGTGAAAGGCGCCTTCATTGTTGGCGCCGTCGCCAAAGAAGCAGACGGTGACATCGGGCTTGCCCAGCCGCTTCGCCGACAGGGCCGAACCAACGGCAATGGGCAGACCGCCGCCGACAATGCCATTGGCGCCCAGATTGCCGGTGGTGATATCGGCAATGTGCATCGAGCCGCCGCGACCGTGGCAATAGCCGGTTTGCTTGCCGAAGAACTCGGCCAGCATGCGCCCCACATCGGCGCCCTTGGCAATGCAATGGCCATGGCCGCGATGGGTCGAGGTAATCTTGTCGGTGCGCGCCAGGTCCATGCAGGTGGCCATGGCGCTGGCTTCCTGGCCGATCGACAGGTGCATGGTGCCGTGGATCAGGCCGCGGGTATAACTGTCCTCGGCGCCCTCCTCGAAGGCGCGGATCAGATACATCTTGTGCAAGGCCTCGCGCAGGCGTTCGGCCGGGTAGATGCGGATGGCGAAGGGGCGGTTGTCGATCTCGTTCATATCTGCCTCTCAAGCCTGGCCCAGCATGGCGTCCTGGCGCGCGCGCAAAATGGCGATCTTGCTGCCGGCAAGGACTTGCGTATTGGCCCTGGTGATCAACTCGCCCTTGCGGATCGTCTGGGTGACCCTGGCGCCCGCCAGCAGACCGCAAGGCAGGGCGCCATGCTGACGGGCCTCGACCGCCTCCATGATCCAGGCGCGGTAGGTGAACTGGCCGATTTCGTCGAGCGTGTCGCCGACATGCAGGTTCCGCTTGGCGACCGCGCCGACCTCCGCCACCGGCTGGGGCAGGGGCACCATATCGGCCTTGCCGTAGAGCACGACGCGGGCGCAGGTCAGCGGCACTTCGAGCGAGGTCAGATGGTAGGGGCGGAAAAAAGTGAAGTAGGGGCCCTGGCCCATTTTGAGGTCTTCCATCCGCTCGCGGACGCGGGGATGGTCCATTTCGGCGACAACGAACACGCCCGGTGCGACGCCCTTGCCAATGGTGTAATCGACCCGGCCATCGCCCGAGGAGAGGATGCCGCCAGCCGATTGCGGCACGAGCACGCGATTGAGCTCGTCGCGGCCGACGGCCGGCCCGTGCATGCCGGGACGGTCGGGGATGAGGCCGGTGGCATTGGCAATGGCGGCCATTTCCACCATGGTCTTGGAGCCATCGACGAATTCGACCAGCATGCGCGGGTTCATGTGGCGGCTGATCGCCTCTTGCTCATAAAGGTCGGGCGTTGCGTCGATGTTGAGCGGATTGTTCTTGCCCTTGCCGGCGCTGACGATGCGATGGCCCATGGCGCTGACGAATTCGATGAGCTCCATGCAGGATGACGGCTCGTCGCCGGCGCCGAGCGAATAGATTACGCCCAGGCGTTCGGCCTCGTGGCGCAGGTAAGCGCCGATGGTGACGTCGGCCTCGACATTCATCATGACCAGATGCTTGCCACGCTCCATGGCGGACAGGCCGATCTCCGCGCCGACGGCGGGAATTCCGGTGGCGTCGACGACGACGTCGATCAGCCCCGACTCCAGCAGGACCTGGACATTGTCGGTCACGGCCACCTTGCCGGCCTCGATGGCGGCGTTGGCGGCATCGGTGGTCAAGACCTCGGCGGCGCGCTCGGTATCGCCATAGGCGATTTCGACCGAGCGGCGGGCCGCGCCGGGCTTGAGCTCGCTGATGGCGCCGATTTCGATGCCTGTCATGTGGGCGACACGGCTGACGATATCGGTGCCCATTTCCCCGGCGCCGACCAATCCGATGCGGATGGGCGTGCCTCCGGCAGCGCGCAACGCCAAGTCATTGGCCAAACCGGTGAGCGCGACATTCGTGGGCATCGATGCTTCTCCTCCAACTACCCTCAGTTAAATGAACATATGTTCTTTTGTAAATCATAAGTTCTAATAATACGGCACCGCGAACCGCGTATTTTGGGTGTTGACATGCAAATTGTCTGAACACATGATAATTTAGTGTAACGAAAGTACGCCTTGCGACCGTACGATGCCGCTGTCTCCGAGGAGTGAGGAGAAGAAACCGGCTAGACGATTTTTCGCGACGGAGTAGCCTAATCCAGGGAGGATGATCAGTTATGGTTTTGGGATCGAAAATGTCTCGCCGTTCGCTGTTGCGGATGGGTACTGCCTTTGGTGTCGTGGGTGTGGCATCGAGCCTGCGGCTTCCTGCTTTCGCGCAGGACCTGCCGGACATTGACGGCGTGCTCGACGGCATTTCCGTCGATGGCTACGTGCGCGAGGATTACCGTACGCTTTACAAGATGAGCAGCGACCCGCTGTGGGACCCGGCCAAAGACTGGATCCGCACCGTGGATTGGGAAAAGGTGCGCTCCGAGCAGGCGGGCAAGAGCGTCCGTTTCGCCATCGGCGCTGCGGATCTTGAGTCGGCCGGCCAAGGACTGGTGCCGTTCGAACAATTGTCGGGGATCAAGGTCGAGCTGGTGCCAATTCCGGACGACAGCTTTTACGACAAGGCGATCGCCGAATTCATTTCCGGCAATGCCTCGTTCGACGCGCTGCAATTTTTCTCGCCGTGGCTTGGCGATTTCGCCGCGCCGGGCTTTCTGGCCTCGCTCGACGACTATGCCGCCAAGTGGAACCTGCCGCTCGACGATTTCTATGACACGTACAAGCTGAACTACGGCTATTTCGGCGGCAAGCTGGTGGGACTGCCGTTCGACTGCGATATCCAGATGGTGCATCTGCGCAAGTCCATCATGGAGCCGATCCTGGGTGGCGAGATCGACCGCGTCAATTCGGTCCCCAGCTATGACGAGCTGATCCGGGTGACGGGCGAAGCCGCCAAGCTGGGGGGCGATGTCCGCGGCATCGGCATGATGGGCGCCCGCGGTTTCTAGGCCACCTATACCTGGGAGCACATTGGCGCCCAGGCCGGACTGCAGCTGTTCGACGAGCAGTTCAACCCCACGCTCACCAGCGAGGCGGGCATCAAGGCCATGGACATCATCCTGGCGCTGCAGAAAAACGCCATCGAGGGCGTGTCGGCAGCTGGCTGGGGCGAAAACCGCGCCGCCTGGCTGGGCGGCCAGGTCGCCGCCAATATCAGCTGGCAGGATTCGGGGACGCAGGCGATGCGCCCCGACCAGTCCAAGATCGTCGACGACTTCGTCACCATCTACGAGCCGCGCATCGCCGGCGGCGTATTCGCCCCGCCCAATATTGCCGGGTCGACCTCCTGTGTGGCCGCCAGCGCGCAGAATCCGGAAGGCGCCTTCCTGATGCTGGCCTTCCTGACCACGTCCTCGATCATGGCGATGAACGAGGCCAATGCCAATGGCGTCGCGCCCGGCTATCGCTCGGTGCTGGCCAACGCCAAGCTGCGCGCCGTGTCGCAGCCCATGGAAGTGTGGGCCAACAGCCTCGAACACGCCTGGTGCGCGCCGCGCCTGCCCGGCATGTTCGAAATGGAGCAGGCCCTGGGCAACGAGATCAACCGCGCCATCAGCGGGCAGATCTCGGGCAAGGAAGCGCTGGAAAACGGCCAGACCGCCTGGAAGGCGATCATGGAAAAGAACGGCTTCAGCGGCGGCACCGGCCCTGTCGCCTTTGCCGATATCAAGCCCGGCCTCTACCAGGGCGAGGGCAAGGCGCTGCCGTTCTGATGACCACGGACGCGTCCACACCAATCACGGCTGGGGTGGCGCTTCCACCCCGAGCCTCCCACGCGCCGTGATGCGCCGGCGCAGCCCCTGGCTGCGCCGCGCGTTTCCCTACCTGCTGGTCGGGCCGGCGGTCATCTACCTTCTGGTGATCACGCTCTATCCCGGCATTTTCGCCATTTATCAGAGCCTGTTCGTCGTCCGCTTCAATTCCTGGACTTTCGCCGGGCTCAACAATTACGCCGGCATCCTGCGCGACCGCGAATTCTGGGCGGCGCTGGGCAATACCGCGATCATCGGCAGCATCTCGCTTGCCCTGCAGTCCGGCATCGCGCTGGCGCTGGCCTATTTTGCCTATCGCGACCCGCTGGTGCGCGGCTGGCGCATCGTCTTTCTCATGCCCATGCTGTTCATGCCCTCGGCTGTCGCGTTCATGTGGAAGCTGGCCTTCAACGATGGCCGGGTGATTTCGGATCTCCTGATGCGGCTTGGCCTGGTCGAGACCTATGTCGACTGGACCGGCTCGGAATGGCTGGCGCGCCTGATCCTGATCGTCGCCGATGTCTGGCAATGGACGCCGTTCCTGTTCATCATTTTCGTCGCGGGCCTGCAGGGGCAGGACCAGGAAATCGAGGAAGCGGCGCGGCTCGACGGCGCCAGCTGGCCCGCAATCTTCTGGAACATCTCGCTGCCGATGATGCGGCCAATCATCGTGGTCGCGGTGACCCTGCGCGGCATCGATATCACCACCATGTTCGCCAATGTCTATATCATGACGCAGGGCTCGCCTGGCGGCGCGACGGAGACGATGAGCTACTTCATCTATCGCCAGGGCTTTCGCATGTTCAGCTTCGGCTATGCCTCGGCCGCCTCGGTGCTGATGCTGATCGTGATGACGATCCTGGCGCAGACCATCGTCAAGCGCGCCTTCCATTCGGGGAAAACGCCATGACAAAGGCGCGAAAGTCCCGCCGGGCGGGAAGCCTGGTGCTGCGCTACCTGGTGCTGGGAAGCTGGGCGCTGGTCTGCCTTGCGCCGATCGTATGGTTTCTTACCATCGCCTTCCGACCCCGCACCGAGATCATCACCCCCTCGCCGATCTATTGGCCCACCTTCTCACTCGATGCGTGGACGCTGTTGATCAACGACTGGCCGATCGGGGACTATCTGCGCAACTCGATCGTGGCGGTGACGGGATCGGTGATCATCGACCTCGCCCTCGCCATCCCCGCCGCCTTCGCGCTCAGCCGCTACGAATTCAAGGGGCGGGACGATATCGGTTTCTATATCCTTTCTACCCGCATGATGGCGCCTGCCATCGTGGCGGTGCCGATCTTTTTCCTGTTCCGCTGGCTGGGGCTGCTCGACACGGTCTGGGCGCTGATGATCATCTATGCGGCGGTCAACCTGTCGCTGGTCACCTGGATCATCCGCTCCTATATGCTCGATATTCCCAAGGACCTGGAGGACGCGGCGCGCACCAATGGGGCGGGCGATCTGCGCATCATGTGGGAAATCGTGGTGCCGGCGTGCCTGCCGGGCATCATCACCGCAGCAGTGATCGCGGCAATCTTTGCCATCAACGAATTCCTGTTCACGCTGCTGATCGCCTCCACGTCGGACGCCTATACCATGTCGGTGGCGCTGGCCAATTTCACCGGCGGGTCGGACGGGGTCATCTACAATGCTATCGCTCTGGTCTCGTTCATCGCGTTCGTGCCGATCCTGGGTCTGGTCATCCTCATCCAGGGGCATCTGTCGCGCGGGCTGACCATGGGCGCTGTGAAAGGGTAAACGCATGGCGTCGATCAGGCTGAACAACATCGTCAAGCGCTATGGCGTCTTTACCGGCGTCGAGAAGATGTCGCTCGACATCGAAGACGAGGAATTCCTAGTGCTGCTGGGGCCCTCGGGCTGCGGCAAGACCACGACCATGCGCATGATTGCCGGGCTCGATACGCCGACGGAAGGCAGTATCGTCATCGGCGACGAGATCGTGGACGACGTGGATGCGCGCGACCGCGACGTGGCCATGGTGTTCCAGAGCTATGCGCTCTACCCCAATATGAGCGTTTACGAAAATATCCGCTTTCCGCTGCGCATGCGGGGTGTGCCGGCCAAGGATCAGGACGGGTTGATCCGGCGCGCCGCCAGCATGGTGGAACTCGAACATCTGCTCGAGCGCAAGCCGGGCGCACTATCGGGCGGCCAGCGCCAGCGTGCCGCGCTGGCCAGGGCCGTGGTGCGCAAGCCACAGGTCTTTTTGATGGACGAGCCGCTGTCCAACCTCGATGCCAAGCTGCGCGCGAGCATGCGTGTCCAGATCAAGCACCTGCAGCGCCAGCTCAAGATCACCACGATCTATGTGACGCACGACCAGATCGAGGCGATGACGCTGGCCGACCGTATCGTCATCATGGACAAGGGCATCATCCAGCAGATCGGCACGCCCGACCAGATCTATTCCAACCCGGCCAATGTGTTCGTCGCCGGCTTCATCGGCGGCCCGCCGATGAACCTGGTCGAGGGGCAGGCCGAGGGCGGGGTGTTTACCGCGCCCGGCGTCACGGTGCCGTGTCCGCCGCACGTCCGGGGCAAGGTCACCGCGGGTTTCCGGCCGGAGGACTGCCAGATTCCGGGCACGGACGTCGTGGGTACGGTCTTTGGCGTCGAACCGACGGGCGACATGACCTACCTGACGCTGGACGTGGGGGGCAGGCATATCGAGATCAAGGCGCCGCGCACGTTCCGATCGCCGATCGACGCTGCCGTCGGCGTGGCGGTCGATCCGGGCCACCTGCACTTCTTCGGGCTTGACGGGCGCAGAATCGAGCGTGCCGAATGAGCCCGCGCTTCGACTATACCGCCGTCGGCTTCATCACCTTCGATGCGCTCTGCCGGCCGGTGACCGATATCGCGCCGGCTGGCGGCACCTACTTTGTCGACGAACTGACGCTGGCCGTGTCGGGAGCCGCCGGCAGTGCGGTGATCGTGGCGGCAAAGCATGGCTTGCGGTCGCGCGCCGTCGGCGGCGTCGGCAATGACGATATGGGCGACTGGGTGCTGCAGAAGCTGGCCCATTATGGGGTGGACACCACCCATATGCAGCGCTGCCCCGGCTTCACCACATCGTCGTCATTGGTCACCACCAGACCCGACGGGGCGCGTCCCGCCTTGCACAAGCGTGGGGCGACCGATGGCTTCTTCGTCGCCGACTCACAGATCGACGACGTGCTGGACACCAAGATCCTGCATGTCGGGGGCGTCGGCCTGATGAACCGGATGGACGATAGCGGGCGCACCGAGGAATTGATGCGCGAGGCCAAGCGCCGCGGCGTGATCACCACCCTCGACATCTATGCCTCAACGCCAGCCGACCTGTTGAAAGTCGAGCGCCTGCTGCCCCATACCGACTATTTCCTGCCATCGGAGGAGGAGGCCCAGGCGCTGTCGGGCCTGACCGGCCATCGCAACCTGGCGCAATTCTTGATCGACAGGGGCGCAGCCTGCGTCATTCTCACGCTGGGCGCGGACGGGGCCTATTACCAGCATCGCAACGGTACGAGCTTCACGCAGGACGCCTACAAGGTCGAGGTGGTCTGCACCTGCGGCTGCGGCGACTGCTTCAACGGCGGCTTTGCCACCGGATTGCATTACGGGCTGCCCGATGAAGACAGCATGCGGCTCGCCCAGGCCTCATCGGCCCAGAATGCGACCGGGCTGGGCAGCCAGGCCGGCGTGAGCACCTATCAAAACACGCTTGAATTTATCCAGCGGCACGTTGCGCACAACAAGATGCACTTGGTGCGGGCGTTGGGCTAGGCTAATATCGGGCGTCTGGAGGCGATGTGTTCAAGGAAGTTTCCATGCGGCCCGATCCTGCACCGATCCGCGAAGCGCTGCGCGGCGTGCGGCATGTGCTGCGGCGGGTAAAGGCATCGTTGCGCGATATGCCAGCCCCGCCATTGCCGGGTCCTGCGGGCGAAATGGCCGGCAGGGCCGTACGGGAAGTGAGCGTGTTCGCGACTGGCCTTGATGCCGCGGCCTCGAACCTGGCCCGCAAGGTTCTGGGCGGCACGCAAACCAGCGCAATCCAGCTGCCCGAGGACGTGGACAGCGCGGCCTTTGCCGGCGCACTCTATTGGGCGCTGCAGCATTTCTTCCAGCGGTTCGAGGTACCAGACCAGTTCGTCAGCGAGCTTGCGGCCCGCGCGGCCTATGAAAAAACGCTTGCACTCGCGGGCGAAACCAACGGACTGGCGGCCGACCTGACACTGCAACTGCTTGCCGACGGCGTAATCCGGGGTCCTGTGCCTGGGGACACCGGTATCATGGCCAGCGACGACCTTCGCCCGGTCGCGGTGTTTTCCGCAATGCTGTAGTTGCAATCGGAGCGGTCGGACGAGGAGAACGAGCAGGCGCTGCTGGCCGCCCAGGATGTGGCGGTGGCGCTGCGCACGGACATAGTCGACGCCTCGAAGGCCGGAAATCGCGAGAATTTCACCAGGCTGTACCATGAATTCGCAGCTCACATCTGAGGCGGCGCGCCGGTTCGCAAGACTGCCGCAAACCAATGCGCCATTGCGCCTGGCAGCGCGCCAGATGCGCTGGTTTCGAGCCGCGTTCGCAAGCTATGTCCGGCAGTCGGGCGAGGAGCTGGGCGGCGCGTTCGAGATCGACCATACGCGGCTGGGCACGGCATTCGTTTCTTGGCTGCGCGCGCTTGAGCGGGAGCGACCACGCACCGGCGAGGGTCGTCGGGAGTTCCTCGACTTTGCCGCCAGCCTCATGTTGCAGGAATTGATCAAGACCATGCCGATCAGATTGAGTGGCGCAGTGGGAGTACGGTCCGACGCCGGCGCGATGTTCTGGCCGGAAGGCTTCGTGCTGACCCATTTCTGCCTGCTGGTCCACGACGCCGTCATTGCTCAGGAATACAGCGAGAACGCGACGGTCAGCCCCAAGATCGATCAAGCCGGTTTCTGGTGGACCTATCGCGAAAATGCGACGGAAGACTATCGCTTGTCGGCCGCGTTCTTCCAGAGCCTTCTGGGGTATCAGCCGGATTGGAACGCGCCGAGCCATTATCGGCACCTGCGCTCGCTCAATCCTGCATTCAGCCACTGAGTGTACTGACGTCGGCCATTGCCTCAATTGGTCGATCTTACGGGTCGGCACAAGGTCGATGCGATGGGACAGGGCGCCATAAAAACCTGCATCGGCTCCGGTCAACGTCAAGGTGCCGTCACCTGCCAGCCTCAGATCTCCAGCGCCCGTTAGGGTACCGGTCAATTTGCCGATCTTGCCCAATGCTATGGCGATCGTGTTGGTTGTTGCGTTCGTCCTCAGCGCCTCGCGGCTAGCGATTGTCAGAGGCCCTCGATCGGCAAAGCCAAATATTTGCTCTTGCTGTTGAACGCGTGTGATTCGTGTGTCGAACAGGCACATGCTTGGTGTTGCACTTGCCGTACCGACCTCGATTCCGGCTCCGGGCATTTGGCCGCACTTGTGGTCACAAACGCGATCGAAGGCAGCGGTCCATGCAGACGTATCGGATAGCGAACGCGCAGCGGCTAAAAGGAAGCCTTGATCCCGCCGCTGACGGTATAAACATAGCCGGTGTCCCAGCTTTCACCCTTGGCGTTGGAGCCGGCGGCCAGCGTGCTCGCCGACACGCCGCCAGTGAGCTGAACACTGGGCGAGATGGTGTAGATTGCGCCCAGGGCGAGACCGTAACGGTCGGTCTGGCTGCCGGCAGTCAGCACGCCACTGGCGCCGGGCACCGAGGTACCGCGATCCCAGCTTGCGGTGCCGACAAGGCTTAGCTGCTCGCTGATGGCGTGGCCAATACCAGCGGTAACGGTCAAGCCGTCCCGGTAGCCAAAGCTGGACACCAGCGGCGCACCGATTGTTGTCACCCTCAGGCGCTGCAGGGTGGACCAGTCCACCCACTTGACCGAGCCAAGGGCCAGCCAACCGGGTGCAATGCCGGTTTGTCCGCGCAGCTCGAAAGATTGGGGGGTGGTGACGTCGGCCGAGGCTGTGCCGCCAAAGGCGGTACCCTCGAGGGTATAATGCACCGGCGCATTGTAGACGGCGCTGACCCGCAGGGCGTATTCGGGGATTTCATAGGCAAGGCCCGCGCGCCAGCCGGTGGACCAGCCATCGATGGACAGAGGCCTACTGGTGATCAGGCCGGTGGGAATGGATGCCTGATAGCTCAGGTTCTGGGCGGAGATACCGCCGATCACGCTGAGAACGCCTGGGCCGGCCTCTATGCCGACAGCACAGGTCAAGCCGGTATCGGTGGAGCGAACGGATTCGCTGACGGCCTGTTGGGTCAAGGCGGCGTAAGCGTTGGTGCGCGCGGAATTCGACCCATACGGGTTCTGGACCGTAACCAGGCAACTGGCCATGTCGAGGACGTCGGCCTTGAAGCCGACATTGTAATGCATGCGCGCAGGGGTGGTTGACACCGTTCCGGGCATGACGCCAGGATTGGTCACGTTCTTTTCAATATGGACATAGGTCGCGGTGGCCTTGGTCGCATAGGGTGCCGGGTCAAACAGAAGATCCCAGTCGTAACCGTTGGCTTCAAGTCCTCCAGCACAGGCTCCCGCAATAAAAGGGAGACTTGCTGCCAAGCCAGCCATTGCGCCGAACAGACGCTTCATATTCATGCGGATTCTTCTCGCTCAGCAAATTTTGTTACAGCCCGTTCGAAAACATAGCTGCAATAAGTTAGCCGAACGTCAAAATGGGCTGCGCACGTGCATCCAAGTCAGTCAGTGCGTGTTGCAAGACTGATGTACCGATGCTGTACGGCTCCGACTGGGAGCGAGCTGTCATGCCGGCCAACGAGCTGCATATGGCACGCCGGATAAATTATGACCGCCTAGGCCGCGTCGCTGACGAGGGTTTGCGCGAGGCCATATTCGTGCAGCTTGCGATAGAGCGTCGAGCGGCCGATCTTGAGGGCACGAGCAACTTGAGACATGCGGCCGCCATAATGCTCGATGGCAAAAACGATGGCCGCGCGTTCGATTTCGGCCAAGGCGGTGACTTCGCCCGTGGGGGTGACGAAACGATCGATCGGGGCAATGGTGTCGGGGGCATAGCGTTGGCGGCCCAGGGCATTGTCGATGTGGATCGGACTTTGTTGCACGGGCGCTGCCTCGATGGCCCGCGCGGCCAGTTCGCGGCCGCCGGTCTGGGCGACGATCTGGGGAAAATCGACGGTTTCGAGGAAGGCTCCATCGGTCAGGACGATAGCGCGATAGACTGCGTTTTCCAACTGGCGGATATTGCCGGGCCAGCTGTAGCCGGTCAGCAGGTCGAGCGCGGCGGGCGAAATGCCGAGGACGCGCTTGCCGGCTTCGGCGGCGAAGCGGGCGACAAAATGGGTGACCAATGCCGGCACATCCTCGATGCGCTCGCGCAATGGCGGCACGTAGATGGGATAGACGTTGAGCCGATAGTACAGGTCCTCGCGAAATTCGCCGGACTTGGCCAGGTTGAGCAGGCGCCGGTTGGTGGCGGAGATGAGCCGGACATTGACCCGTTCGGGCCGGGTAGCGCCGAGCGGCTCGATTTCGCCCTCCTGCAGGGCGCGCAGCAGCTTGACCTGGACCGCCTGGGGGAGTTCGCCCACTTCATCGAGAAACAGCGTGCCGTTGTGGGCTTCGGCGAACTTGCCTGCCTGGTCGGCGATGGCACCGGTGAAGCTGCCCTTCTTGTGGCCGAACAGGATGGATTCCACCAGATTGGGGGGAATGGCGCCGCAGTTGACGGTGATGAACGGCTTGCCGGCGCGATCGCCCGTGCCCTGGATGATGCGGGCAATCAGTTCCTTGCCGGCGCCGGTCTCCCCTTCGATGAGTACCGGGATGGGGCTTTTGGCGGCCTTGGCACACAGCGAGAGCACGCGGGCCATGGCGGGTGCCTTAGCGATCATGTCGGCGGCGGTGAAGGTGCCGGAGCGGCGCGCGCGTTCGGAGCGAATGGCGGTTTCCAGAGCATCCAGCTTCATGGCGTTGCGCAGCGAAATGACCAGACGCTCGGGGGCAACCGGCTTGACGAAATAGTCGGCCGCGCCCTGACGCATGGCGGTGACGACGGTTTCGAGCGATGCATTGGCAGTCTGGATGATGACGGGCGTGGCGAGCCCTTCGCGGGTCATCACTTCCATAACGCCCATGCCGTCGAGGTCGGGCATGACCAGATCAAGGATCATGGCGCCGATATTGCGATCCTCGCGCAGGATGGCCAGCGCCTGTTCGCCGCCGGTGGCGAGCAAAGGCTTGAAGCCGGCGCGATTGGCCACTTCGGCGGTCAGGCGCAACTGCACCGGATCATCGTCAACAATCAGAACCCGCGTCATGAACCCTCGGTCGTTTCCCGCTCGAATCGCGGTGTGCCGTTTTGGGAGAAGTTTGCGGGAGCGGACTTAAGAGGGGATTAATCATGGGAATTTGCCTGATCGACCGGGGTTATCGGTGCCGCTCTTCACATCCGCAGTTCCGCTGGCTATGGTCCGCGCTCATTTCGGACCAGCCGGAGAGCATGCCATGACCGATCAAGCCGCAAGCCAGAAGGGGCACAATCAGCTGGGGGCCCTGCCGGTCTGGGATCTGGCGGATTTGTATCCGGGCCGGGACAGCGCCGAGTTCAAGGCTGACCTGGAGCGGGCCAAAGCGGACGCAGCGGCGTTCGAAGCCGACTACAAGGGCAAGCTGACGGAGCTGACCAAGGCCGGTCGGCTGATCGAGGCCATCACGCGGACGGAGGCGCTGGGCGATTTGACCGGCAAGATCGGCTCGTTCTCGTTTTTGCAGTATGCGCAGAACACCATCGATCCCGATCGTGCCAAGTTCATGGGCGATACCAACGAGGCGCTGACGAACCTGTCCACCAAAGTATTGTTTTTCGAGCTGGAGCTGAACCGGATCGATGACGATGTGTTGGAGGCGGCCTTCGCACAGAGCCCGGAGCTGGCGCGCTATCGCACCTGGTTCGCCGAACTGCGCAAGGCCAAGCCGTACCAGCTCGACGACAAGCTCGAAGAGCTGTTCCGCGACAAGTCGGTGACTGCCTATTCGGCGTGGAACCGGCTTTACGACGAGACGCTGGCGAGCCTGCGGCTGGAGGTCGACGGGGAGACGCTGACGTTGGAAGCGGCGTTGCACCTGTTGTCCGAGCGTGACGGGGCCAAGCGCGAAAGCGCCTATCATGCCATCAGCAAGACGCTGGGTGAAAACGCGCGGCTGTTCACCCACATCACCAATGTGTTGGCCAAGGACAAGGAAATCTCCGATCGCTGGCGCGGTTACGAGGACATCGCCGACAGCCGGCACATGGCCAATTCGGTGGAGCGCGAGGTGGTCGATGCGCTGCAAAGCGCGGTGCGCGAGGCCTATCCGCGGCTCAGCCATCGCTACTACAAGATGAAGGCACGCTGGTTCGGCAAGGACAAGCTCAATGCCTGGGACCGCAATGCGCCGCTGCCCACCAGCGACGAGCGGACTTGGGACTGGGACAGCGCGGTCTCGACGGTGCTGGAGGCCTATGGCAAATTTTCGCCCAAGCTGGCGGAAGTGGCGGCGCCGTTCTTCAATTCGGGCTGGATCGATGCGCCGGTGGGGGAGGGCAAGCTTTCGGGCGCCTTTGCACACCCGACCGTGCCCAGCGCTCATCCCTATCTGATGCTCAACTATATGGGCCGCTCGCGCGATATCATGACGCTGGCCCATGAATTGGGCCATGGTGTGCATCAGCGCCTGGCGGCGGCACAGGGGCCGCTGCTGAGCAACACGCCGCTGACGCTGGCCGAGACGGCCTCGGTGTTCGGCGAGATGCTGACGTTCCGCTCGCTTCTGGCCAAGACCACCGATCCCAAGCAGCGCTTTGCACTGCTGAGCTCCAAGGTCGAGGACATGCTCAACACGGTGGTGCGGCAGATCGCCTTCTACAGCTTCGAGCGCAAGGTGCATACGGCGCGCCGGCAGGGCGAGCTACGAGCCGAGGAAATCAATGCCATCTGGCTGGACGTGCAGGCGGAATCGCTGGGCGAGGGCATCGCGCTCAACGAGGGCTACGAGATCTTCTGGAGCTATATCCCGCACTTCATCCATTCCCCGTTCTACGTCTATGCCTATGCGTTCGGCGATTGCCTTGTGAACTCGCTCTACGCGCAGTATGAGAAGGCCGAAGACGGCTTTGCGGATCGCTATTTCGAACTGCTCAAAGCCGGCGGCTCCAAGCACCATTCCGAACTGCTGGCGCCGTTCGGGCTTGATGCGAAGGACCCGCAGTTCTGGTCGCTGGGTTTGTCGATGATCGAAGGCTTGATCGACGAACTGGACGCAACCAGCCCGAATTGATCCTGGGCGACGATGATCGGGCCCGCTGTATTTTGAGGATGACATGGCTAGCAAGCACGAACCACTGCCCCCCTTGGAAAAAGAAAGCGCGATGGATTACGCGCAGCACGAACAGACCTATTCGGGCTTCGTGACCGCAGTCAAATACGGCGTTCTGGCCACTGCCGTGTTGGTGATCATTCTTTATTTCGCGATCCGTCCCTAAGGTTTTCACCGACCCCGGGCATTGCAGCGAGCCTGCCCCCGGGCGGGCGGGCAGGAGCTTTCTATGAAAATCGCTATTGTGCGCGAGCCCCTCGCTGGCGAAAATCGTGTCGCCGCGACGCCGGAGACCGTAGGCAAGCTGATCGCGCTGGGTGCCAGCGTCAGCATCGAAACCCAGGCCGGTGCCGGCTCGCGAATTGCGGATGCCGATTATGCGGCGGCCGGAGCCAGCATTGCGGCAAGCGCCCAGGCGGCGCTCAAGGATGCCGCGATCGTCTTGACGGTGCGCCGCCCGGCTGCGGCCAGCCTTGCCGGCGTCGCCCGCGGCGCACTGGTGATCGGGGCGCTCGATCCCCATGGCAATGACGGCGAGATCGCCGCATTGGCGCAAGCAGGCGTTACCGCCGTGGCCATGGAGTTCATGCCGCGCATCACGCGCGCGCAAGTGATGGACATCTTGTCGTCGCAGGCTAATCTGGCCGGTTATCAGGGCGTGATCGAGGCGGCCGCCGCGTTCGAGCGGGCGTTTCCCATGATGATGACGGCGGCCGGTACGGTGCGGCCGGCCAAGGTGTTCGTAATGGGGGCCGGCGTGGCGGGGCTGCAGGCGATCGCCACGGCCAAGCGGCTGGGTGCCGTGGTATCGGCCACCGATGTGCGGCCGGCAGCCAAGGAGCAGGTGGAATCCCTGGGCGGCAAGTTCATCGCGGTCGAGGACGAAGAATTCAAGCAGGCCGAAACCGCGGGCGGCTATGCCAAGCAGATGAGCGAGGCCTACCAGGCCAAGCAGGCCGAACTGACCGCGTCGCACATCGCCAAGCAGGATATCGTGGTCACCACGGCACTGATTCCGGGGCGTCCGGCGCCGAGACTGATCACCAGGGCGATGGTGGAGGCGATGGCGCCGGGCTCGGTCATCGTCGACCTGGCGGCCGAGCGAGGCGGCAATGTGGAATTGACGGTGCCGGACCGGATCGTGGAGCACAACGGCATCAAGATCATCGGTTACAGCAATATGCAGGGCCGCATCCCGACCACGGCGAGTCAGCTTTATGCGCGCAACCTCCTGGCATTCGTCACGACGCTGATCGATGCCAAGAGCAAGACGCTGGCGGTCAACTGGGACGATGAGTTGGTCAAGGCGACGGTCTTGACGCGCGATGGCGCAGTGGTGCATCCGCAGTTTGCGGCGGCGGCGCTGGTGGCGGCGCCTAAACCTGCGGCCGAGTTGCCGGCAATTGCGGCAAGGAAGCCGCCTGCCAAGCCGGCGCTGGCCAAGCCGGCGGTGGTGGCGGCCATGGCGGACGTGCCCAAGAAGGCGGCGCCGGACGCGCAGCAATCGATCCCTGCTGCGGCCGAGGCGGTCGCTCCAGTGTCACCCAAGGCGCGGCCGGCGGCCAAGAAGCTTGCCGCTCTCGCCGATGCAGCAGCGCCAGTGAGCGTGGCCAAAAAGCCCGCGGTGAAAAAACCAGCCGCACCCAAAAAGCCCGTTCCCCCAGCCAAGGATGTTCCGTGATGGAAGCCATCGATCCCTTCACCTTCCGGCTTGCCATTTTCGTGCTGGCGATCTTCGTGGGATATTTCGTGGTCTGGTCGGTCACTCCGGCGCTGCATACCCCGCTGATGAGCGTGACCAATGCCATCTCCTCGGTGATCGTGGTGGGCGCCTTGCTCGCCGTGGGCGTGCAATTGGCGACGGACGGCAATTGGGTGTCCAAGGCCTTCGGATTTATTGCGCTGGTGTTTGCCAGCATCAATATTTTTGGCGGTTTCCTCGTCACCCAGCGCATGCTGGCCATGTACAAGAAAAAGAGTTGATCGCCATGATTTCTGCGGATATCGCGGCCCTGTTCTACCTGCTTTCGGGCGTGCTGTTCATCCTGGCGCTGCGCGGGCTATCCAACCCACGCTCGGCCCAGCAGGGCAACCGCTTCGGCATGATCGGCATGGGCATCGCCATCGTGACGACGCTGGCGCTGGCGGCGCCGGTCGATGGGATCAGCTGGGTCTTGATCATTGGCGGGCTGGCGCTGGGCGGGGGCATCGGCGCCTATATGGCGCGCACGGTCAAGATGACCGACATGCCCCAATTGGTGGCGGCATTCCACTCGCTGGTGGGCCTGGCGGCGGTGTTCGTAGCGGCGGCGGCGCTTTATGCGCCCGAGGCGTTCGGTATCGGCGTGGTCGGAGCTATCCATGCGCAGGCGCTGGTGGAAATGAGCATCGGGGTGGCGATCGGCGCCTTCACCTTTACCGGTTCGATCATCGCTTTTGCCAAGCTCAACGGCAATATGAGCGGCAAGCCGATCATCCTGCCGGCGCGCCACGCGATCCATATCGCGATCGGCGTGGTGCTGCTGGGGCTAATCTATCTGCTGACCACGACCGGCAACCCGGCCTATTTCTGGCTGATCACCATCCTGGCCCTGGTGCTGGGCGGGCTGATGATCATTCCGATCGGGGGCGCCGACATGCCGGTCGTGGTATCCATGCTCAATTCCTATTCGGGATGGGCGGCGGCGGGCATCGGCTTCACGCTGGGCAATACGGCGCTGATCATCACCGGGGCACTGGTCGGCTCGTCGGGCGCGATTCTTTCCTACATCATGTGCAAGGCGATGAACCGCAGTTTCATCTCGGTGATCCTGGGCGGGTTCGGCGGCGACAGCGGGGCCGCGGCAGACGCCACCGAAGACAATCGCCCGGTCAAGCAGGGCGCGGCGGACGATGCGGCGTTCCTGATGAAGAATGCGGGCAAGGTCATCATCGTGCCGGGCTATGGCATGGCGGTGGCGCAGGCGCAGCATGCGCTGCGCGAAATGGCCGACCTGCTCAAAAAGGAGGGTGTCACGGTCAAGTACGCCATCCATCCAGTGGCGGGCCGCATGCCGGGACATATGAACGTGCTGCTGGCGGAAGCCAATGTGCCCTATGACGAAGTGTTCGAGCTCGAGGACATCAATTCCGAATTTGCGCAATCGGACGTGGCCTTCGTGATCGGGGCCAATGACGTCACCAATCCGGCGGCCAAGACCGACAAGACGTCGCCCATTTACGGTATGCCCGTTTTGAACGTCGAGGACGCCGGTACGGTGCTGTTCATCAAGCGCGGCATGGCTGCGGGCTATGCGGGGGTGCAGAACGAGTTGTTCTACCGCGACAACACCATGATGCTGTTCGGCGACGCCAAGAAGATGACCGAGGACATCGTCAAAGCGCTGGGGCATTGACAAACGCGTTCAGTGGCCGGCGAGAACGGCCATTCGCAGCTTGTGCTGGCTAGGGATTGCACCGTCATCCGCGCGCAAGCGGGGATCCATTTTTTAGCCGCGGAGTACTCAGAACAGAATGGGTTCCCGCGTCCGCGGGAATGACGCCGTGATTGGCAAGACAATGCGACGGCCCGGTTTCAATAATGCGGAGGCGGCGGCTCTGTGCTTGGGTCGGCGATGATGCTGACGGCGCGTGCTTGTTCGTCGAGCAAGTTCACCTTGCGGCTCAGCGCGTCGATCACCGCCCATTGCGCCGTGATGGTGGCGTTCAGCTCCTCTATGGTTTCATCCTGATAAGCGATGCGGGTTTCCAGGGCGTCGAGCCGGTCGGCTGGGGTGCTCATTGGCGGGCTCCATGGGTGAACGCACGAAGCTTTAAGGTGCGCAGGGACATGGTGCAATTGCGACGATTGCGGCACTTACTTGACCTAAGGGGAACTTATCGGACGCATTGGCCATTGATGCAGTCGAATAGACCGGCGGCAGGATCCGATCATGTCGATCATCAGCAGTATTGGCGAGCATCAACACGCGATCGCCCCGGACGGCTTCGGCAATGCGTTCGGCCTTGGCGTCAGCGTGGCAGTGCCGCCACTGGCCTATTTTGCGGTTGGGGCAACCATGGACGCCATGGGCGTGGCACCGTTGGCAGCGGCGCCATTCGGATTGCCGGCCTGGATTGGCATTGCGGCCATCGCCGTGATGCTGGCAATGTGGGGCATGGCCCATTTTTTGATGCGGCAGCAGGGCGATGCAGGGCAAGCGGCTGGGCGTTGGGTAGCGGCGCTGATCGCCGGAGTGATCGTGTTGCAGTTCGCTCTGGCCCTCGCCAATCCGTTCGTGAGTAGCCTGCTGTCCATGCTGGTGCTGCTGAGCGGGATCGTTGCCGTCATGCGGGTATCGGCCCTGTCCGGCGCGGCAGCGCTGCTGCTGGCGCCGGGCCTGGTCTGGTTCGGCCTGGGTTCGCTGATCGGCTTCACCACCTTGGCGGGGGGCTGGTCTCCGCCGTTTGCCCTGGTCGATCACAACAAGCACTGATCCGCGATCTTTGCAGTTACCTCGACATGCGTCCTTGCGACGCCCACCCTTTCGCGCCATGTGAAGGCGAGACGTGTTCGCCGGCGCGAAGGATGTGCGATTGTCCCGAATTCTCAAGATCGACGTATTCACCGACGTCGTTTGCCCATGGTGCCTGATAGGCTCGGCACGGCTGGACAAGGCGCTTGCCGACTTGCCCGAGGATGTCGAGGTGATCATCGACAACCATCCATTCTATCTGGATGCCGCAACACCGACCGAAGGCGTCGTCGTGGCGGACATGCTGCGTGAAAAGTACGGCAAGGACCCTAAGGAAATGTGGGATCGCGTCGAAAGCGAGGCCATGACGGCCGGGATTAGCCTCGATCTGTCGCAACAACCGCGGATGTTTCCCACCGCCAAGGCGCATACCATTACCAGGCTGGCCAAGCCGCTCGGCGTGCAGCATGAATTGGCCAATGCCATTGCCGAGGCCTATTTTCTGCAGCACCGCCAGATCAACGACGACAATGTGCTGGCCGATATCGCGGTCGAGTTCGGGTTCGATCGGGGCGATGCGATCGATGCGATGAACGACGCTAATGAACTGGCCATCACCGAGCAGTTGGCGGCGCAGGCGTCCGACCAGGGCATTCGCGGCGTGCCGTTTTTCGTGTTCAACGAAACCTATGCGCTGAGCGGCGCGCAGCCGCAGGACGTGTTCGAAAAAGCTATTGCCAAGACACTGGAAGAGGCCTGAGTGCGTATCGTTCGACCTCTTGTCTTGGGACTGCTGATCATTCTGGTCTTGGGTTATGGTGCCGTGGTCGGCGCCATGTATGCGATGCAGCGCGACCTGCAATATGACACCAAGGGCGCGATCACGCCGCTGGCCGACACGGCGATCGTCGGGGCGGCCGATGTCGCCATTCCCGTGGATGGCAGCGTGGTCAACGGCTGGTACGCGGCGCCGCGGTCGGGCAAGCCGCTGATCCTGTATTACAAGGGCAATTCGGGCAGCTTCACGGCCGAGCACAAGCGCTACGCCACCTGGATGCAGGCTGGCTACGGGTTCCTGGCGTTCGATTATCGCGGCTTTCCCGCGTCACGCGGCAGCGTCAGCCAGCAGAGCATTCTCGACGATGCCGTGGCTGCTTTCGACTGGGCCGCGAGCAAGGGCTTTCCCATGGTGATCTGGGGCCGCTCGCTGGGGTCGGGGCCGTCCACCTATGTGGCCAGCGTGCGCGACGCCGACGCGCTGCTGCTGGAAACGCCGTTCCTGTCGGCGGTATCGGTGGCAGGCGAGCGCTATCCGTTGCTGCCTGTGGGACTGGTGATGCTGGACCAGTTCCCGGTCAACCAGTGGATCGCCGATGTCGCCGAGCCGGTGCTGATCGCCCACGGGACGGCGGACACGACGATCGATGTGTCCAATGGCCAGCGGCTCTACGAACTCGTGCCGCGTAAGGACAAGCTCTGGATCGTGCCGGACGGCACCCATGGCGATCTGTGGGATCGCGGGCTATGGGGCCAAGCGGAGCCGTTTTTCGAGCGCTCGGAAGCGGCAGCGGGACATTAGGCGAGGAAAATGGCAATGCGCAGGATGCTGATCGTTGGAATGATGGCGCTGATGGGCACGAGCGCTATCGCCGCGCCGCTGCCTCTGGCGATCAAAAGCGCGTCGGTCCAGCCCTCAACGTTTGGCGGCGAGCCAACCATCGTGGTGGAACTGGAGCCCAGCACCCGGCAGGCCTTCGCCAAGCTGACGACGCGGCATGTGGGGGCAATCCTCGATCTGCTGATCGACGGCGCCGTGGTGTCGTCGCCGCGTATCCAGACGCCGATTGTCGAGGGATCTGTGGTGATCAGCGGCAGCTTTACCGCCAGCGAAGCGGCCGCGCTGGCGCGGCGGATTTCGGCTGGCGAGGCCCTCGTCGCGGTCGACCTGGCGACGCCCTGATCGGACAAGCAAAAACGCCGCCCCGAGGGACGGCGTTTTCAAATTCTCTACAGCAAAACTTAGAACGATGCGGGACGCTCGGGGCGCGGCGCACCGGCGCCGGGTGCACCGGGACGAGCGCTCTGGCCGGGACGCGGCGCGGGGGTCGGTGCGGGCAGGCCGCTTTCGCGCTGGGCGCGCTTGCGAGCCAGCTTGCGGGCACGACGCACGGCTTCGGCCTTCTGCCGCGCCTTCTTTTCGGAGGGCTTTTCGTAGTAGTTGCGCAGCTTCATTTCGCGGAAGACGCCTTCGCGCTGCAGCTTTTTCTTGAGCGCGCGCAGCGCCTGATCAACGTTATTATCGCGAACGACTACTTGCAAAGGTCAACCGCCCTTTCGAAGCTTGAAACAATGTGTTGGATGATAGCACAAGGTCAAATAAAACCTGCGCCGACCAGCAGAGCCGGTCACCGTGGGCCGCTCTATAGCCCAAGGGCGCATGCTTGTCCACTGTCGGCCGCGTGAAAAACAACTATTTGGCGTCGTTCAAAGCTTCGGCTGCAGCCGGTTGACATGCCCCATCTTGCGCCCCGCTCGTCCTTCGGTCTTGCCATAGAGATGGGGTTGGGCGTGGCCAGTCAATGCGGCGGGAATTGCCAGAACCTCGTCGCCGATCAGATTCTGCATGACAACATCGGCCAGGCGGGCCGGATCGCCCAGGGGCCAGCCGAGGATGGCGCGGATGTGCTGCTCGAACTGGTTGGTGAGACACACGGCCTCGGTCCAGTGGCCGGAATTGTGCACGCGGGGCGCGATTTCGTTGACCAGCAGGGTTGGGCGCTGATCCCCAGGGACGACGAAGAATTCGACGCCGAGCACGCCGACATAGTCGAGGGCGATGACGATGGCCTTGGCGATCATGCCGGCATGTTTTTCCAGCGCTGCGGGGATAGCGGCCGGCACGGTACTGGTGAACAGAATGTGGTCGCGGTGGACGTTTTCGGCGGGATCGAAACTCTTGACCTCGCCGGCAAGGTTGCGGGCGACGACGACGGAAATTTCCCGCTCGAACGGCACGAAGGCCTCCAGCACCAGAGGCTTGGGGTCGAGCGCCGCAAAGGCCTGCGCGGCGTCGTCGAGATGGTGCAGCACACGCTGGCCCTTGCCGTCATAGCCCAGGCGCGTGGTCTTGAGCACGGCGGGCAGGCCTAAAGCAGCGATGGCAGCGTCCAGGTCGGCGAGGGTTGCAACGGGGTAGTGGGGAGCGACGGGGATGTTCTTGCTGGCGAGGAAGGCTTTTTCGGCCAGCCGGTCCTGCGAGATCGCCAGAGCGTTGGCACCCGGACGCAAAGGCTTGCGGGCGGCGAGGAACTCGGCGGTCGCGGCGGGGACGTTCTCGAATTCATAGGTGACGACATCGACGGCAGCGGCGAAGGCGGCGAGTGCGGCCTCGTCATCATAGGCGGCGACTGTCCTGTGGGCGGTCACCTCGAACGCGGGGCTGTGCGGATCGGGGCAGTAGATATGCGTGCGCATGCCCAGCCGGCTGGCTGCCAGGGACAGCATGCGGCCAAGCTGGCCGCCCCCCAGGATGCCGATCATGGTGCCGGGCGGCAGCGGAGTGGTCTGGGGCACGCGGCTACTCGGTATCGGTGGGAAAAAGGGGAACCAGGGCGGACTGGCGAGCGCGGTAGGCATCGAGCCGATCGGCCAGTTCGTCGTCGCCGAGCGCAAGCACTGCGGCCGCCAGCAAAGCGGCATTGACTGCGCCGGGATGGCCTATGGCCAGGGTGCCCACTGGAATGCCGGCGGGCATCTGCACGATGGAGAGAAGGCTGTCCTGGCCGGAGAGCGCCTTGGATTGAACCGGAACGCCAAGCACCGGCAGCGGCGTCATGGCGGCGATCATGCCCGGCAAATGGGCGGCGCCGCCGGCCCCGGCAATGATGATCTTGAACCCCTCGTCACGCGCACTGCCGGCGAACTCGACCAATCGTTCGGGCGTGCGGTGGGCCGAGACGATCCGCGCCTCGTATTCGATTTCGAGCGTTTCCAGGGTTTCGGCGGCCAGCCGCATGGTGGGCCAGTCGGACTGGCTGCCCATGACGATGGCGACGCTCGGCTTGGTGAGCATAGAGCTTGATCCCCTCATCGCTCCCGCAAAGCGCGGCATTAGCCTAAATGTCGCCACAACTCAAGGCGCGGCGCGCTCAGGCGATGATATCGGGAATGAGAATATTCTCGAGCTGGGCGATGCGGTCCTTGAGCGCCAGCTTGCGCTTCTTGAGGCGCTGAATCAGCATCCGGTCGGCGACTTGGGAATTGGTCAGGGTGTGGATGGCGGCGTCCAGGTCGGCGTGTTCCTGGCGTTTGGTGGCCAGTTCCAGCCCAAATCCGGCTTCCTGTTCTCTGGTCAGCTCAAGCATGGTTGGAGGGGCCCCGAAGCGCAGAACGCCAACATCTGGTTAGCCGATTGTGTGCGGTTTTGCACCTTCTATTCGTTTGCACATGAAGACGGTCGACAAGACGTGAATTTTTTGTGACGATAGGCGCGTCAACCAAGCTTAAAGGAGTTGTTATGACGACTGAAGGCCACATCGCGGCGCTCGAAAGGCGGCATCAGGAGTTGGATCGCCAGATCCAGACCGAATTGCAGAATACCCGCTACGACGATCTGACGGTTAGCGCGCTCAAGCGCAAAAAACTCGAAGTCAAGGACGAGTTGACGAAGTTCACGGGCGCCAACGCCTATTAAGTGCGGCAAAAGTTTTTCCCCAGTCGGGAAATAAGGGTCACGGCCATACGCCGCGGCTCTTTTTTATGCGCCGAAGAATACGCCCTGGGCGCCGTCCCAGATCAGCTTGAGGGCGAGGAAAAACACCAGGACATAGGCGATCTGGTAGAAGTACTTGGCCGAGATGCGGCGCACCAGGTAAATGCCCAGCAGCACGCCGACGATGCCGACCGGGATCAGGGCCGCGGACAGCTCGAGATTCTGGACCGAGAGCTGGCCCAGAAAGAAGTATGGCACCAGCTTGGCGGTGTTGACGATGCCGAAAAACACCGCCGACGTGCCTGAATAGAGCGCTGGCGACAGGCGCTGGGGCAGCACGTAGATCTGGAACGGCGGCCCGCCCGTGTGTGAAACGAAGCTGGTGAAGCCGGCAAAGCCGCCCCAGAACACACCCCAAGGGGTTGATGGCGGCAGGCCCTCGAGCTTCTTGCGCAGCGGCAATACGGCGTCGAGCACGAACAGCAAGGTTACGATACCGACAAATAGCAGCACCACGGCGTCCGAGACGAAGGACCACAGCACCCAGCCGATCAGGGTGCCGATAGCGGCGCCGGGCAGCATGATCTTGAGAATCTGCCAGGAGAATTCCTTGCGATAGGCATAGACGGCGATGACGTCCATGGCGATCAGCACTGGCAACATCATGCCTGCGGCATCACGGGCGGGCATGACCAGGGCCAGCAGCGGCACGCCGACAACGCCCAGGCTGCCCAGGAGGCCGGCCTTGGACAGGCCGACGATCAGCACCGCGATCACGGCGACCGCGACGAAATAGGGATCAGGCATGGGCAAACTCGGCGGGAAACAGGGGTCAGTCAGACTGCGGGGACGGCGATTCGTCAACGGGGCGCCGGGGCCCGGGCAGGCGGTCTGCGGCCATGGCGTCGTTGAGAAGGCCGATGGACTGGCGGACCAGGCCCACATAGGCGTCCTCGTCGTTGCGCACGGCGAAGCTGTCGTGCAACAGCTTGTTGTCGTGCTCCTCGAACGCCTTGGCGAGGGCCAGCGCCGCTTCGGGTTTATAGCCCAGCCTCGCCAGCACTTTGGCGCCCAGGCTGATGGCCGAGAGGAAGGTTTCTCGCTCGAACACCTCCACGCCCAGCTCCATCAATTCGTGGGCATGGCCGCGATCGATGGCACGGGCGGCGATGGTGACGTCGGGAAAATGCTGATGCAGATTGCGAGCGATGGTCGAGATGCGGTCGCGCCCGCCCACGGTGATGACCACCAGTTCAGCGCTGGCGACGCCGGCGGCGTGCAACAGGTCAAGCCGGGAAGCGTCACCGTAAAACACCTTGACGCCGAACTTGCGCACCAGGTCGATCTGGGCCGGATCGTCGTCGATCAGGGTCATTTCATAGCCCTGCGCGCGCAGCAGGCGGGTGACGATCTGCCCGAAGCGGCCATAGCCGAGCACGACGATCTTGTGGCGGTCATCGATGTCGTCGCTGTCGCGGGCGTCGCGGCGGGCGTCGAGCTGGGGCGCTACCAGCCGGTCGAAGGCGAGCAGCAGCAGCGGCGTCAGCGCCATCGAGGCGGCGATGGAAACCGACAGCAGATCGTATTCGACGCCCTCGAAGGCATTGGAGCTTTGCGCGAACTGCAGGATGACGAAGGCGAACTCGCCGGCCTGGCTGAGCAGGATCGCCAGCAGGAGGCGATCGGCCAGGTGCATGCGGAAAATGGTGGCCAGCGCGAACAGCACGGCGAACTTGACACCGACAAACCCCACCACCAGGGCCAAAAGGCGCAAGGGCTCGGTCAGCATGATCGAAAACGCGATCGACATGCCCACAGAGATGAAGAACAGCCCCAGCAACAAGCCCTTGAACGGCTCAAGATTGCTTTGCAGCTCGTGGCGATATTCGCTGTCGGCCAGGAGCACGCCGCCAATAAAGGCGCCGAGGGCCGGCGACAGGCCGACATACTGGGTCAGGAGCGCGGCGCCGATGACCAGTGCCAGCCCCAGGGCGGTGAACGCTTCACGCACGCCGGTGCGGGCCACGTAGCCGAGCAGGGGGCGCACCAGATAACGCCCGGCAATAATTGCGGCAATGAAGAGCCCGATCAGGGTGAGCGGGGTAATCCAATCGGTGGGATTGTCCAGCGCTTCGACGGCATCGGCGATATCGACGCCGACGGCCTGGTTGATACCGGAAGTGGCCAGGATGGGAATGGCGGCGAGGATAGGAATAACCGCGACATCCTGGACCAGAAGGATCGCGAGGCCAGCCCGGCCGGTATCGGTCTTGGTGATGTCGCGCTGCTCGACCGTCTGCATGGCAATGGCAGTCGAGGACATGGCGAGCGCCAGCCCGATAACGACGGCGGCATTCCAGCTCAGGCCGGCCGCCTGGATGATCACGGTGAGCAAAGCGGCGGTCAGCAGCAATTGGGTCAGCCCGAGGCCGACGACCTTGTGGCGCATGCGCCAGATTTCGGAGGGTTGCAGCTCCAGTCCGATCAGGAACAGCATCATGACGATGCCGAATTCGGAGGCGTGGCGGATCGTTTCGGTATCGGAGACGAGGCGCAGCCCGTAGGGGCCGATCAGCACGCCTGCCGCGAGATAGCCGAGTACGGTGCCCAGCCCCATGGCCTTGAACAGCGGCACCAGCGCGACACTGGCGGCCAGAAGCACGAAAATGGCCAGCAGGAGATTGTTTTCCAGATGAGTCTCCTGCCGGCGCTATGGGGTGAACATGCTAGTTGTCGGTGTCGCTCTTGAGCGATTTGAGGCGGGCAAAGACCGAGTCCGCGTCGAATTCGTCCTGCTGCTCGGGCGCGTGGTTGGCACCGGTGCCGAAATCGGGGGCATCGGGATCGCTGTGGCCGCGCGCCCCGGAACGGGCCATCGCCTCTTCGGCGGTCATCAGCGTCGTGCCTTCCTCGGCCTCGTCGGGGCCGACGACACCCTTGGAGGCGCGCTTGACCTCGAGATCGAGATCGATCTGGCTGCACAGGCCCAGCGTCACCGGGTCCATTGCCGCCAGGTTGGCGGCATTCCAATGGGTGGATTCGCGCACCGAATCGATGGTCGACTTGGTGGTGCCAACCAGGCGCATGATCTGGGCATCCTTGAGCTCGGGATGGTTGCGGACCAGCCACTTGATGGCATTGGGGCGCTCGTTGCGACGCGAAATGGGGGTATAGCGCGGGCCCTTGCGCTTGGCGGCGGCGACGCGCACCTTGGGTTCCAGCAGCGTCAGGCGATAATTGGGATTGGCTTCGGCCTTCTCGATTTCCTCGCGCGTCAACTGCCCATTCTGGATCGGATTGGCGCCCATGATGCCGCCAGCGACGTCACCATCGGCGATGCCCTGAACTTCAAGCGGATGCAAGGTACAGAACGCGGCGATCTGTTCGAACGACAGCGCCGTGTTGTCGACCAGCCAAACGGCGGTCGCCTTGGGCATCAGCAAGGGCTGGGTCATGATAATACTCTCCTCGTGGCGCGGCCGGTCTTCCTCCGGGCCGCTCCGCCTCTTTGCGTGATGCTGAGGGGGAACACACACAATATATGGGTTTGGTCGTTAAACTGCAACGACAATGTCGCTGCAACCATCGCGGCAAAGCCGTGTTGCACATAGCCGGAAGCGGGTTAAGCTTGGATTGGACCGATGGAGGCGGGGATGGACGAGGACGGGATCGGCAAACCCTTGGGGCACCAAGTCGGCATGGTGCTCGATGCCATGTCGGTGGAAGAATTGCAGGAGCGGATCGCCATGCTCGAGGCCGAGATCGCACGGCTGAACGGGGCCATCGCGGCGCGCAACAAGACCCGCACCGATGCCGATGCCCTGTTCAAGTTTTAACCGGGCTTGGGTTCGGCGGTCAGGCAAGGGGTAAGGTTAAGAAATTGGCTGCTGTTAACGTGCAATTAACGAGTGGGCGGTAACCTCGCCTTGTTCAGGCTTTTCTGGATGTTCAGAGCGATTTCTCCCTCTGTTTGACGCCTCCCTGTTAACTTCGAGAGCCGTTCTTACGGCTCTTTTTTTGTTTGCTGTTTTGGGCAGGTGCTTGATCTTAAAGCTCTTTTCAGGCTGTTGGCAGTCCGGGGATGACGGGGGCGCGGTTTGCCGCTAGACTGGCGCGCAAAGCCTGTGGAGGATGCGTGGCCGAGATCAGCGACAAGGGACAGGCGATCGCCATCGGCCCGCGCATCGTGGCGTCGGGCGGGTTCGACCTGTTGTATCGCGAGGGCATGACGCTGATCGAGGAGGTCGCGTCCTATCTCGATAGCGACGGGCGCGCCGATAGCCGGCTGTTGCCGCGCGAGTCATCGTTTCTGTACGCCACCGAGTCCATGCGCCTGACGACGCGGCTGATGCAGCTGGCCTCGTGGCTATTGCTGCAGCGGGCGGTCAACGAAGGCGAAATCACCGCCGAAAATGCCCGCTCCGAAAAGGAAAAGGTCAAGTTTTCCGCCACCCCCTCGGAGCGCGGCGGACCGGGCTACGAACATCTGCCCGCCGTGCTGCGCGCCTATATCGACAAGGGCGACCGCCTGTTCGACAAGGTCATGCAGTTCGACGTTCTGGAGCGCGGCAAGGTAAGCCTTGCGGATGCGGGGACGGCCAACGGTATCGTGGATCAGTTGGCGCGGCTCAAGGCGGCGTTCGGGCGAGCGTAGCTACTGGGTCATCGCGCCACGCCCTCGTGGTTCGAGGCTCGTGAAGGCTTGCACCTCTCCATGAGGGCTACTGGAAAATCGTGCTGCCTGAGTAGCCCTCATGGTGAGGTGGGAGCGTAGCGACCCTCGAACCACGAGGGCGTGCCACAATGATACGCAAGGATAGTTGTCTCGCCCAAACAAAAAGCCCGGCGCAATGGCCGGGCTTTTGAATTCGCTGGGAACTGGCCTTAAATACCGAGGCCCTTGAAGCGTTCCTTGAAGCGCGAGACGCGGCCGCCGCGGTCGAGCAGCTGGCCGGTGCCGCCGGTCCAGGCCGGGTGGGTCTTGGAGTCGATATCGAGCTGAAGGGTGTCGCCTTCCTTGCCGTAGGTCGACTTGGTCTGGTACTTGGTGCCGTCGGTCATCACCACGTTGATCAGGTGGTAGTCCGGATGGATATCGCTCTTCATGATAGCCTCAAATCAAACGGGCGCCGTGGCGCCCGGAGAACAGGAAACAGGTGTTGGCGGCTTCATAGCGAAATCCCGGCAAATCTGCAAGGGCTGCCCGTGAGCTAATATGTCTCGGACAAAGCGGTTGCGGGGTGTTTGGGCAGTCCTTATGTAGCTGGAATGCCGGACGCGCCGAGGCGCGCCGCTTTTTGTGGATGACAAGCCCCTGCCATGACCGACCAGGCCGTCCCGCTGCCCGCCAATGCCGAAGCCCTTGCCGCGCCCCTGCCGACGCCGCGCAAGCTGCAGCCGCTGCGGCGCTTGTTGCCGTTCGTCCTGGCCTATCCGTGGCGGCTGGCGCTGACCGTTACCTTTCTGTTGATCTCCACCATCGCCTCGCTGGCGATCCCGGCGGCGCTGGGCGGCGTGGTGGACCAGGGCTTTGTCGAGCAGAACCTGTCCAACGTGGCCAGTTACGGCTACCTGATCGTGGGCATCGCCGCGATCATGGGCCTGGCCAGCGGGGCACGGTTCTACTTCATTTCGGTGATCGGGGAGCGCGTACTGGCGGATTTGCGCCAGGCCGTGTTCGTGCACCTGCTGGGCCTCGATGCCCGTTATTTCGACACCCACCGGGTGGGGGAACTGACCAGCCGGCTCAATGGCGACGTGGCGGTGATCCGCAGCGCCGTGGGCTCGAGCGGCTCGCTGGCTCTGCGCTCGGTGGTCACCATTATCGGCGCGCTGATCATGATGCTGCTGACCAGCCCGGTGCTGACGCTGGCCGTGGTGATTGCGGCACCGGCGATCTTGTTGCCGCTAATCGCTTACTCGCGACGATTGCGCGGCATGTCGCGGCGCACGCAGGATGCCCTGGCGGATCTGTCCGCGATGGCGACCGAAATGCTGGGCGCGACGCGCACGGTCAAGTCGTTCACCCAGGAGCAGGTGCAGTCCGGGGTCTATAACGAGCGCAGCGAGGCGAGCTACCAGGCCGAGGTCAAGCGGCTGTTCGCGCGCTCGGCGCTGGTGGCGCTGGTGATATTCCTGGGGACCTCGGCGATCGTTTTCCTGGTCTGGTGGGGTGCCCGTTCGGTGTTCGAGGGCACGGTGAGCGCCGGGCAATTGGCGCAGTTCCTGATCTACGCGCTGATGGCGTCGGGCGCCTTGACCAATGTCAGCGAGGTGCTGGGCACGCTGCAATCGGTGGCCGGCGCGACCGAACGGCTGGTGGAAATCCTCGATACCGAGCCGCAGATCGAGGTGGCGGCGAATCCCAGGCCCATGCCGGTGCCGCCGCTGGGGACCGTGGTGTTCGAGCATGTCGATTTCAGTTACGAGGGCGCCGGGCGCGATCTGGTGCTGCACGACCTGAGCTTTGCCGTAGCCAAGGGGCAGACGGTGGCGCTGGTGGGCGCCTCGGGTTCGGGCAAGTCGACGACCCTGTCGCTGTTGCAGCGATTTTACGATGTCACCGGCGGCGCGATCAAGGTGGATGGGCTGGACGTGCGCGACGTGTCGCCGCTCGAGCTGCGCCGGCGGTTTGCCTATGTCGAGCAGGAGCCGACGATCTTTGCCGGCACTGTCGCCGAAAATATCCGCTTCGGCAAGCCCGATGCGAGCGATGCCGAGGTCGAAGCGGCGGCCAAGGCGGCGCTGGTGCATGATTTCGTCATGGATTTGCCGCAGGGCTATGGCGCCATCGTGGGCGAGCGGGGGGTAATGCTGTCTGGCGGGCAGAAGCAGCGCCTGGCGATCGCCCGCGCCATACTCAAGAACGCGCCGATCCTGTTGCTGGACGAAGCGACCAGCGCGCTTGACGCACAAAGCGAGCGGCTGGTGCAAACGGCCCTGGAGCATCTGATGGCGGGGCGCACGACGCTGGTGATTGCCCACCGGCTCGCAACGATCCGCGATGCCGATACGATTCTGGTGCTCGATGGTGGGCGGATCATCGACCAGGGTACGCATGACCAGCTTGTAGCCAAAGGCGGGCGTTATGCCGAGCTGGCGAAGTTGCAGTTTCGGCTGGATGAGGCGGAGGGGTAGTCCTCCTGCTCCTCGCGTAATTTTCAGTCATCACCCTTCTCCCCTTGAGGGAGAAGGTGCCCGAAGGGCGGATGAGGGGTCTCTTGCTTGTGCATTGAAGTATGGGCGCGCGCAGAACCCCTCACCCTGACATTTCCGCTGAACGCGTCAATGTCTGTCCCTCTCCCACAAGGGGCGAGGGGTGACGACTGGTAACTCAATGCCCTCACCCCTCCGTCAGCTTGAACTCGATGCGGCGGTTGCGGCGGTAGGCTTCTTCGGTGTCGCCGGGGTCGAGGGGGGTGAATTCGCCGAAGCCGGCGGCGATCAGGCGGTTGGGGGAGACGCCTTTGGTAACGAGGTACTTGGCTACCGAAATAGCGCGCGAGGCCGAGAGTTCCCAGTTTGAAGGGAACTGGACGTTGGAGATCGGGCGCTTGTCGGTGTGGCCATCGATACGCAGGACCCAGTTGATGTCGGACGGGATCTCGGTTTCCAGCTGCAGGATGGCGGCCGCCAAAGCGTCGAGGTCGGGCGTGCCGGCGGCCTGGACGGTGGCCTGGCCGGGATCGAACAGCACTTCGGACTGGAACACGAAGCGATCGCCGACAATGCGCACATCGGCGCGGCCTTCCAGGATCTGGCGCAGCCGGCCGAAGAAATCGGAGCGGTAGCGCGATAGATCCTGCACGCGCTGGGCCAGTGCCAGGTTGAGGCGCTTGCCCAGATCGGCGATCTGGGTGCGAGATTCGGTATCGCGAGTTTCCGAAGCATTGAGGGCGGCTTCCAGCGCGCCGATCTGGGTGCGCAAGGCCGCCAGCTGCTGGTTGAGCAGGCTGACCTGGGCATTGGCCTCGTCGGACAGGTCCTGCGCATCGGACAACTCATCGGTCAGGCCGGCGATGGTTTCGTCCTTGCTGGACAGGCCGGTGCCGATACCGGCCAATTGCCCGCTCAGCTCGGCATTTTCCGCATTGGCGCTGGACAACGTGGCTTGCAGATTGGCGAGCTGGGAGGTTAGGTCGTCGGAGTTTGAGCGCTCAAGCTGCAGCAGGTCGGTCAGCTCGGCGATCTGCGAATTGAGGCGCGACAAAGCGGTGTCCTTGCCCTGGATCTCGCTGCCCAGGAAGAACTGCGTCAGCATGAACAGCGACAGCATGAAAATGATGACGAGCAGCAGGCTCGACAGGGCGTCGACGAAGCCGGGCCAGTAATTGGCCTCGATCCTGCGGCGGGAGCGGGCTCCGGGCATGGTCAGGCGCGCCGATCGGTGTCGTCCTGGTCCAGCATGGCCTGGATCAGATCGCGCAGCTTCTTGTTGGTTTCGCCCTGCTCGACGATGTGGGTGCGCAGATCGTCCTGCTCGGTGCGGATATGCTTGACCAGTCCGTCGATGCCGCGCGCCAGTTCGGCCATGGCGCGGATGGCGTTCTGCGAGGAATTCTGGTTCTGCATGGTGTTGCCGAGGCTGTCGATCATGGCCTGCATGTCGGCGCCCTGCATGCCCAGGCCATTGGCCTGCATGGCGGTCACCGGATGGTCCAGTTCGGTCATCGAGGTCATCCAGTCCTCGAGATCGGTGTAAAAGGCGTTCTGCGCCTGGCTGGTCTGCAGATCGAGAAAGCCCAGCACCAGCGAACCGGCAAGGCCGAATAGCGAGGAGGAGAACGCCGTGCCCATGCCAGCCAGCGGGGCGGTCAATCCCGACTTGAGATTGCCAAACAGGGACGCGGTATCGCCGGCGGTGACATCAAGCGCATTGATGACGCCGGCGACCGAGGTCACCGTTTCGAGCAGACCATAGAAGGTGCCCATCAGGCCCAGGAAAACCAGCAGGCCGGTGAGATAGCGCGAGGTATCCTTCGCTTCATCGAGCCGGTTGCCGACGCTGTCCAAAATTGAGCGCATCGAGGACGGGGTGATGATCGCTTCCCCGATCCGCTCGCGCAACAGGCCCGCCACCGGTGCTAAAAGAATAGGCGGACGCACCGTGCTGGCGGAGCCGTCCTGCAGCGAATTGACCCATTTGACCTCGGGAAACAGGCGGTAAATCTGGCGGAAGCTGAGGAAAATGCCGACGGCAAGGGTAAAGGCGATCAGCGAGTTGATGAACGGATTGGCCCAGAAGAAGGTATAGATCGTGGTGCCCAGAATGGCGCCGACCAAAGCCACGATGATCAGGAAGATCACAATCTTGATGAGATAAACGGTGGGGCTGGCAAGATGGTAGGGATCGTAGCCTTGCGTCATCGGTGTGTGGCCCTGGTCCTGCGCGGCAAATCATCAGCGCGCAGAGTAGTCAGAGCAGATGGGTGTGACAATCGGAAAGGTTAACGCCTGCGGACCTGTGATCGGCTTTCGGCGCAGGCGCGGCGGCGCTTGCGTCGTCCAGCACCGGCAATTGGCGGACGGCAGCGAGACGTGGTCCGACCCGGGTTGGAGGACGCGAAAATCAGGATGGATGATGCCCGTTCAGATGCTGGTGCGGCCGTCAATTTGCCTTGTCTGGGGCGTCACGGAAGTTTCGCACGGGGTCGCTAAGCCGGGGCCATCAGTGCCAGCCGGATGCTCCGCCCATGCCGATCGCTATCGACAAATTCGCCGCCTACTATGCGCGCAGCCAACATCGGGAGCCGCCCCTTCATCTGGGAACGCGTTATGACCGTGCGGGCCGGTTCCTGCCCGAGCCGGGCAATACCGTGGTCTGCCATCTGGTTGCCGGTTCGGCAACGGAAGCGGCACTGACCGATGCCAAAACGCGCTACGAGGCTATGCCCGATGCTGCCGGGCTCGCGTTCACGCCGGTCGAAAGTTACCACATGACGCTGTTCCAGGGCATCATCGAGGGCCGGCGAAGCTATCCGTTCTGGCCGGCCGATGTGGCGAGCGACACGCCGATCGAGGTGATGACGCAGCTCTTGGCCAAGCGGCTCGAGCGGTTGCCGAAGCTGCCTCCGTTCGCGGTCGAGGTGTCAACGGCGCTGCCGACGGGCCTGTTGGTGGACGGTGCCACGGCGGGGGACCGCCATGCGATGGCGCAATGGCGCAACAGCTTTGCCGAGGTGTTCGGCTACCGCCACGCCGATCACGAGCAGTACGCGTTTCACATCACCACGGCGTATATGATCGACTGGATCGACGATGCGGCGCTGCCCGCCTGGCAGGCTATGCTGGACCAGGTATGCACCGAGATCGCCCGGCGCGCGCCGCGGTTGGAGCTGCGGGCGCCGGCGTTCTGCAGCTTTGCCGATATGAACTGGTTCGAGGAACTGCGCGTGTTCGAACCTGGGCCGGCTATTGCACAGCCCTGATCTGCTTGAGAAGGGCCGCCTGGATGGCTTCGTTGCCGGCAACGACCTGGCCGTTCCAGACCGAGCCGGGGGCGCCGGCGTAGTCGGAAACGAAGCCGCCGGCTTCCCTGACCATCAACAGGCCCGGGGCGACATCCCACGGCGCCAGGCCCGCTTCCCAGACGCCGTCGAAGCGGCCCGAGGCGAGCCAGGCCATGTCCACCGAAATGGAGCCGGTGCGACGGATGCCGGCGACAGCGGGGTTGATGTGGGCGAGCTGGCGCAATTGCATGGCGTCGTTGGCGGTGCCCTGGGTCTTGATGCCGGTGCACAGTACCGCATCGGCGAGTTGCTTGCGGCCGGCGACGCGCAGGCGCTTGCGGTCGTTCATCCAGGCGCCACCACCTTTTTCGGCGGTGTACAGTTCGTCCATCACCGGATTGTAGATCACCGAAGCGACGATGTCGTTGGCGCGTTCCAGCGCGATGGCGACCGCGAACATCGGCAGGCCATGCAGGAAATTGGTGGTGCCGTCGAGCGGGTCGATGATCCAGCGATGCTGGCCGTCGGTGCCGGCGACCTCGCCGCCTTCCTCCATCAGGAAGGCATAGGTTGGCCGCGCCTTCTTGAGCTCGTCGAAACAAATTTGCTCGGCGCGCCGGTCGGCATTGGAGACGAAATCGGCGGGGCCCTTGCGGCTGACCTGCAGGTTCTCGACTTCGCCGAAATCCTTGGTCAGCGACTTGCCGGCCTTGACGGCGGCCTGGACCATGACATGAAGAATGGCCGAACGTGCCATGGCTAGTCGGCCCGGCGCATATAGGTGACTTCGGTGGTGTCGACCACGATGCGCTCGCCGGTATTGACGAACTGGGGCACCATGACCTTGAGGCCATTGGAGAGCTTGGCCGGCTTAAACGAATTGGCGGCGGTCTGGCCCTTGACCGCCGGATCGGCCTCCACGACTTCCAAAACGACATTGGGTGGAAAGCGCACGCCGAGCGGGGTTTCCTCGTGCATTTCGACAGTGATCTTCATCCCGTCCTGCAGAAACGCGGCGCGGTCGCCAACGAATTCCTTGAGCAATTCGATCTGCTCGTAGCTGTCCTGGTCCATGAATACCAGGGCGTCGCCCTGCTCGTAGAGATAGGTAAAATCGCGAAACTCGAGGTCGACCTGCTCGACGGTTTCGGCCGAGCGAAACCGCTCGTTGAGCTTGGTGCCGCCCAAAATGGCCTTGAGTTCGACCTGGGCATAGGCACCGCCCTTGCCCGGCTTGACATGATCGACCTTGACGGCGACCCAGAGGCGATCCTGATGCATGATCGCCATGCCGGGGCGGACTTCGTTGCCGTTGATTTTAGCCATTGTCTCGTTTTTTCAGGTGATGAGTGTCGGGTGCCGCTGCGCGGCCAGCCCTATTGCGGATGGCTCCGAGCGGCGCCGCTGAAGGGGTGCGCGCTTATTGCCCAGAACGGGCGCCGATTCAAGGGTTTTGCGCCGGCGCATCGGCCGCCGGTGCAGTGCTGGCAGCCGGTGCTTCGTTGGCATCGGTGGGGGCCGGCAGCGTCTGGCCCGCAGGTTCGGGAGCGGCGGCGGCGGGCGCCGTGGCATCGGGCAATTGGGAGGGCCAGAACCGGGCACGCTCCTCGGCGCTGGTCAACTGATCGGCCGGGATGGAGACCAGGAGACGATCGAGCGCGGGATCGCTCAGGCCCTGGCGGCGGGCCAAGGCGCGCCACATGGCGGCTTGCTCCAGGTTCAGCGTGGTGCCTTCGCCCGCAGCCAGGAGCTTGGCATAGCGGTTCTGCGCCACGGGGCTGCCGGCCTCGGCGGCGCGCTCATACCAGCTGGCGGCGCCTTGCGTATCCTTGTCAATGCCTTGGCCCATATAGAGCAGGGTAGCATAATCGATCTGGGCATCCACAAGGCCGGCTTCAGCGGCCAGGCCGATATAGCGGGCGCCGGCCACCGGATCGGGCAGCGCGCCCGCGCCCTGGATCAGCATGGTGCCGTAGTCATATTGCGCTTCGGGCAATTTGGCATCGGCGGCCTGCTTGAGCAGTTCGGCGGCCAGCGTCAGGCTGGGCGAGGCATAGGTGCCTTCGACATGGAGCAGCGCCATGTTGTATTTGGCGGGCATATAGCCGGCATCGGCGGCCTTGCTGAACAGATCGGCGGCGCGCCGGCGATTGATCGGCACGCCCTGGCCCTGTTGATACAGCAAAGCCAGCTCGAAACTGGCCAGCATGTCGCCATTGTCGCTGGCAAGTTGATACCAGCCGGCGGCACGCTGCGGGTTTTCGGCGACGCCGAGGCCCTTGCAGTAAATTTCGGCGATCAGGGTCTGGGCGGCCGCATCGCCTTGGCCGGCACGGGGCAAAGCCAGTTCAAGCGCCGTCAGGAAATAGCCGCGCTGAAAGGCGCCAAAGGCCTCGTCGACCTTTTGGCGGGGGCCGAAGATTTCCTTGCTGATGGTTTCGGCGGGATTGTCCTGTGCCTGCACGCTCGAGACCAGCAGAGCCCAGGCCAGGACGAACCGCGCGATCGGCGCGCGCATCAGACGGGCTCCATCGCTTGGGCAAAGCCGGCGGCAGTCGCGGCAGGCTGGGCGGTCCACAAACTGTCCGACAGCGCGATAAACTCCACCGCGGCGGTCTGGGCGGTTTGGGGCGTGGCGGCCGGATCGCTCAGTACCGCCGGGATTTCGAAGGTCTCGCTCCACCAGAGCGCCAGGTCCTCGGCGGCGGCGTCGAAAGGACCCGCCACTGGCCCGAAAAACAGGTAGTCCACGTCCAGCTCGCCGGCCGTCATGGCGTCGTGACGGCTGCCGATATTGCCGGCCCCGACGATGAGAGAGGGCTTGAGGGCCTTCACCGCAGCCTTGATGGCCATTGCATCGCCACTGACGTGAACGCCATCGGCGCCCAGGCGCTTGGCCAGTGCCGCGTCGTCCTCGACCAGCACGGCGCAGCCGGCGCCCTGGCCCACATTGACGATCGCTTGGGCAAGGCGCGTGTAATCGGCTTCGCTGCGCTCGCCGCGCTGCACCAGGATGGCCGCGACCGAGGCTGCACCCAAAACAGCCATCAGCGTTTTGGGGAAGCCGTCCGGGTCGGCGGATGCAGGCGTGACGATGAACAGTTGAGCGGCCATGGACTTCCGGAGCGTTGACGCATGGCGCTCTATGACGCGCCATTTTGGCGACAAAAGGGACGATCACTCCAATAGGCAAAAGGGGGTGCGGACGCAATCGGGCACAATGGCACCTTGGCAGCACAAAAAAGCGCGCCCCGAAGGGCGCGCTGCAGTGAGGCGTTGGGACGCCGGTTGGAAAAGATCAGGCCGCCTGATCGACCGCAGGCTCCCACTTGCCCAGGGCAGCGAGGGAGTTCATGCGGGCGCGATGAGTGAAGGCGGCTTGCGCCGCGGGGAAATTTTCACGGCGGCCGGCCCAAGTGCGCAAGGCGACGTTCTGCAGCGCGCGGCCATAGGAGAATGTCAACGGCCAGGGCAGGCCCTTGATCTGGTTGATGGCGGACAGGTGGGCGGTGGCTTCCTCGTCGGTCTGCCCGCCGGACAGGAAAGCAATGCCCGGAACGGCAGCGGGTACGTGTTCGCGCAGCACCTCGATGGTGCGCTTGGCCACGTCCATGACGCTTGGCCGGTCGCGCGAGTTGACGCCGGGCAGCACCATATTGGGCTTGAGCAGCATGCCACCGAGATCGACGCCGGCGAGCCGCAATTCCTTGAAGACGTTTTCGAGCACTTCGCTGGTGACCTGGGCGCAGCGTTCCATCGAGTGATTGCCCGGATCGCCATCGCCGACGACCTCGGGCTCCACCACCGGCACGATCCCCGCTTCCTGGCAGAGGATCGCGTAGCGGGCCAAAGCATGGGCGTTGGCGCGGATATTGTTGCGGGTGGGGGCGACGTCGTTGATGGTGATAACGCCGCGCCATTTGGCGAACCCCGCGCCCAGGGTCGCGTAACGCTGCAGGCGCTGGCGCAGGCCATCGAGGCCTTCGGTGATTTTTTCGCCGTTATCGCCCGGCATGGGGAAGGTGCCGCGATCGACCTTGATGCCCGGGATGACGTCGGCATCGGCCATCATGGCGCGGAACGAAGTCCCGTCGGCGGCCGACTGCTCGAGCGTTTCTTCGGTCAGGATGACGCCCGAGATGTAGGTCTTCATTGCATCGGTGGAGCGAAACAGCATCTCGCGATAATCGCGGCGCAGATCGAGCGTGTTGGGCAGGTTGATCTTGGCGAAGCGCTTGGCGATGGTGCCTTCGGATTCGTCGGCGGCCAGGATGCCCTTGCCCGGTTCCATCAGTTTCTGGGCGATCGAGTTCAACGACATCGGGTCGGTCCTCCTCTTGGCTTGGATGCGCCAGATTAGACTTTCGTTTCGGAGCGAGCGATTAGACCTAGGGTTATTAGACGAAGGGTGGATGGAACGCTCATCGCGGTTCGTCCGGCCAAGCTCGAGCTGTATGGATTACCCTGAGGATCCAGACAAGATCGGTCTCTACCCGGTAGACCAATATATAGCTACTTCCTGGCACCGAGAGTTCACGCGTTGCGGTGACGCGGCCTTCCCTGCCCAGATAGGGCAATCGCGTTAGCTGGTTGGCGCGGTCTTCAAAGCGTTCGTCGAGCCGCAGAGCCGCGTTTGGATTATCCGCCTCGACATATTCATAGATGAGATCGCGGTCTTTGCGTGCGACGCTCGTCCAGCGCAGCTTCATTTCGCACTGAGTGCTCGCCGTGTCGCCGCGCGTTTCTCAGCGAAGAAAGTTTCGACTTCCTCGGATGAGTAACCTGGATGCGGATCATCAAGGGCTTCCTGTACCTTCGCGCGAAACCAACGGTCATATTCTTGGGGATCGCTTGTAAGGTTGAAGGGCAATGCACCTTCGTTTGCCACCTTCGTCAGAAGAATGCGCACCGCGTCAGACACCGACAATCCCATCATGGCCAGCACTTCGCTGGCGCGTTCCTTAACGTCGCGATCGATACGGGTCTGGATCAATGCATTTGCGGGCATGGTTGTCTCCTCACCCAGCAATGTAATGCGATTGCATTACAAATCAAGCCAATCACTTCTTCAGCGCATCGACCCCCGGCAAGGGCTTGCCTTCCATCCATTCGAGAAAAGCGCCGCCGGCGGTGGAGACGTAGGTGAACTGGTCCTTGACGCCGGCATGGGCGAGGGCGGAGACGGTGTCGCCGCCACCTGCGACGGAGACCAGCAGGCCGGCTTTGGTGCGGGCGGCGACATGCTTGGCGATAGCGACGGTGCCGGCATCGAACGGGGTCATTTCGAAGGCGCCCATCGGGCCGTTCCAGACCACGGTATGGGCGTCATCGATGGCGCCCATGATGCGCTCGATCGAGGAGGGGCCGATGTCCAGGATCATGCCTTCGGGATCGATGGCTTCGGCGCTGTAGAGGCGGGTTGGCGAATTGGCCTTGAAGTGCCAGGAGACGACGGCGTCGATCGGCAGGATGATGGCACACCCGCTGTCGATGGCTTTGTCCATGATGCGCAGGGCAGTCTCGGCCAGGTCCTTTTCGGCCAGCGACTTGCCGACGCCGAAGCCCTGGGCATGCAGAAACGTATTGGCCATGCCGCCGCCGATGACGAGGCCATCGACCTTGGTGACGAGATTTTCGAGCAGGTCGATCTTGGAGGACACCTTGGCGCCCCCGACAATGGCGACGACGGGTTTTTTCGGCTTGCCGAGACCGGTTTCCAGCGCCTCGAGTTCGGCCTGCATGGCCAGGCCGGCCGCAGCGGGCAGCAGATGGGCCAGGGCTTCGGTAGAGGCATGGGCGCGGTGGGCGGCGGAAAAGGCATCGTTGACATAAACGTCGCCAAGGCTGGCTATGCGTTTGGCGAGCTCCGGATCGTTCCTTTCCTCGCCGGGATGGAAACGGGTATTTTCCAAAATGAAGACGCTGCCGGCGGGGGCATCGTCGATGGCCTTCCTGGCGCCGGAAACATCGAGCCAGTCGGTAGGAATGAAACCGACCTTGTGGCCGGTCAGGTCGGCCACGGTGGAAGCGACGACTTCGAGGGAGTAATTGGGGTCGACCTTGCCCTTGGGGCGGCCGAAATGGCTGAGCAGGATCGCCTTGCCGTCATGACGCACGATGTCGCGGATGGTGGGGATCAGCCGCTCGATGCGGGTGGCGTCGCTGACTTTGCCATCGGCGACCGGCACGTTGAGGTCGGCGCGCAGCAGGACGCGCTTGCCGGTGAGATCGAGTTCATCGAGGGTCTTGAAGGTCGCGCTCATGCTGGTCCCCGCCGTGCCGAAATGTGTCCGTGCGTAGCAGAGTGCGCCGGGAGGGGGAAGAGGGCGGGTGGCGCGGTTCGTGCCACGCCCTTGCGGTTGGAGGCGCTCAAGAACTCGCGCCTCACCATGAGGGGTACTGCGGCGACCGGTTTATCAGCAGTCCTCGTGGGGAGGCGGCAAACGAAGCCGATCCACGAACCATGACGCGCGGCCAATCTAGGCGACGGCGACGACGGCGTGGGCCAATTGGCCGAGGAAGAACAGCGGCGCGCTGGCGAGGGTTACCGTAGCGAGCGTTCCCAGATCGTCGATCAGCACGTGGCGGGCAAAGCCGTCGCTGGGCCAGGCGGCGAGTCCGACATGGCGGCGGATGGCGCGATCGCGCCAGAGCAGGAAGCCGGTTGCGGCGGCCGGTGGCAGGAGCATGGCCAGGGGCTGGCCGGTCCAGCCGGTGATGACGGCCGTGGCCGGAATTGCCGGCAGGACTCTGCGCATGACGTGAAACATGATAGCTCCCGAAACGCTGTATGGCGCACAAGTAGCGCGAGTCGATGACTCTGAGACGACAGGCCTACAGGCTAGATGGTGCGTTCAAACAGGCCCGGATAGGCGAGCACAAGACCGTCCGCGTCTATTTCGAGCACGCGTTCGAAATCTGCCGATTGGAAGCGGAAGTGGGTAGCGTCCAATTTGGTATAAATCTGCTCGTTGCGCCGGACGCTCATGTCGTCGCCATCGATCCAGGCCATCGCAAAGCGTTGCGGCATGTCCAGGGTCCACTGGCTGCGCCAGACCGGCAGGGAATTGGTCAGCGGCGTCGGCCAGATGTCGATATCGATGCAGCCATGCAGGGCCGACAGCGGCTCGGCGCGATCGTCGGACCAATTGCCGGCGCCGTCGGCGAATAGTTCGAGGGTTTTGCCGTCGGTGCGATCGAGCTTGAGCGTGCGGGTTTGGCCGGCCTCGTCAAGCTTGATGCGGTAGAAGAGGCCGTAGGTGGGCGTGATGATGGCGCCGCGCATGCGGGTGTCGCGCTCGGTGGCGATGATATGACAGTGCTCGGCCGTGACGGGATCGAAGCCACGCCAGCGAATGGATTTGTTCAGGACCATGGCGCACCGAGTAACCGCTTCTCTCGGGGAAAAGTTAGTCAAAGGGGTAATGGAAGCCATAATGCAGCGTCAACTGATCCGCGCTTGATCTTCCTACTGGTAGAGGAAGGCTATCGCAGATGACCAAGTCTCTTGGCAAATCCGGCAGTCGACCCCTCCCCCTGCGGGGGGAGGATCAAAGTGGGGGTTTACCAGCCGCGATATCGAGGCTCTCGTACCCCCACCCAACCTCCCCCTGACAGGGGGAGCAGCCGTCCCGTGGCCGGGGCAGGATCGTGCCAAGCCATGGGCGATAGCCCGCCCTGAGGCGAGGTGTCGACTACTGGCAGTTCAGTGCCTTAAAGCGTCTTGCCCAGGGCCACGGCGGTGTCGGCCATGCGGTTGGAGAAGCCCCATTCGTTGTCGTACCAGGACAGGACCGCGACGAAATTGCCGTCCATCACCTTGGTCTGGTCGAACGCGACGGTCGAGGAATGGCTGTCGTGGTTGAAATCGATCGAGACATTGGGATGCAGCGTATAGCCCAGAATGCCCTTGAGGGCGCCGTCGGCATAGCCCTTGATGATCTGGTTGATCTCGTCGGCGGTGGTCGAGCGCTTGGCGATGAACTTGAAATCCACCAGCGACACGTTGGGCGTCGGCACGCGGATGGAGACGCCGTCCAGCTTGCCTTTGAGTTCGGGCAGCACCAGACCGATGGCCTTGGCGGCGCCGGTCGAGGTGGGGATCTGGCTGAGCGCTGCGGCGCGACCGCGATAAAGATCCTTGTGCATGGTGTCGAGCGTGGGCTGGTCGCCGGTGTAGGAATGGATGGTGGTCATCATTCCTTTTTCGATGCCGACCGTTTCGTTGAGCACATAGGCCAGGGGGGCCAGGCAATTGGTGGTGCAGGACGCGTTGGAGATCACGACGTGATCCTTGGTCAACTGCTGGTGGTTGATGCCATAGACCACGGTGAGGTCGGCGCCTTCGGAAGGGGCCGAAACGATGACCTTCTTGGCGCCGGCCTGGAGATGGAGTGCGGCCTTGTCGCGGCTGGTGAAGATGCCGGTGCATTCCAGCGCGATATCGATGCCCATGGCGGCGTGCGGCAATTCTTCAGGATTGCGGACGGCGGTCACCTTGATGGGGCCACGGCCGACATCGATGGTGTCGCCATCGACCACGACGTCGCCCTTGAAGCGGCCATGCACGCTGTCGAAGCGGAACAGATGCGCATTGGTTTCGACCGGGCCCAGATCGTTGATCGCCACCACTTCGATATCGGTGCGGCCCGCTTCGATGATGGCGCGGAGGACATTGCGGCCGATACGGCCAAAACCATTGATGGCGACGCGAACTGCCATGGGAGATTCCTTCGAAGGATGGTCAGGGAGGAGGAGAGGCTTTGTTACAACTGTGCGGTGACGGCTTCAACAATGGCCTGGGGCGTAATACCAAAGAACTGGTAGAGCTCGTCGATCGGCCCGGAAGCGCCGAAGGAATTCATGCCGACAAAACGGCCCTTGTCGCCCAAAAGCTTGTCCCAGCTCATCGAGACGCCGGCTTCCACGGCGACGCGGGCCTTGGCCTTGCCGATGATCTCGGTGCGATAGGCGTCGGACTGGTTGGCGAACAGTTCCATGGAGGGCACCGACACGACGCGGGCGGAGATGCCCTTTTCGGCCAAGGCCTTCATGCCGTCGATGGCGATGGCCACTTCTGAGCCGGTAGCGAAGATCACGGCTTCCGCATCCAGGTCGCCGATCAAATTATAGGCGCCCTTGGCCGACTTGTTTTCCATCGTGTACTGGGTGCGCACGGTCGGCAGGTTCTGGCGCGACAGCGCCAGAATGGACGGCGCCGTGGTGGTTTGCAGCGCCAGCTGCCAGCATTCGGCGGTTTCCACCGCGTCTGCCGGGCGGAATACCTGCAGGTTGGGGATCGCGCGCAGCGCCGACAGGTGCTCGACCGGCTGGTGGGTCGGACCGTCTTCGCCCAGGCCGATGCTGTCATGGGTCATCACATAGACAACGCGCTGGCCCATCAGGGCCGAAAGGCGGATGGCCGGGCGGGCGTAGTCGGTAAACACCATGAAGGTGCCACCATAGGGGATCAGCCCGCCATGGAGCGCGATGCCGTTCATGGTCGCGGCCATGCCGTGCTCGCGAATGCCGTACATCATATAGCGGCCGGTGCGGTCATTGGCGGTGAAGGGCAGGGTTTCCTTGGTATTGGTCAGGTTCGAGCCGGTCAGGTCGGCCGAACCGCCAAGGGTCTCGGGTATGGCGGCATTGATGATTTCGAGCGCCATCTGGCCGGACTTGCGCGTTGCCACCTTGGGCTGCTCGGCGCTGAGCTTCTTTTTATAGGCGTCCATCGCCTCGAGAAAGCCAACCGGCAGCGTGCCATTGGCGCGACGCTCGAACTCGTCCTTGTGGGCGGATGCGGCGATGCGTGACTGCCATTCGCCGCGAATGTTCTGCGAGCGGGTGCCGGCAGCACGCCAGGTGGAGAGGATTTCGGGGGGCACTTCAAAGGCCGGGTAGGTGATGCCGAGCGCCGCCTTGGCGCCGGCGATTTCCTCGGCGCCCAGGGGCGAGCCATGCGCGTCCTTAGTGCCGGCCTTTTTAGGCGCACCGAAGCCGATAGTGGTCTTGGCCGCGATCAGGGTGGGGCGGTCGGACGTGCGGGCTTCGAGCAGGGCCGCCTCGATGGCAGCCTGGTCGTGGCCGTCGATTTCGATGGTGTTCCAATGCATTGCCTTGAAGCGGGCGATCTGGTCGGTGGAGTCCGAATTGGAGACGGCGCCGTCGATGGTGATCGAATTGTTGTCCCAGATCAGGGTCAGCTTGTTAAGCTTCAGGTGCCCCGCCAGGGCGATGACTTCCTGGGAAATGCCCTCCATCAGGCAGCCGTCGCCGGCCAGGCACCAGGTATGGTGATCGACCAGGTCATTGCCGAACTCGGCGGCGAGCCTGGCTTCGGCGATAGCCATGCCCACGGCATTGCCGATGCCCTGGCCAAGCGGCCCGGTCGTGGTCTCGATGCCTTGGGCGAAGTGATATTCGGGGTGCCCGGCGGTCTTGGAATTGAGCTGGCGGAAGTTCTTGATTTGATCGATCGTCATGTCCTCGTAGCCGAGGAGGTAGAGGCTCGAATAGAGCAGCATCGAGCCATGGCCGGCCGATAGCACGAAGCGGTCGCGATCGGGCCATTTGCTGTCGGCGGGATCGAACTTCATCACCTTGGTGAACAGGACGGTGGCGATATCGGCGCAGCCCATGGGCAGGCCGGGATGGCCCGAATTGGCTTTTTCCACCGCATCCATGGCGAGGGAGCGGATCGCGTTGGCCAAATCGTTCTGCTGGGCTGTGTTCGTCATTGTGCGTTCCGCTCTGTTGGATCAGAAAAACTGTGGAGAAGCGGTTGTGCCAGCCCTCTCCGCAAGGCGGTTCGAGGCATAACAGGTTCCGATTGCCTGTCAATGACAGCAGGGTTTGCCGGTTGCATGGTTATCACCGGCGGGTCTAACTGGTGGCGGCACGTGTCGAGGGCAGACGATGAGCGAAAGCGATCCCCAGGACGGCATCGAAGCGGCAACGGCACGGTTCGAGCGGGCCATGGTGCGGCTCGACAGCAGTGTCAAAAGCCTCAACAGCCGCATGCGCCAGCTCAATCGCATCGAGGTGGACACCCAGCGCCTGGTGACGGAGCGCGCGCGACTGGCCACCGAGCTGGACAAGGCCGCGGCGCGCGCCAAGCGGCTGGACGACAGCGCTCATGACGTGTCGCGCCGCCTGGTCGAGGCAATGGAGACCGTGCGCGAAGTGTTGGCCAAGGCCTAGCCTTGGCTTATTGTTGTTGCAAAGTGTTGGCAGGAAACGGGGCCGCTTCCTGCAACGCTCGGTAGGAGTTCGCGGATGCCTGAAGTCAATGTGGAAATCAATGGCCGCAAATATCGCATGGCTTGCGAAGAGGGTCAGCAGCAGCATCTTCTGGGATTGGCGGCGCGCTTTAATGCGCAGGTCGAAGGGCTCAAGGGCGCAGTGGGCGAAATCGGCGACAACCGGCTGACGGTCATGGCCGGGATCGCGGTGGTGGACGAATTGGCTGAAGCGGAGCGCCGGATCGAGGCGCTGCAGATGGAGGTGACGATCCTGACCCGGGCCGGGCAAGAGGTGGCGGCGGAATACGATACCCTGGAGGAGCGGTTCGCCACGCGGCTGGGCGAGGCGGCGCGCAAGCTCGAGGCCGTGGCGACGGCGCTGGACGATACCGCAACGCTGCCGAGCTAGGCATGGCAAAGATTGGCAAAACTTGCTAAGATCGGGGTAAAGGAGAGTGCTATGGCAACGATGAACGTATCGCTTCCGAGCCAGATGAAGGCGTGGATCGAGGCGCAAGTGCAGACCGGCAAGTACGGAAATTCCAGCGACTACGTGCGTGACCTGGTGCGACGGGACCAGGAGCGGGCAGATGCGCGCGAGAAATTGCAGCAGATGGTCGATGATGCCTTGGCGAGCGGCATTACGTCCATGACGCGCGAGCAGTTGATGGAGCGGATGCGGGAAAAGGCGAAAGCGGCGATCGATCAGAAGAAAAGTGCTTAAGCTTGGCCTGGATATTGACTGTAGACGCTTTGTCCGATTTGGACCAGATTGCTGCGGAGGGGGCTAGGCAATTTGGGTATCGCCAATCCGAGGTCTATGAAATCAGGCTTGGCGAAGCGTTGGACAATCTGGCGGCTAATCCCTATCTGGGTCCGGAACGCCAGACATCGAGCGGAACCGCCAGGCTCATGCCATGCGGTGCGCACAACATCCTTTACGTGATCGAAAGCGAGGACGTGCTCATCCTGCGCGTTCTGCATGGGCTGCAGAACTGGTTCGATTTGCTGTAACTCCCTTTGCACTCGCGGTGCGAACGCATTATATCAAGGCTGCTGCCCGGTGCGTGTGGATACCTTTTATCCCCGGGGCCTTAACGATCCTAAGGGAGCTGTCCCTGACTGGGCTCCTGGGCTCAGACATACGGCGCCCACCTACGTAAAGTAGGTTCCCGGGATCGTGTATCCCACGGCCAGGGCGGCACCTCATTTCCGGCGGACGGATACGCGGCGCGGCATGGCTGACGACACGATTGAAAACGCCAAGGCGGCATTGCGGGTCCGGGCGCATGCCACGCGGGCGGCCTTGTCGCAGACGAGCCGCGATGACGCGGCGCTCGCCGTCGCCGAGTATTTTTTCAAGCATATCGATCTGTCGCGGGGCGAGGTGGTGGCTGCCTATTGGCGCATCCGGGACGAGCTGGATTGCCGGCCGATCCTGGTACGGCTGATGGACAGCTTGCAGCCGGTGGTGCTGCCCGCCGTGCTGGGTCCGGATGAACCGTTGCAGATGCGGCTTTGGGAGCAGGGCGCCGCGCTTTATCCCGCCGGGTTCGGCACGCTGGCGCCCGCAGAGCTGGCGCCCCAGGCGCAGCCCGATGTGGTGCTGGTACCGCTCCTGGGGTTCGACAAGGCGGGTACGCGCCTGGGCTATGGCGGCGGCTATTACGATCGCACCCTGGCCGGGATGAGCAAAAAGCCGCGGGTGATCGGGCTGGCTTTCGCCGCCCAGGAGGTCGATACCATTCCGCGGCAAGCCCATGACATTGCCCTTGATGCCATCGTCACCGAAACCGGTGTGCGCCAGTTTGGATCGGCCCGATGAAGTTTTTGTTTTTGGGCGATGTCGTGGGCCGCGCCGGGCGCGATGCCATTGCCGATCGCCTGCCGGGGATCATCGAGCAATACGGGTTCGATTTCGTCGTGGTCAATGGCGAAAATGCCAGCCATGGGCGCGGCCTGACCGGTCCGCATTTCCAAGCCATCAAGGATGCCGGCGCCGATATCGTGACCTTGGGCGACCATGCGTTCGACCAGCGCGATACGCTCAGCTTCATCGAGCGCGAGCCCACGTTGATCCGGCCGATCAACATGCCGGCGGGCACGCCGGGGCGTGGCGCGATGTTCGTCGAGGGCCGCAATGGCCACCGGGTATTGGTGATCAACGCCCTGGGACGGGTGTTCATGCCCCCGATCGACGATCCGTTCCGGGCCATCGAGGCGGCGGTCGCGGCATGCCCGCTGGGCGAACAGGCCGATGCCATCATCGTGGATTTTCACACCGAGGCGACGTCGGAAATCCAGGGCATGGGGCATTTCCTGGACGGACGAGTAAGCCTGGTCGTGGGCACCCACACCCATATTCCCACCGCCGATCAACGGATCCTGCGCGGCGGCACGGCGCTGATGGCCGATGCCGGCATGTGCGGGGACTATGATTCGGTGATCGGGGTGGAACCGGAGGAGCCGATCAACCGGTTTCTCACCGGTATCATGGGCGGCCGGTTTTCGCCGGCCGAAGGGGCGGCGACGCTGTCGGGCGTGGCGGTCGAAACCGATCCGCGCAGCGGGCTGGCGCTCAAGGTCGTGCCGGTGCGCGTCGGCGGCGTGCTGGCCCAGGCACTGCCGGAGTTCTAGCGCCGGCGTGGGGTAGTCCCACCTTCACAATCGGGTTTTGTGCCCCTATAAGCGGGCAAAATTTCAAAATGCATCCCGGGGGACCGAATGGCCGGCCATTCACATGCCAAGAACATCATGCACCGCAAGGGCAAGAGCGACGCCGTGCGCTCCAAGGTCTTTTCCAAGCTGGCGCGCGAAATCACCGTTGCCGCCAAGCTGGGCATGCCCGATCCGGCCTTCAATTCGCGTCTGCGCCTGGCCGTCAACAATGCGCGTGCCCTGTCGATGCCGCGCGACAATATCGAGCGCGCCATCAAGAAGGCGATCGGCAATGACGGCGAAAATTACGAGGAAATCCGCTACGAAGGCTATGGCCCCGGTGGCGTGGCCATTATCGTCGAGACCCTGACTGACAACCGCAACCGCACTGCGTCCAACGTGCGCTCGACCTTCTCCAAGAATGGCGGCGCCATGGGCGAAACCAATTCGGTCGGCTTCATGTTCGACAAGATCGGGGAGATCGAATATGCGGGCAAGGCCGGCTCGGCCGACAAGATCATGGAAGCGGCGATCGAGGCGGGCGCCGACGATGTGGAAAGCGACGAGGACGGCCATTGGATCTATACCTCGTTCGAAGCCATGATCGAGGTATCGGCGGCGCTCGAAAAAGTGCTTGGGGAGGCCGAGTCGATCAAGGCGATCTGGAAGCCGCAGACCAATACGCCGATCGATGCGGAAAAGGGCGCGACGCTGATGAAGCTGATCGGCCTGCTCGAGGAAGACGATGACGTGCAGAACGTCTATTCCAACTTCGAGATGAGCGACGAGGACATGGCCAAGCTCGACGGCTAGGTTCCGTCAGCCGGCCTGGCTCAGGGCGACCGGTGGATCGTCGGTGGCCTGGATGATGGCGACGCGGTTGCGGCCAGCCTGCTTGGCATTGTAGAGCCGCTGGTCGGCAATGCGGAACAGTTCGGCGAAACTGGCGGTCCCCTCGAACACGGCACCGCCAATGCTCACCGAGAGCTGGCGTGGACGACCGTCAGGCGAGAATGCCGCCAGATTGACCGAACGGCGGATGCGCTCGGCAATGGTTTGGGCGCCGTGCTGGTCGACATTGGGCAGATAGACGCCGAATTCCTCGCCGCCCATGCGGCCGACCAGTTCGCCAGGTCTCAGCACGGCGCGGATCGAGCGCGCGATGATGGTCAGCGCCTCGTCGCCCGCATCATGGCCGAACAGATCGTTGATGGCCTTGAAGTTGTCGGCGTCGATCATCAGCAGGGCGCCGTAAGGCGGGGGGTCGGTGCGGGCAAGCCGTGTCGTGACCTTGCCGGTGAAGGCGCCGCGATTGAGGCAGGCCGTCAGGCTATCGGTGCGCGCCACGAGGCCCAGACGCAGATTGCTGATCGCCAGGCCCCGGACCCGCATGCTCATGTAAAAGAACAGCGGCATGCCCAAAAGGACCGGCAGCACGGTGGCGCTGACGATGGAGCGATGTACGGCGCTGGGGCCCAGGCCATCAAAGAACACGGCGTTGAACGCCACTGATACCGCAACGCAGCCCAGGGTTCCGAGCAGGGTCCAGCGCACGACGCTCGACCAGCTCTGCAAGGCACGGACCAGTCTGGAAGCGGCCATGGACACTCTTTCTGCTCAACGCAATCAATGCGTGCGGATATGGGTGGCCAATCAAATCGGCCGATCGATGTGTCGGCGGGCTGGCCTGATCGTTTCGCTGGCGTTTGGCCGTCAGGAGATCAGCCGCCAGTTGCGATGCAGCGGTTGCATCTGGCTGGAATAACGCAACGAGGCGTGTGTGCTGGCAGCGGGGGGCCCGCGAAGCGTGCAGGCAGGCAATCGGCTGGCGCTCTGGATCATCGCGGTTCTTTCGTGCATTCCCGAGCGTGACACTAGGCAGGGGTGTTGAAGATGGTATTGGCGAGATTGCCGCGATTTTATTGATCCCCGGTTTTCCACCGCCGGTGTTTCTGCTTTGTTCACTTTGGGCTTGGTAGGGTGACGCGGGGTAGCTAAAGGTGGGTCATGAACAAGGCTGTGCGAATCATCGGCATCGATCCAGGCCTGCGCCGTTGCGGCTGGGGCATCATCGCCTCCGAGGGCAGCCGGCTGGCTTTTGTCGCCTGCGGCACGATAACGCCGCCGGTCGATGGGTCTTTGGCGGATCGGCTGGCAGTGCTGTATTCGGCGTTGACGCAGGTGCTGGAGCGACACGCGCCCGACGAGGCGGCAGTCGAGGAAACCTTCGTCAATGCCGGTGCGCGGTCGGCGCTGCTGCTGGGGCAGGCGCGCGGCGTGGCGCTGATGACGCCGGCGGCGCATGGCTTGCCGGTGGCCGAATATGCCGCCAATCTGGTCAAGAAATCGGTGGTGGGCACCGGCCATGCCGAAAAGGGGCAGGTTGGATTGATGGTCAAGCTGCTGCTGCCCGCGGCCGATGTCAAAGGCGCCGATGAAGCCGATGCGCTGGCTATCGCCATCTGCCATGCCCATCATCGTGTCGCGGCGCAACGGCTCAAGGCCTCGGCATGATCGGCAAGCTCAAGGGCGTCGTCGACAGCTTTGCCGAGGACAGCGCGCTGATCGATGTCGGCGGCGTGTGCTACGAGGTGTTCTGCTCCTCGCGCACGCTGCAGGCGCTGCCGCGCGTGGGCGAGGCCAGCGTGGTGTTCATCGAAACCGTGGTGCGCGAAGACATGATCCGGCTTTATGGGTTTTCCAGCCAGGCCGAAAAGGCCTGGTTCACGCTGCTGATGACCGTGCAAGGTGTCGGCGCGCGCGTGGCTCTGGCAATCCTTTCGGCGCTGTCGCCTTCCGAGCTGTCGAGCGCCATCGCCTTGCAGGACAAGGCGATGATGGGGCGGGCCAATGGTGTGGGCCCCAAATTGGCAGTGCGGCTGGTGACCGAACTCAAGGGCAAGGTGCCGACGACGGGGGCAATCGACGCGGGCGTGCTGGGGCTGCAATCGGCGCTGGGCGAGGGCTTGGCGTCGAGCAATATCACCGATGCCGTCTCCGCCCTGACCAATCTGGGCTATTCCAGCGCCCAGGCCTCGGCGGCCTTGGCGCGGATCGTCGCGCGCGAAGGGGATGGGACACCGACCGAAAAGCTGATCCGGCTGGGACTGCGAGAGCTGAGCAGTTGACGCCTTGAAAAGCCCGCGATTCCTTACTACTGTGATATGTAAGGAACTCTCTGGAGGTAAGGAATGAACGAGCATCTGCAAATATGTGCACGTTCGAAGATGACCAGCAAAGGCCAGACGACCGTGCCGCGCGAAATTCGCGACGCACTCGGCTTGGCGGAGGGCGTGCAAATCGAATGGGTCGTCAATCAGGCCGACGGAACGGCGACGATAAAGCCTAGAACACTGCGCGCCGTTGATCTGGCCGGTTTTCTTGGGCCATCTCCTGTAGGGCCGGTAAGCATCGAGCAGATGAATGAGGGTATCGCAGAGGCGGTGGCGGAGCGCTTTGCGCGAGCTGTGAAGCGATGATCGGTGTCGACACCAACGTTCTGGTGCGACTTGTTGTTGAAGAAAATTTTGAGCAAACAGCCTTGGCGATAAGCTTTTTTGATGCACGATCACCGGCTAGCCCTGCGCATATATCCTTGATCGTGATTGCCGAATTGGCGTGGGTACTCGGCAAAACTTACAAATTTGGCTATGACCGCGTAGCGGCCTTTATAGAGCGGCTCCTTGAAACATCAGACATTGTCGTCGAACGCAGCGACATCGTGAAATGGGCTCTGGACCAGTTCAATCATGCCAAGATCGATTTTGCCGATTTGCTCATTGCTGAGATCAATCGCCAGGCCGAGTGCGAAGCAACGGTGACCTTCGATCGAAATGCCGCCAAGCGTATATCCGGAATGGATCTGCTCGCGTGACCCTTACCTCCCCTGCTGCCGGTCGCGACGATCCGCTCGATGTCTCCCTGCGCCCCACCGGGTTTTCCGAATTCGTCGGGCAGGCGGCGGCGCGGGCCAATCTGGAAGTATTCATCGAGGCGGCCAAAAGGCGTGGCGCAGCGCTGGATCACGTGTTGTTCGTGGGGCCGCCCGGGCTGGGCAAGACCACGCTGGCGCAGATCATTTCGCGCGAACTGGGCGTTGGCTTTCGCGCCACGTCCGGCCCGGTAATCGCTAAGGCGGGGGATCTGGCGGCGCTGCTGACCAATCTGGAAGACCGCGATGTGCTGTTCATCGACGAGATCCACCGGCTCAATCCGGCGATCGAGGAAATCCTTTATCCGGCAATGGAGGATTACCAGCTCGACCTGATCATCGGGGAGGGGCCGGCCGCCCGTTCGGTGCGGATCGATCTGGCCAAGTTCACCCTGGTCGGCGCAACGACGCGCGCGGGCCTTTTGACCACGCCGCTGCGCGACCGTTTCGGCATTCCCGTGCGGCTCAATTTCTACACGCCCGAAGAGCTGGTGCAGATCGTGACGCGCGGGGCGCGGCTCCTGGGCATGCCGATGGCGCCCGACGGGGCCATGGAGATCGCCCGGCGCTCGCGCGGCACGCCGCGCATTGCCGGCCGGCTGCTGCGGCGGGTAACCGATTTTGCCTTGGTCGACGGTTCGGGCGAGATCACCCGCGCCATCGCCGACAAGGCGCTGCTGCGGCTCGATGTCGATGCGCGCGGGCTGGACCAGCTCGACCGGCGGTATCTCACCACCATCGCCGAGTTCTATGGCGGCGGCCCGGTCGGCATCGAAACCATCGCCGCGGCGCTGAGCGAGCCGCGCGATGCGATCGAGGAGATCGTCGAGCCTTACCTGCTCCAGCAAGGCTTCATCCAGCGCACCTCGCGCGGCCGGATGCTGACCGGGGCGGCGTTCCAGCATCTTGGCCGGGCCGTGCCCCAAGGCTTTGTCGGCATGCAGGCAAGCCTGTTCGAGGGGCCGGAGGCGGAGGAGTGAGCGGTCCGCACCACTTCCCAATTCGCGTCTACTATGAAGACACAGACTTTTCCGGCAACGTCTATCATGCCGCCTATCTCAAGTTCTTCGAGCGGGGGCGGACGGAATTGCTGCGTGATTTCGGCATTCACCATTCGGTTCTGGCCCGGGATGGCCTCGCCTTTGCCGTTCGGGCGATGGAGCTGCAGTTTTTGGGCGCGGCGCATATCGATGATCTGCTGGTGGTCAGCACCGCAGTCCGGTCGGTCACCGGCGTCCGGCTGACGCTGCAACAGACTATCGAACGCGACGGCATGCATTTGACGCAGGCCGAAGTGGTGGTGGTGGCGATCAACACGGCGGGCGGGGTCGCGCGGTTGCCGAGGGCGTTGCGGACGCGACTGTCTGCGGGGAGATAGTGAGGGGACCGCATCGCCGCCCCCTCTGATCGCGCATTACATCGCTGCAGCCATGACCTGGCCACGGATTTCACCATCGGGATGGGCAGCGGTGTGGACGTTGAAATACCACATGCCGTCCTGCAAGGCAGTGGCCTGGTCATCGGTCAGGGTCGCCGTGCCCGTGATGGGGCTGGCCATCGGACCTTCGATCGGAACGACCGGGCTGGCGGTGGCATCGGGCGCCGCCGGACCGTGGAAATGTGCGGCGGTAGCCTCGCCAGTCAGGCCGTCATAGGTTACGGTCCAGGCAAATTCATTGCTGTCCGTATCGTAGGTGGCTTCCAGCATGCCGGTGCCGGCAGAGTCGTTCGCGGGCACTTCGGAAGCGCCGTTCAATTCGGCACTCATATTGATGACTTCGGCGTAAGCGGGCGCGGCGGCGAACATTGCCCCACCCAGGATCAGTGCGGCTAGCGCGGTTGTGCGAACGGTCATGGCGATTTCCTCCTTTTTGGACGCAATCGGTGTTGCGGATTGTGCAACGACGGGGGGGCTGGCCCGTTCCTTCACAACTTCGACGAGCCGGCGCGCGGACAGCCTTTTGTTAACCAATCCTTGACCATAATTGCGGCAAAGGGACAGCCCGGAGGTACTGCGCGCAACAAAGGCCGGAGTGCGGGGCATTTCTCTTAAATTTGACAAATTCCGACCGCATGGCCTGTGCCGGAAGGTCGGGCCTGGTAGCCGGCCGAAAAGGATCACTCCATGGACGCAGCGACAGCGGTGGCAGCCACGGCGCCACACATCGATTTTTCGATCTGGGGGCTGTTCTGGTCGGCCGACTGGATCGTCAAATCCGTGATGCTGGGCCTTTTGGGCGCGTCGATCTGGTGCTGGGCCATCATCATCGACAAAACCCTCTATTACCGGCGGGCCCAGAGCGAGATGAACCGCTTCGAGCGCGTGTTCTGGTCCGGGCAATCGCTGGAAGAGCTCTACCAGCAGCAATCGGAAAAGGTCAGCGGCGGGCTGGGTTCGGTGTTCGTTGCCGCCATGAAGGAATGGAAGCGCAGCCACGAGCAGAACGCCTCCTCGTTCGTGGGCATGCAGCAGCGGCTCGACAAGGTGCTGGACGTGGCCATCTCGCGCGAAAGTGAAACGCTGGAAAAGCGGCTGGGCTTTCTGGCCACGGTGGGTTCGGCGGGCCCGTTTATCGGGCTGTTCGGCACGGTCTGGGGCATCATGAATGCGTTCACCGCCATTGCCGCGTCGTCCAGCACCAATCTGGCGGTGGTCGCGGCGCCGATCGCCGAAGCGCTGTTCGCCACTGCCATCGGGCTGGTGGCGGCCATTCCGGCGGTGATCGCCTATAACAAGCTGTCCTCGGACGCCGGCAAGATGATCGGCCGGCTCGAAGGCTTCGCCGACGAATTTTCCACCATCCTGTCGCGCCAGCTCGAAGCGCGGGGCAAATAGCCATGGGCATGGGTGGAGCAGGCGGCGGAGGCGGTGGCGGACGGCGCGGCAGCCGACGCAGCCGGCGCCGGGGCGGCGGCGGCGTGATGAGCGAGATCAACGTGACGCCGCTGGTCGACGTCATGCTGGTGCTGCTGATCGTGTTCATGGTGGCCGCCCCGATGATGACGGCGGGCGTGCCGATCGATCTGCCCAAGACGGCGGCCAACGAGCTCAATAGCCAGACCCAGCCGGTTACCGTAGCGGTGACGCCCGAAGGCGCGATCTTTGTGGGCGAAGACCCGGTGGCCGAAGCGGACCTGATCGCGACGGTCACGGCGCTGGCTACCAACGGCACCGAGGACCGGATTTTCCTGCGCGGCGATACCAGCGCCAATTATGGCTCGGTGATGCGGGTCATGGGCCTGCTGTCGGGCGCCGGCTTCACCAAGATCGGCCTGATCACCGAGAAAGAGCCGGGGTAGCCGCCCGCCATGCGCACCGGGATCGTCGTATCGGCTATCGCTCATCTGGCTCTGCTGACCATTGGTTTGATCAACCTTGGGCAGGCGCAGCCGTTGGAGCCGGTGGCCGAGGCGATCGCGGTCGATCTGGTGCCGATTTCGGATCTGACCAATATCCGGGTCGGCTCGCTCGACAGCGAAGTGGTCGAGACCCCGACACCCTCGGCGATGGAAACCGAGCAGCCCGCCGAACTGGCCCAGCCCACCGGCAATACCGAGGAAAACCAGGAACAGAACCGGCCTGCCGATATTCCCACCCCGGCGCCGGTCACCAATACCGCGCCGACGCCGGCGACCCGTCCCGAGCCGCCTCCGGAGCCCGAACCCATCCCTGAGCCCGAACCAGCTCCGGAGCCTGAACCGGCGCCCGTGCCTGAACCGGCGCCCGTGCCCGAGCCGGAACCCGTACCTGAACCGACCCCGGAACCCGAACCCATTCCAGAACCGGAACCCACGCCGGAGCCGGCACCCGAACCAGAGCCGGAGCCTGCGCCTGAACCAGAGCCCGAGCCGGTCCCTGAACCGACCCCCGAACCAACCCCACCGCAGCCGGCGGCGCCAACCCCGGCGGCGCGGCCGGCCAATCTGGCCCAGAAGCGCGCCGAGTTCGCCGCCAAGCAGGAGGCTGTTCGGCAGGCGGAAGCCGACGCCAGGCAAGAGGCCGAGCGCCAGCGAGAAGCCGAGCGCAAGAAGCGCGAGGAGGAGGAGGCCGAGCGGGTAGCGACGGCTGCCGCCGAGGCGGCCGAGCGCGAGCAGGCGGCGACATCGGAACTGGACGCTTCGCTGGCCGACGATATTTCGGCCATAATCAACAGGGATGACTCAACCGGCGCCACGACCGGGCAGGGCGGCTCGCCGACCCTGGGCGATACCGATGGCACATCGGCGACGCTGAGCCAGTCGGAAATCGCCGGGCTGGTGGCGCAGATCAAACAATGCTGGATCACCAACCTGATGCCCGATGAGTTGAGTTCGGGCCTGTCGGTGCAATTGCGGGTGAACCTGAACCAGGACGGCAGCGTGGCGGCGTCCCCGCAAGTGCTGGTGGCGGATGCCTCGATCACGGGGCAGGCCATGGCGCGGGCGGCACAACGGGCGGTCACCGCCTGCGGACCCTACAGGCTGTCACCTGACTCCTATAACGAGTGGCGTGAACTCGAGATCACGCTGCGGCCTTGATGAACACTTATGGCTGGGATGGACACAAGGTCCGGGCCGCCGAGATGGAGATATCGAAATGAACCTTTTGACCCGGCGCAATGCGCTCAAGCTTGGCCTTGCAGGCAGTGCGGTCCTGGCCGCCGGCAATTCGGCGATGGCGGCGCTGCAGATCGTGGTGGAGGGCGCCAATTTCCAGCCGCTGCCGATCGCCATTCCCAATTTCGCCTCGTCCGATCCGGCCTTCGGGCAGGAAATCGCCGATATCGTGCGCAACAATCTTCGCCGCTCCGGGCTGTTCCTGCCATTCGATCCGGCGACGCTGCCGGTGCAGGTGGGGGACGTCAACAACTCGCCCGATTTCAACATCTGGCGCACGGCCAATGTGGACGCCCTGGTCATGGGCGCGGTGGAACGGGGCGGGCAGATTTCCTCCTCGGTGCGCGTCTGGGATACCCAGCAGGCCAGCCAGGTGGTCGGCAAGAGCTACAATACCGATCCGAACAGCTCGCGCCGGGTCGCCCATATCATTTCGGACGCCATCTATGAATCGCTGGCCGGGGGCACCGGCTACTTCGATACGCGCGTGGTGTATGTCGCCGAAAGCGGTCCCAAGGCCAACCGGGTCAAGCGGCTGGCGATCATGGACCAGGACGGCGCCAATGTGCAGTATCTGACCGAGGGCAATACGCTGGCGCTGACGCCGCGCTTCTCGCCCAATAACGACCTCGTCACCTATATGAACTTCGAGGACGGCAATCCGCAGGTCTATATCCTGCAACTTTCGAGCGGGCAGCAGCAACGGCTGGGCTCGTTCGGCTCCATGACTTTCGCGCCGCGCTTTTCGCCCGATGGCGGGCGCATCGTGTTCTCGGTGGAAAATGCCGGCGCCACCAATATCTATTCGGTCGGTGTCGGGGGTGGCCAGCCGACCCAACTGACATCCGGGGCGGCTATCGATACCGGCCCGTCCTATTCGCCCGATGGCAGCACGATCATCTTTGAGAGCGACCGCGGGGGTTCGCCGCAGCTCTACCTGATGAGCGCGGGCGGCGGCAATGCCCAGCGCATCAGCTATGGCCAGGGCAGCTATTCGACCCCGGTCTGGTCGCCAAAGGGCGATCTCATTGCCTTCACCCGGCAGTCGGGCGGGCAGTTCAATATCGGCATCATGAACGCCGACGGCTCGGGCGAGCGGATGCTCTATTCCAGCTTCCATGCGGAAGGGCCGAGCTGGGCACCCAATGGCCGCGTCATCATGTTCTTCCAGGATCCGGGCGGCAATGACGGCCCCAAGCTGATGAGCGTGGATATCTGGGGGCGGAACGTTCAGACCATCCCCACCGACAGCTATGCGTCGGACCCGGCCTGGAGCCCGTTGCGGGCCTGAAGTCGTCCCTGCGCGCTAGAAGGTTCTATGCCCGTTGCGCCAAGGCCGGTGCGGCCATGGCTTGCGCTATCTGGAAACTCGCCTTGGCGACGTCCACCAGCTTGAGCGCCTGGTCCCAGCGATCGGTGGTCTCGACCCAGTCGCCGGTCTGGGACCGGCTGGGGACGGCATAGTCGATCGGCAGAGGCCCGGTGGGCGTTTCGACCTGCTCGGGCAGCAATTCGGGGGCGAAGACGATGGATTGCCCCGCCGTGTCGGCTTGCAGAAAACCGGAAAAGCACAGCGCCCACATGCGTGAAAATCGGCCTAGATGCGGCTCGTCGCGGCCGCCCGCCTTGATGGCGACCTGCATGATCCCGCCCGTGCCGATGCGGCCGTGAACGAAGCGTACCCGGTGAAAGAAGGGCGCCAGCAAGGTCAGCTTGCCCTCGAAATCGCCATAGGCCATTTCCAGTCCGGTGTACCAATGGGACAGGTCCGCATTGAACGTCATCTCGGGGAAGTGCTCGATCCAGCGCAGCGTACGCCAGATGTCCTGGGTGATGGTGGCGCGGTGCGTTTCGATATGGGCCGGATGGCCCAGGTGATCGCTGGCGGTGAGAATGGCTTCGATCAGGCCCATGGCCTGGGCGTCGCTTTCAAGACCGGTGCCGACATGCAGCGTCGTCGCCAGATGGCCATCCGCCTGTTGCCGCGCCAGCACATCCTGCGCATCCTTGCGCTCGACAACCCGGCCCGAGCCATAGGTCTTGAAGCCGAACGCGCGATAAACGGGGTTGGTCGCGCCCTGAATGCCAGCATAACCGGCCACGCGAAGGCCCTTGGCCAGGCTGGTGGCGTCCCCGGTTGGCGCGGCGGACCACGCAGGCAGGCCCAGCAGGGTGCCCATGTTGAGGGCGATGACAAGCGGGCTGTCGGTCATGAAGTCACCTTGCGGACGCAGACGATCGGCGAGGCGATCAATATGGCCAAGGGCGCAGGTATTGCAATCGCGTCCGCAGCGGCCGATGCGGGGCGGGGCTTCATTGGGCAACATCTGGCCGGCCCTCCATGCGCGCGCGATACAGCGATGGCGGCACGCCGAACTGGCGGCGGAAGCGGGTGGAGAAATAATAGGCGTTGGGAAACCCGACCTCTTCGGCGATCTGCGCCACCGGCCAGGACGAGGAATCCAGCATCTGGGCGGCCCGCGACAGCCGCGTCAGCTCGATATAGGACTGCGGCGACAGATTGAGCTGCGCGGTGAACAGCACCGAAAAGCGCGATCGCGACAGGCCCACCGAGCGACCCAGTTTCTGGATGTTGAGCGGCTCGCGCAGGCGCTCGCCCACAATTTCCAATGCCCGCTTGATGCGGGTGTCGAGCATGGAGGTGGCGTGAATGGGGTTGAGGCCGTCCGCCGCGATCAGCGCACGCTCAAGGCTGTTCATGGCCGCGTCCAGCCGCAGACGGAGCCCGCCTTCGGCAATATCGACCATGCGGCGCAATTCCTGCTCAATCGCCATGGCCTCGCCGGCCGCCGGCAGGACCATCACGCCCCGGGAAAGTTGTGGCCAGTTCAGCCACGCCATCCAGTGCGCGCGCGGCCGAAAATGCACCCAGATATTGATCCAGCCGCTATTGTCGTCGAGGTGGCCGTATTCCTGGGCGGTATCGGGGGCGATCAGCAGGATGTCGCCGCGCTTGAGCGTCTGCTCGCCCCTGGCGGTGCGCACATAGGCTTGCCCGGCCAGGGTGAAGATCAGCAACCAATCCTTGGTGCCCTCGGGGCGAAAGCCACGGCTCTGGCCCAGGCCTTGGTGCTGGATGCCGCAGATGATGGGAGACGATGCCGGAGCGGGCGTAATTTCCAGTTCAGACATGGCACGGTCTCCCATCCAGGCTTTATTCGGCAGCGTGCCGGTCCAGTCCGCGCGCGGTGCCGGGCGCGCGCCGGGTGATCGGCTGCAGGATCTTGCGTTGCGCCGGGGTGACCCGAGCCAGCAGTTCGGGCGAATAATCGTAGCCATAGCGGGTATTGCCCCAGATCGGGCCGTAGCGGTAAATCACCACGCGGCGATCGCCTGCATTGGTGCGCTTGGTGGCCCCGTGGCTCAGCGCATCAACGAACATCAACGCGTCGCCCGCCTTCATGTTGACCTCGATGGAGCCCTCGACCACCTCGTCTTCGGCCTTGACGCGTTCGGCGAAGGGTTGGGAAAACACAGGATGGGCGATATTGCTCTTGTGGCTGCCGGGCACGATGCGGGTGCCACCGTCCCCCGGGCCGATATCGGTCAGTGCCAAGAGGATATTGACCTGGCCACAATGGAACTTGCCGTTGGCAAAACCATACTGGTTGCGGATGACGCCGTCCTGCCCGCCCGAATGCAGCGGGAAATAGCCGCCGCTGCGGCGCACCGAGGCGAAGCACTCGTCGATATAGAGCCCTTCGACCCAGCTGCCGTCCTCGCCGCAATAGCGCTGCAGGCGGTCCACCCAGGAGGGATGATCGATCAGGGTCTCGAACGGCTTGCCGGCTTCCACCACGTTTTGCAGTTCGAGCCCGGCATGCCCGTTATTGTCGAGCCGCTGGGTATTGCCCCACCACTCGCCGAACTGCAGGTCGGGAAATGTGTCGAAGGCGCCGTTTAGCTCGGCCAGCAGCGTCTGGTCGATCGCCTTCTCGAGGATCAGGTAGCCGCGCAGGTCAAACAGAAAATCCTGTAGGTCGAATTCGCTCATGGGTTCCTCCCGTTGATGTTGCCCAAGCCTAGAATGGCGCGAGCGGTCGATCCATCAAGCCGTGTCTTGAACACCTTCGATTTTGTCCTGTTCTGTCGCGCGTTGCAAACGAGAGTTCAAGCTTTCAGGGCGACGATGGACCAAAGCCGGCTTCGCGATCGTTTCCCCGCTTGGTCGCGTGTCTCGGACCAGGGTGGTGCCGGCGTCGTGTTGCTGCGGCTGTGCGTCGTGCCTACAGAAAACACCAAAAACGAAGGTCTTTGCGACACCGCCTAATTCCGCAGCGGGAGGTGCCGAACTAGCTTGGGAGGGTTCGGTACCATCTCGATACCCGGCGCAGTGCGGGACGATGGCGATGGCCGGACCGGCGCATGACGCGCCAAAGGGGAGAGAGATGAACAAACTGGTCCGATTGGCCGGGGGCGCCAGCCTCTGGCTTGGCGTCTGCGCCGGCGCGGTGCAGGCACAGATCGTCGAGCCGACAGTGCCGCCCGATCCGCCTGTTTTCGCCGCGCAGGGGACGCCGCAGTTCGTCGGCGTCGCCGATATGCTGGAATACAAGGCGCTGCCCGAATACCACCAGCCCGCATGGATGGACAAGTTCGTTGCCGACGGGAAACTTCCCCCGGTCGCCGAGCGCCTGCCCAAGGAACCCCTGGTGTTCAAGACTGCCAACATGCCCGACGGGATCGGTGTCTATGGCGACGTGATGCGTCACGTCATCGGTGGCCGGCCCGAGGGCTGGAACTATATCGGTGGCCAAGCCCAGGGCTGGGGCGGCATCGATATCGGCATGTCCGAATGCCTCACCCGCACCGGCCCGCTGTTCCAGATCAAGGCCGAGGAATTACAGCCGCTGCCCAATCTGGCCAAGAGCTGGGAATGGTCGGAGGACGGCCACGAACTGACCATGCACCTGATCGAGGGCGCCAAATGGTCGGACGGCGATCCGTTCGATGCCGAAGACGTCATGTTCTATTGGGAGGACAATGTCCTTGATTCCAACGTCACGCCCACCAATGGCGCGACACCGGAAACCTTCGGCACCGGCACGACCCTGGTGGCGCTCGATCCCTATACGATCAAGTGGACCTTCAAGAGCGTTCGTCCCGAGCAATATCTCTACCAGATGGCCTATGGCACGTTCTGCCCCGGGCCAAGCCACCTGCTGAAGCCCCAGCATCCCAAGTACAACACCGCCAATACCTACGATCAATACAAGAACGCCTTCCCGCCTGAATACATGAACATGCCGGTGATGGGCGCCTGGGTGCCGATGGAATATCGTGCCGACGATGTCATCGTCATGCGCCGCAATCCCTATTACTGGAAGGTCGACGAGAACGGCAACCAATTGCCCTATCTCAACGAGGTGCAATACCTGCTCTCCACCTGGGCGGCGCGCGATATCATGGCGGCCTCTGGTACCGGGGACTATTCCAACCTGGAGCAGCCGGAAAACTACGTTGAAGCGCTCAAGCGGGCGTCCCAGCCGGATGCGCCGGCGCGCCTCGAGTTCGGGCCGCGCACCATCGGCTATTCGCTATTGTTCAACCTGTCGGGCAATGGCTGGGGCCAGCCCGATCCCCGGGCCCAGGCGGTGCGCGAGCTCAATCGAAACCTCGATTTCCGCAAGGCGATCTCCTCGGCGCTGGATCGGCAGCGCCTGGGCGAGGGCCTGTCGCGCGGGCCGTTCACGGCGATCTATCCCGGCGGCATCTACAGCGCGTCGGCCTTTTACGACAAGGCCTCGACGGTGTATTTTCCGTTCTCGATCGAAACGGCCAAGGCCTATCTGGCCAAGGCCGGGCTTGTCGACACGGATGGCAATGGCTTCGTCAATTTCCCCGCCGGGATGATGAATGGCGAGGATGTCACCATTACGCTGCTGACCAATACCGAGATCGTGACCAACAGGAACGTTGCCGAAGCGGTCATCGCCGGGCTGGAGCCGATCGGCATCCGGGTGGTGGCCAACTTCATGAGTTCCACCCAGAGCGATGCCAACACCCAGTCGGGCCAGTTCGACTGGCTGGTTTATCGCAATCTGTCCGACCTGGTGACGGTGGTGCAGAACACCACGACGCTGGCGCCCGTCGGGCCGCGGACCAGCGTGTTCCATCGCGCCGGCAGCGACGGCACGCTCGACCTCTTGCCGTTCGAGCAGGACATGATCGATGTGGTCGACGCTTTCACCGCGACCAATGATCGTGCCGAGCGGGTAGAACTCATGAAGCACTATCAGCGGTTGTACACCGAAAACGTCTACGCTGCCGGATTGACGCAATATTCGGCGGCGCTGGTGGTCAACAAGCGCTTTGCCAATATCCCGGTCGGTGCGCCCAATTTCATGTTCAACTGGGGCGAAGACTCAGTCATGCGTGAGCGGGTATTCGTCCCCGCCGCGAGCCAGCAAAGCTACGAGTTGTTTCCCAACGCCCTCCCAGGTGCGCCCGGCTCGCCAGGCCCGATCGATTGATCGGATCGCCGCGCACCAAGGCGCAGGGGGGCCATGGATCCCCCTGCTTTGTTTGTGGGGGCCCGGCTCGACAGGACGTTGGCGTGCACGGCATTTAACCTTAAAGTGATCCGCGTGATCGCTGTGGCCATTCTGCACCATCACCAAAAGCCAGGATTCCTGCCACATTGCAGCCGCGATAGGACAAGATTAACCACGTTGGCAAACCCGGTCTTAAGATTAAGCGCGGTAAATGGCGTCCTTAAGATTTTCGCCTTTCAGGAGCTTTCCCGTGCTGATCAACGCACCCATCAAGACTGCCTTGCGCGCCGCTGCCATGCTGCTTTTCGTCGTCGCGATCGCGGCATGTTCGCGTTCGCCCAACAGCAATGTGGGCATGACCGGTGTGGGCAATGTCGGCCCCGGCGGCGGTGCCCCCGGCAGCCAGCAGGAATTCCTGGTATCGGTCGGCGATCGCGTGTTCTTTGAAACCGACTCGTCCTCGCTGACCGCCGAGGCTTCGGCCACGCTCGACAAGCAGGCCGGCTGGCTCAATCAATATGCCAATTACCGCATCCTGATCGAAGGCCATGCCGACGAGCGCGGCACCCGCGAATACAATATCGCCCTGGGCGCTCGCCGCGCTTCGGTGGTGGTCAATTACCTGGTGTCGCGCGGCGTCAATGCCCAGCGCATCCAGTCCAAATCCTTCGGCAAGGAACGCCCCGTGGCGATCTGCAACGATATTTCGTGCTGGAGCCAGAACCGCCGCGCCGTCACCGTCGTGCAGTAACCGCCAAACGGCTTTTCGCGCGCCGAAAAGCCTGCCGATCCAGTGCAAACTGGAGACAAGAGCGCCGGGTGCCGCGTAATTGGCCCCCGGCGCTTTGTTTTGACCAAAATTGGTCTTTATTCGCGAGCCTTGAATGGCCATGTTCGTGGCATCAGTTGCGACCGTTTGGAGGCTCCTCTTGTTCTTTTCCGCTCCTTTCCTCAAGCGCCGAAAGCCGCTTGTCGTCGTTGCCGCGCTGGTGCTGGGCAACGCCGCGCCGGCCTTGGCGACGAGCATGCCGACCCTGGCCCCTGTCCGTGCGGTGGCGAGCGCGCGCATCCACGTCGCCCAAAGCCAGGAGGCGGCTCAACTGGCGGTGCGCATTCAGCAATTGGAGGAACAGACCCGGCTGCTCAACGGGCAGATCGAGGGGCTGACCTTCCAGTTGACGCAGATGCAGACGCTGGTGGAGCGGCTGAGCCAGGACAGCGAGCAGCGCTTCCAGGCGCTGGAAGGCGGTGCGCCGGGAAAACCCCAGGCGGCAACCCCAACTGACGGCGCGACGCCGTCAGGGGCGTTGCCGCAGGACCCCGGCGCCGTGCCGTCCACCGAGATCCCCGAGCAGGGCGTGCGGCCACTGCCGGGCGAGGCGGAGTTCGATCCGACCTTTACCGATGGCAGCGTCGCGCCCGACGCCCTGGGCAATTCGGGCGATCCGCTGGTGGGCACCGGCAATGGCGACCAGGCCATTCCGCCGGGCACCGGCCAGGCCGTGCCGATCGGCGGCGAGGCGCCGGCACTGGATCTGAGTTTTGATCCCAATGCGCCGGCGGCCGATACCGGCGATGCCGATGCCGATGCGCAATACAATGCCGGCTACGAGGCACTGACGCGGGGCGACTATGCCTTTGCCGAAGACCAGTTCAGCCAGTTCCTCGAACTTTATCCCGACAACGCCAAGAGTTCGGACGCGTCCAACTGGCTGGGGGAGTCATTGCTGCAACGGGGCGCCTATGACGAGGCCGCCGAAGTGCTGCTCAATGCCTTCCAGAAAGCGCCGAACAATCCGCGCGCGCCCGATCTGCTGCTCAAGCTGGGCATTTCGCTGGCGGGCGCCGAGGAGCGCGAGACGGCCTGCCGCACCTTTGCCGAAATCGACAAGCGCTACACCAACCTGACCCCGGCCTTCCTGACCCGGCTTGCCGCCGAAAAGACCCAGGCCGAATGTCCGCCGGCCTGAGCTTTGCCGACGGGGCGGTGCTGGAGGCGATCTTTGCCCCCTTCGCCGATCTGCCTGCCATCGGGCTCGCGGTTTCGGGCGGGGCCGATAGCCTGGCGCTGCTGCTGCTGGCACAGCGTTGGGCCGCTGCCCGCGCCACGGCGCCGCGTTTGAGCGTTTACAGCGTCGATCACGGCCTGCGTCCCGACGCGGCCGCGGAAGTCGCGATGGTTTTGGCCGTCGCGACCGATCTGGGCATTGTCGCGCGGGGCCTGGTCTGGACCGGGGCCAAGCCACGCAGCGGCCTGCAGGAGGCGGCGCGAATCGCGCGCTATCGCCTGATCGGCGCTGCGATGGCGGCGGACGCGGTGCCGGTGCTGCTCACCGCCCATCACTGCCAGGACCAGGCCGAGACTATCCTGATGCGGCTGGCGCATGGCAGCGGCATCGAGGGCCTCAAGGGCATGGCGGGGTCGGCTTTGGTCGAAGGCGTGCGCGTCTGCCGGCCGCTGCTGGAAGTGGCGCCGCAGGCGCTGCGGGCGGTGGTGGATGCGGCGGGGCTGGTGCCGGTGGATGATCCGTCCAATGGCGACGAACACTACGAACGGGTGCGCTGGCGCAAGGCGATGCCGCAACTGGCCGGGCTGGGCCTGGATGGGTCGATGCTCGCCCGGTTCGCCCAGCGCATGGGCGAGGCGGACGCCGCGATCGCGCAAATGGCCGAAGCCAGCTTTGCCACGCTGGTCAGCCTGGATGGGTTTGGCGCGGCGCGTATTGACCATGGGCAATTTTGCGCCCTGAGCCCGGCCGTCGCAGTGCGGATGCTGGCGCGCGTGCTCAACATCGTGGGCGGGCGGCAAAAGCCACGGGCGCTCGGATTGGTCGAGCGGCTGCAGGGCAACCTGGCGGCGGGCGAGCTGTCCAAGGCCATCACCGCCCATGGCTGTGTCGTGCGCACCAGTGGCGGCGCCATTGTCGTGGCGCGCGAGCCGGGCCGCACCTTGCCGGCCGATGCGCTGCTGCTGCCGCGCTCCGAACTGGTCTGGGACCAGCGCTTCCTGATCCGCAACGGCTCGGACGAGGCCGGGCTGACCGCCAGCGTCGCCGATTACCTGCCGCGCCACCGGCTCGAAGATTTCCTGGGCTTCAAGGTCACCGCCCCCGCCGAAGCCATCCGCACCGCCCCCATCGTGCGCGACGCGGCGGGCGGGGTTTTGTCATTGGGGGGATGGTCGTTCGACGAGCGGGTGACGGTCAATCTATTGATCGATTAGGGCATGGGGTTCAACGCCCACTCCCGCCTCGCCTGGCACAATCTCGCCCACCCGCGGTGTCACCCCGGCCTCCGGGTCGCTTCGCGCCCGAAGACAGGCTCCGGCCGGG